>CALWTU010000036.1 GCA_944384515.1 uncultured Clostridia bacterium
TGATGAAACTTGCGGTATCCTCAATGATATCTCAAATTGACGAATATTGTAAAAATCAGCTGAACATTCCGATACTTGATTTGATGGAGAAGAGCGGCAGGGCTGTCAGCAATGTAATAAAGAAAAGACTTAGCGAAAAGAGCAAGGTGATTATTCTTTGCGGGCGGGGCAACAACGGCGGAGACGGATATGCCTGTGCCTCACAGCTCATGGACAAGTACGATGTGACGGTGATAGATGTTTTTTGTGCGGGGCAGAACAGTGAAGAGGGAAAGTATTTTCTTGAAAAATATAAGAGCCTCGGCGGTAAAGTCATAAGTTATGACCCCGACGGAAGCACGGTTGAACTTGTTAAGAAACAAAACTGTATTGTCGATGCGATATTCGGCACTGGTTTTCACGGCGAGATGCCGGAAAATATGAAAAAACTTGCTATTGCAATAAGAGAGACGGTTTGCAATCTTAAGGTGGCGATAGATGTTCCGCTCGGAATTGATGCGGATAACGGAAGTGTCAGCGAGTACGGAATAAAGGTAGATGTTACGGTTGAACTTTCTTATATAAAGCCGGGAATCATATCCTATCCCGCAAGGTCATATGTGGGAGAGATAGTGTATGACGACCTCGGCATTCCGCAGACAAAAATATCTTCTGACTTTGATTTCAGATATCATATGATTGATTCGGCATGGGTAAACAGAAATTTGCCGAAGCGGGAGCTTAACACCAACAAGGGCACATTCGGAAAATGTCTTTTGATAACGGGCAGCCGTAAGTATAACGGTGCGGCATTTCTTTCTTTGGAGGCGGCGCTGCGCGGAGGGGTAGGATATGTCAGTTATGCAGGAGAAGAAGAGCTTTGCGGGCAGTTGTCTTTAAAGTATCCCGAGGCAATATATAAGAGGAAAGCGGATAACTCCGTGTTGACAAATGAGGAAATCGAGAGTATTGTAGCCATGTCGAAGGAAGCGGACGCAACGCTTATCGGCTCAGGTTCTGATAATACCGAGGGACTTTTAAGACTTGTATGCGCCCTTGTTGAGAGCGATGGAGGATGCCTTATTCTTGATGCGGATGCGATAAATGCGATATCGACAATGGGGCATGACGGAATTAAAATGCTCAAAAACGCAAAAAGACAGATAGTCATAACACCTCATCCGCTTGAGTTTGCAAGACTTTGCGGCATGGATGTTTCTCTTGTGCAGCTGCACAGACTTGAAGCGGCAGAGAAGTTTGCAAAAGAGAATAAACTTATTTTGGTGCTGAAAGGTTCCGGTACAATAATTACCGACGGCGACTCGGTTTATATTAATGTAAACGGCTCGTCGGCGCTTTCAAAGGCGGGCAGCGGCGATGTACTTGCCGGACTCGTATCGGCAATGATAGCACAAAAAAAGACTACTGTGCTGAAAGCTTGTGCACTGTCGGTATACTATCATGCCGCCGCGGCAGACAGTCTTGCCAAGGAGTTTTCAACATACGGCGTAACGCCGTCAGACCTTCCGAAAGAGATTGCAAGGGAAATTTCAAAAACTCAAAAAAAGCAGTCTGACAGATAAGCGTATATATGCCGCAAGGCACGTCTTCACATATAAAAAAAGCATAGATTTCGATTAAAAAAGAGGGGAAATTCATCCCCTCTTTTGTGATTTATTCTACTGCAAGAACATAAAGGAACTGAGCAGTGTCACCCCGTGTCATTTTTTCGGTTGCTCCGGTGCTGTCAAGCTCAGGTTTGATTACACCTTGAGAGATCATTGTCGCAACTGCGCCTCTTGCCCATGTGGGAATTGTCGAGTAATCGTTGAATACGGAAATATCTCCGCTCATCTCAAGAGAGAATATTCTTGCAAGCACAACAGATGCCTCGTATTTTGTTATCGGCTCGTTTGGAGCAAAGCAGATTCCGTCCTCGGTAAGTTTACCGTTTATGATTCCAGCCTTCTGCGCTGTCGCTATATAAGATACAAGAGCTTTGGGGATGTCTTTGTTGTCCTCAAAAAATGTCTCTGTCAGAGTTGTATCCGCCTTCATTTTTGCAGCCTTCATTGCCATTGCCACAAACTCCGCTCTTGTGACTTCTTTATCGGGATTAAAGTAGTTGCCGTCTCCGATTATAGCTCCGTTCATTATTCCCATGGCGCTCATTGCAACAGCGGCGTTATATTCGCTTCTGTCCTTCATATCCGTAAAGCTTACATCTGCCATTTTTTCGCAAACGGTAATGTTTACAGTCTGAACTGTGGAGTAGTTTCCGTATTCGTCTCTGATAACATATGTGAACTTATCTTTTCCTATAAAATCCTTGTGAGGCGTGTATACATAGTCACAGCCGGCAGGTTCAATCTGCTTTATAAGTCCGTTTTCGGGATATGAAACGATAATAAATTCGAGCTCGTCGTTTTCTTTATCAACACCTGCAAGTTTTCCGAAATAGGAAATTTCTCTTTGTGTTTTAACTGACAAACTGCTCTCGCTTTCTTCGGGAACCTTGGGTGTTGTGTTGATTTTATCTGTATACTTTATGATAAAGTCGATTTCATCACCTTCTCCGTTCAGGGTAAAGCGGAATTTAGCCTCTTTTACATCCTTATCAGCAGGGATAAATACAAGTGCGGAAATGTTCTTTCTCTTAATCTCTGTTCCCTCTGAAACTCTCCTTCCCGCAAGAAGCAAAGTGCCTTCGTTAGATGAGGGAAGAGCTGTTATCTTTATACTGTCAAAATCGGTGATAACCAGACCCTTTTTGAAGTCAGAGTCGGAAAATGTTATCTTTTTGCCGTAGATACCGCTTTTTATAAGCTTGACATCCTGGCTTAAAACTTCGACACCGCTGCCGAAATCCGCATAAGAGCATACTGTACCGACAAGGCTGCATATACAAACGGCTGTCAAAATAATTGAAACAATTTTTCTCATATCAAATCTCCTTTCAAGTTATGTTATGTTTTACCCGATTTTGTGTTTTTATACATATTTGTCAAAGTTTTTTGTCATCATAACGAAGTTTATTCTATTGACTTTGACACATAACTATTGTATAATTAATACTGTATAAAATGAAATAAAAATAAGGATACCGAAAGATTGAGTTTAAAAAAGAAATTAATAATCGGCATAAGTGCGTTTGTTGCATTGGCGCTTATAGTTTTGGCGATAGTTCTTATTTTGCCAAAGAAAGAAAAGAATATTGAGCTTTTTACATATGGGGATTTTGAATACGCCTTGCTTGAGACGGGAGGTGCGGAGATTGTCGCTTATCTCGGAGACGACTACAGCGTAACTGTGCCGGATGCGATAAACGGCAGTTTTGTTGTCTCGATAGGAGAAAACGCTTTTCGCGAGACCAAGGTTTCAAAGGTTATCCTCGGAGATTTTGTGACAAATATTTCCGCATATGCCTTTGCTTCATGCAATCAGCTTATAGAGATAACGCTTCCGCAGGGACTTATTAATATAGGCGCATATGCATTTACCGGATGCGCTAATATTGAGAAGATTGAGCTGCCGAATACCGTTGTCAAAATTGATGACGGCGCTTTCAGCATGTGCAGCGCGCTTGAGGAATTCGGCTTTTCAAGTTCTCTTGGGGTTATCGGCAAGTCTGCATTTGAAGGATGCGTAGCCCTTAAAGGGGTGTCACTGTCAAACACCGTGACCGAGATATCCGATTATGCTTTCAGAGGATGCGAAAAGGTTGAGAGTGTCGGTGGACTTGACGGTGTTGTCAGTATCGGCGAGGAGGCCTTTTCGGGATGCAAGAGTTTGAAGAGCATTGCGCTTGGCGGCGGCATTGACAGTATCGGAAAGAATGCGTTTATGAACTGTGGCGCTCTTGAGAGTATAAGCGTACCCGAGGGCAATTCCAAATATACGACCGACGGCGGGGTTTTGGTTGATAAATTAAATAAAACAGTGCTCCTCATGCCGCAAAAGTCGCAGGTTGCCTCATACACGGTGCCCGACTATGTCACAAAAATTGCGGACAGAGCATTTATGTACTGCGAGTCGGTAACAGAAATAGTTATGCCCGAGGGCATAAAAGAGATAGGCAACCACGCTTTTTATCATGCGAAAAAACTTGCATCGGTGAATATACCGTCATCTACCGAGACTGTCGGGGGGCTTGCTTTTATCGGCACGGAGTTTCTTAGGAATATAAAAGACGAGTTTTATATTGTCGGTGACGGCATTTTGCTAAACTACAGTGTTCCGTATGAAAACGGTGTTATAACCGCAACAGAACATACTCAGCCAGTAAAGGACGCAGACGGCAAAGTGCTCGGTGTTGCGGTGCGAGTACCGCAGGGAGTAAAGAAGGTTTCTTCTGCCTTTTCAAATAATAACGACATCATTTCAGTGGAGCTGTCAAGTGATGTGTATGAACTGTCGGATTATGCGTTTTTTAACACTATCTATATGGAGAGCTTTTCATTCGGAGAGGCAAAGGTCAGGACAGTGGGAGATTACGCTTTTCAAAACTGCCGACTGCTCAGGAGCATAGAGCTGCCCGAGGGACTTGAAGAGGTCGGAATATATATGTTCCTTGACTGTTACGCCCTTGAGCGTGCTGTTGTTCCTTCCACACTTGAAAAACTCGGTGAATTTATGTTCGCCGAATGCACGTCTTTAAAGTATGTGGAAATAAAAGATGGTGTTCGTGGTATCGGAGACTATGCGTTTGTCTACTGCTCGGCGCTTGAGGAGATAGAGTTCCCAAAATCGCTTAAATCAATCGGTTCTTACGCCTTTTCAAGGACAGGTATCAAAACATTTGAGATAACGGACAACATAACCGAAGTTGGCGGATATGTTTTTCTTGAGTGCGAAAAATTGACAAGCCTTATTTTCGGCGCTGATGTAGAGGGAGTGCCGGAAGGACTTGTTATGGCTTGCAAGGCGCTGACCGAGATAAAGCTTAACGGCAAATACCGCTATGTCGGAAACGATGCATTCTATGACTGTCAGAATATAGAGAAGATAGAGCTTCCGAGTTCTGTCAGAGATATAGGAGCCGGCGCATTTGCGTATTGCTCAATGCTCACCGGATTTGTAACGCCTCCTAAACTTGAGACGATCGGCAACGAGGCGTTTTATATGAATATGGGACTATACTCCTTCACTATGCCAAAGAGCGTCAATATGATAGGTTCAAAGGCTTTTTACGGCTGTGTCAATGTTCCGTCTTTCGATCTTTCAAATGTAGAGTATATAGGTTCTTATGCGTTCGGCGAGTGCGACAGTTTGACAACCGTAAATCTCAGCTCGCTGACCTACGATATACAAGAGGGAACATTTACGGGATGTGTTGGACTTAAAAACATCATCTTCAGTGACAGCATACAGAAAATAGGCAAGAATGCATTTGTCAACTGTGAAAGTCTGGAGAGCGTTATTCTTCCGAAGAACCTTAAAACAATCAATCTCGGAGCTTTTGCAGGCTGTACCGCACTCAAGAATGTGAAGTATAACGAAAAAATCACTGTTATCTCGGAAAAAGCTTTTTATTACTGCACATCTCTCACGGAAGCTGTAATTCCAAGCGGAGTGACATATATAGGCGACAGCGCTTTTGAGGGATGCAGTGCACTTATCAAAGCGGATATTGCGGACAGCGTTAAAGAGATAGGATATTCTGCGTTCGCAGCGTGCAATGCTCTCAGTATAGTGAAACTTCCGAACGGAATTGAGAGTATCAGCGAGGGGATGTTTGCGGATTCAGCAGCACTTGAGTCGATAATTATACCCGACTCAGTCAGAACTATATCGACAGATGCGTTTTACGGCTGCACCAACTTAAAGGTTGTGGCTATGAGTGCCGGTGTCTTCAGTATCGGTGAGAATGCGTTTGCCGGCTGCTCGGCACTGTCAAGGATTGATTTTGCCGGCACACAGGCGGAGTTTTACACTATCAGGATTTTAAGCGGAAATGAGTTTTTCATCGCCGCATACGGGGGCGGCAAATGATTAAAATTAAAATTGCGGATATCACTGTAGAAATTGACAATAAATTTGAACAGATTAAAACACTGTGCCGTGACTATCTTACAGAGCAAACACCTCAATTTTCAGTAACGGCAACCGAGGAACAAATAAAAAAGGAGAGGGAAGAGTCGGAATTTGACTGTTCCGACGGATATTGCGAGACTATAGTCGCATACAGAAATATTGCGGAGAGGATTCCGGAATACGACGCATTTCTCTTTCACGGCTCGGTTATCGAATACGAGGGAGGTGCGTATATAATCACCGCAAAGAGCGGAGTGGGAAAAACCACTCATACAAGACTTTGGCTCGGAGAATTTAAGGACAAGGTCAGCATTATCAACGGGGATAAGCCGATTGTCAGAATAATTGACGGCATTCCATACGCCTACGGCACTCCGTGGCAGGGAAAGGAGAACTACGGCAGAAATACGGTCAAACCCGTAAAAGGTATTCTCTTTATTTCAAGAGGAGAAAAGAATATTGCCAAGAGAATTACTCCGGATAAAGCGCTCATACAGTTTATGCAGCAGATATATCTTCCAAAGAAGGACAAACTTCTTTTGCATAAATCTCTGACTCTTGCCGACAAAATGCTAAGTAGCGTCAGGCTTGTTGAGATGCAGTGCAATATGGACGCCGAGGCGGCGCATGTTGCAAAAGCCGCTTTGACAGAGCAGAGCTGTGACGGTGAGGATAAATGACAGAGGACAAGGCATTTTACGAAGCGGTGCGAAAGGTTATATCTGAGGACATCACTCCGTCCGGTATCGGAACTCTGAAAGAGAAGTCGATGCATAGAATTCTGAAATTGTGGATAGAGCCGGACACCGGCTATCACGAGGTAAAATATCTCGGCAAAATCTGCGATATAAAACGGGATAACCTTATCTATGAAATACAGACAGGGGGATACGGACGGCTTGTCCCGAAGCTTGAACTTTTCTTAAAGAATAATGTCACCACCGTCGTAATACCTCTTTGCCTTGAGAAGCAAATAATATATTTTGATAAATCGACCTCCTCTTTCAGCCGCGGAAGACTTAGTCCGCACAAAGAGGGGGTGTATCACGCACTTTATTATTTGTATAACATAAGAAAACAGCTTGATAATGAAAATATCAGGATAAAACTTGTGTTCGTTAAGGCGAAGGAATATAAACTTGCATCAGAAGGTAAGACGCGAGGCAGACGGAGAAATGTCCTTTTGCAAACGGTGCCTACCGATATTGTATCCGTTCTTGATTTGTCATCAAAGGAGGATTACTTCGGTATTCTGCCGCATACTCTCTCCGAGCAGTTTACTCTCAAAGATTTTATAAAAGAGTGTAAGGTCAAGAGGAAGATAGCGCCGTTTGCACTTGCAACACTAAGGCATATAGGCGTTGTAGAGAAAGTCGGAAATATAAAACGGGCTAATCTTTACAGAATAAAAAATACTAATGATGATTTACCTAAGGTGATAAAATGATACGATTTTTAACTCCCAAAAAGCGCGGAGAAATAAATATGACAGAGGGCAATATCCTTGTCCATATAATTACTTTTGCAATACCGTTATTTATAGGTAACATATTTCAGCAGATGTATAATATGGTGGATGCATGGGTTGTCGGAAATTATGTCAGCAACGAGGCATTTGCCGCTGTCGGAACAACTGCGCCGATTATAAATATGCTTATCGGAATCTTTATGGGACTTTCCACCGGAGCGGGAATAATAATATCACAGTATTACGGCGCCCGCAATGATGAGAAGGTTAGTGAGGCGGTACATACAAGTCTTGTATTGACCTTTATCCTGGCGATTGTATTTACGGTTGCAGGATACTTGCTTGCGCCGGTAATGGTTGATTTTATGAAAACTCCGGCTAATGTTGCGGTAGAATCCGTGACATATCTCAGAATTTACTTTTTGGGTATAATAGGACTTATGTTTTATAACATGGGCGCCGGAATTTTAAGAGCGGTGGGAGATTCTCAAAAACCGTTCTATTTTATCGTTATATGTGCAGTCATAAATACGGTGCTTGACCTTGTGTTTGTGCTTGTATTTGACATGGGAGTTGACGGAGTGGCTTATGCTACTATCATTTCTCAGTTTGTTTGTGCAGTTCTTGTAATTTTAACACTCCTCAAAACGAAGAGCAGTATAAAAATATATTTCAGCAAAATGAAACTTGAGCTTGATATGCTCAAAAAAATCGTGCTTATGGGATTTCCCCTGGCGCTTCAAATGGGTATTACATCCTTTTCCAATGTGTTTGTACAGTCTTATATAAATTGCTTTGGGGACAATGTTATGAGCGGATACACAGCATACGGAAAGATAGACCAGTTTGTTTTGGCACCGATGAATGCGCTCTCTCTTGCAACATCGACTTTCGTTGGACAAAATATAGGAAGAGGACTTGTTGACCGTGCGAAGCGAGGCATCCATTCTGCGTTCTACGCATGTCTTTTAACAATGTTTGTAATAGCAATTCCGATTTTGCTTTTTGCGGAGCAAATGGTGGGCTTCTTTAACGGAAAACCGGAAGTTATTGAGTACGGTGCGCTGTTCTTGCGCATCCTAACGCCTTTTTATATACCGTACAGTGTGCAAATGATTTTGGCAGCAGGGCTAAAGGGCGCAGGCGATACAACTGCGACAATGCTTATTATGATTTTCAGTTTCGTTGTATTCAGACAAATATATCTTTATGTCATGGCGAACTATATTTCAAATACGGTTATAAATATACTTTTGGGATATCCGCTCGGATGGGTTGTCGCATGTATAATCACGGTCATCTATTATAAAATGCGAGGACTTGTAAATAAAAAGAAAGTTACTAATTCTTTAAGCTGAAATGGCATTTTAACTATTTTATTTTTAAATATTGTGTGTTTTTTGAATAATTTAAACATAATTTACAGTTTATCTATTGACTGCACAAGGTGAATGGATTTATAATTAAATGAACTCTTTTAAAGGGTATAATATTATCTTTAAATTTTTTCAATATGAAAGGAATACGGACATGAACAGATTCGTTCTTAACGAGACCTCCTATCACGGAGCGGGTTCAATCGCTGCTGTCGCAGATGAAATTATTGCAAGAGGATTTAAAATGGCATTTGTTGCCTCCGACCCCGATCTTGTAAAATTCGGAGTAACCAAGAAGGTGCTTGATGTTCTTGATAACGCTAAAATCAAGTATACTTTGTTTTCAGATATTAAACCCAACCCCACAATTCAGAATGTGCAGGCGGGAGTTGAGGCATTCAAAGCCTGTGGTGCTGACTGTATAGTTGCTATAGGCGGCGGTTCTTCCATGGACACTGCCAAGGCTGTTGGCATTATAATTAAAAACCCTGAGTTTGCCGATGTTCGCTCACTTGAGGGAGTTGCTCCGACAAAGAATAAGTGCGTGCCGATAATTGCAGTTCCGACAACAGCCGGTACAGCAGCTGAGGTTACAATCAACTATGTTATTACAGACGCTGAGAATAACAGAAAAATGGTTTGCGTAGATGTACACGATATTCCTGTTGTTGCTGTTGTTGATCCTGAGATGATGGCGACAATGCCCAAGGGACTTACAGCCGCAACCGGTATGGATGCACTGACACACGCTATCGAGGGATATATCACCAAGGGCGCATGGGCACTTTCCGATATGTTCCATCTTGAGGCTATCAGGATTATTTCGAGATCTCTGCGAGGTGCCGTTGCAAATACCGCTGAGGGCAGAGAAGGCATGGCTCTCGGTCAGTATGTAGCAGGCATGGGATTTTCAAACGTAGGACTTGGTATTGTTCACGCAATGGCACACCCGCTCGGTGCGCTCTATGACACACCTCATGGCGTTGCTAACGCAATTATACTTCCGACCGTTATGGAGTACAACGCTCCCGCAACAGGCGATAAATATAAGTATATAGCAGAGGCGATGGGAGTTGGCGGAACAGATAAGATGAGTGTTGACGAGTATCGCCGTGCCGCAATAGATGCGGTAAAGAAGCTCTCTTCCGATGTAGGAATTCCCGCAGACCTTAAGGAAATTGTTAAGAAAGAAGATATTACTTTCCTCGCTGAGAGTGCATATAAGGATGCATGCCGTCCCGGCAACCCCAGAGAAACAAGTGTTGAGGAAATTGCAGAGCTTTATAAGAGCCTTATGTAATTAAGGCAAAATAAAAAAGGCGCATTTGCGCCTTTTTTATTTTTAGGTTTTGTGCCTGAATTTTTACTTAGACAGCGCTTTGGCGGAAAAGGGTATTAGATGTCAATTATATCCTCCGTCTTTAGGATTGTTGTATCGCACAAAAAAGCGCCTGAGAATCCTCTCAGACGCTTTTAAAATTATCAAAATAAATTATTCTGCAGTGTAGTTGTCAAAGTATCCCTGAATGTATACAATGGGAGTGCCTTTGTCTCCTGAGCCAGATGTAAGGTCGCAGAGCGAACCGATAAGGTCTGTGAGTCTGCGGGGAGTAGTACCCTCGGAAATCATCTGACCTACAAGGTTGTCATCCTTCTCATGGATTTTTGCCTTGATAGCTTCTTTGAGCTCGTCGCCTGACAAAGCCGCAAAGTCGTTATCTGCAAGGTATTTAAGTTTAAGTTCGTTCGGTGTTCCTTCAAGACCGTCAGTATAAGCAGGAGAAACAACCGGATCGGCAAGCTCCCAAATCTTGCCTACAGGATCCTTAAATGCTCCGTCTCCGTAAACCATGACCTCAACTTTCTTGCCGGTGAGTTCAAACATCTTCTTCTGGATGTTATCAACAAGGGGCTGGCAGTTTTTGGGGAAGAGCTTAACCTGATTTTCGGTAGCTTTGTTTGAGCCGAGCAGACCGTACTTGTCATTAAATCCGCTGCCGTCTACAGAGGATGTCATAATGTCGTCAAGACCGAACACACGCTCGGCACCCGCATCTTTAAGCAATCTCTTGGAGCGTGCTCTTGTGTGTATGTCACAGGTTATTACATTTTTTGTATAGGGAAGAATAGCTCTCGGGTCGTTTGCAAATATAATCTCAACCTCAGCACCTGCCTCTTTGATAAGGCTCTCGTAATACTCAACATAGTCTATACCCGTAAAAGTGTGCTTTTTGTAGCCGAAAAGCTCACGGTATTTTTCAAGTGTCAAACAATCACTGTAAGGATTAACACCTTTCTCGTCGAGAGCGTCAAGGCTGATAAGGTGGTTACCTACTTCGTCAGAAGGGTAAGAGAGCATAAGAACAATCTTCTTTGCACCCATAGCTATACCTTTAAGACATATTGCAAAGCGGTTACGGCTGAGGATAGGGAATATAACACCTACCGTCTCGCCTCCGAGTTTTTGTTTTACATCCTTTGCAATATCTTCGCAACTGCAGTAATTACCCTGAGCACGGGCAACAATTGCCTCAGTCATGCAAATAATATCACGGTCACGAATTTCAAAATTGTCAGATTTGCTTGCTTCCATTACACAATTTGTTACAATCTCTACCAAGTTGTCGCCACTCCTGATTATGGGGGCTCGTACACCTCTTGATACAGTACCGACCATACGACTCATAATATACTCCATTCTGCTAATAGCAAATTATTTTTCACCCTATAATTATAGCAGAAAAAACAAGGAAAGTAAAGTAATTTTTGTAAAAAAATTAATCTCTTTGAAATTTATCTCAAAAATACAAAAGAGCTTTATGTATTTATGCTTTTTTTCTGTTTACAAGGTATTTGATTACAAAAAGCGTTCCGACTGTCAAAATAACGCTGATAGGCAGGCAGATCCAGGCGCTCTTTACAAAACCTGCAATGATAAACATTACAAACGAGATTGCGGCAACCGTCATTGAGTATGGCAGCTGTGTTGATACGTGATCAACATGGTTGCAGCGTGCTCCGGCAGAAGCCATGATTGTCGTATCCGAAATAGGCGAGCAGTGGTCGCCGCAAACCGCACCGGCAAGGCAGGCGGATATTCCGATAAAGAGCAGGGGATCGCCGAAATCGAAGACGTTGAGGACGATGGGAATGAGTATTCCGAATGTGCCCCATGATGTTCCTGTTGCAAAAGCTATAAATGCTGCGATAACAAATATAACGGCAGGGAGGAGTGACTGTAAATTTTCGGCACTGTTCATGATGCTCTTAACGAAGTCGTCGGAGCCGAGGAGGTTTGTGATGTTCTTAAGAGAACTTGCAAAGGTAAGGATGAGTATTGCGGGTACCATTGCGATAAATCCTTCCGGTACGGCTTTCATGGCGCTGTCGAATGAAACGAGCCCTCTTATTATGAGATAAACTATTATCAAAACAAGCGAGATGAAACCGCCCCACGGCAAACCTACTGTGGCGTCGGTGTTACCGAATGAGCCAATAAAGTCATGGTAGAAATCTCCGGTGCTGTCAAAAAATCCTCCGACATAAATCAGTGCAACCACGCAGATGATTATAAGAAGAATAATGGGAATAAGCACATCCCAAAGCAATGCCTTTGAGTTGTTTACTGCTTCTTCTTTTGTGTTTTCCAAAATACCGAGGTCGCCTTCTTGAGCCTTTATTTCAAATTCCGACATTTTTCCGTAGTCAAAGCACATAACGGAAAGTGCGATAATAAATACAAGAGTGAGCAGGGAATAGAAGTTAAAGGGAATGGCTTTTACAAAAAGCTGAAGACCTGACATTCCGGCAACTTCCGGGTCAACATAACTTGATACGGCCGCAGCCCATGAGGATATCGGGGCGATCATGCATACGGGCGCCGCTGTGGCGTCGATAAGATACGCAAGTTTTACCCTTGATATTTTTTTGCTGTCTGTGATGGGAGACATTACAGAACCGACTGTAAGACAGTTGAAATAGTCGTCTATGAATATAAGTACGCCGAGGGCGAATGTTGCAAGCAGTGCGCCGACTCTTGACTTTATATTCTTTTCCGCCCATTTTCCGAATGCTGAAGCCGCGCCGGTCTTGTTTACAAGAGCAACGACAATTCCGAGCTCAACAAGGAAAATGAAAATTCCCGCGCCGCCTTGAACCGATTCAATCAAACCGTTATTTATAACTGCGTCAATTGTTCCGGCAAAGGAAAATCTTGAGTAAATCATGGCACCGGAGATAATACCTACCAAAAGAGAACTGAAAACTTCTTTGGTGATAAGAGCAAGACCGATGGCGATTACAGGAGGCATAAGAGACCAGAATGTTCCCTCAAGCCCGTTTTCTCTGCCGATAACGGCAGCAACTACGAGGAGTGCAACTATAAGTACAGCTGCGACTAAAAGTGTGATTTTTTTCTGTTTAACCATACACAAAAACCCTTTCTTTAGGGCAAAATTACAACAGAAACAGAAAAATCACGGCGGAAAGCCGTGATTTTTGACAGCGTGCAACTAACCCTCACGCAGTAAAAACATATGATAGCTCTCCACAAAAATGCGACAGGGTATAAAGTATTTCCGTATACCCCAGCAAAGACTGACGGAAAAATCAGTCCCGCTTCGGCATTTTGTCCTTTTTTCCAAGTTTAACCGGGATACTTTTACAAAATGCGCCTCTATCCTGATTGTAATTTTGTCAAATTAACGGTATAAGTGTAACATGTTATTACTAAATTGTCAATAACTTTTTAACAAATGATAAAAGAAGAGGCACTTTTGCACCTCTTCTTTTGAAACAGCATTAAAGCAGTATGCAAATCATTCCGTTTGCACCGTCGTTTACTATTTTCTCGAGTGTCTCACCGATTTTTTCTCTTGAATCGTTCGGAATATTGAGCAGTTTCATATTCATTCCGTCGTTGACAAGGTCGTAAAGGGATTTTCCGAACATATTTGACTGCCATACCTTTTTGGGGTCGTCTTCGTATTCGGAAACAAGATATTTTACTACTTCTTCCGTCTGTTCTTCCGTGCCGACCACGGGACATAGTTCAGCCCTGATGCCGGCTTTTATCATATGTATCGAGTTCGCGGTTGCAGAAACTTTTACGCCCCAGCCGCCGCCCTGTCTTGTAATTTTTGGTGTGTCAAGCACCATCTCATCAGGGTCGGGCATCACAATTCCGTAGCCTTTATCTTTAACGTCATTTAATGCACTCTCAATTTTCTTGTACTCCCTCTCGGTATCCGACAGGCGTTTTATCGTGCTCACCAACGTCTTTTCGCTGTCAATATCAAGACCGGAGAGTTCGCTTATTACCGTGTAATATTCGTTTTGTGATACGGGTATTGAGAATTCTGCCGTGCCTTCGCCTGGATTGGTTTTCACTCTTATGAGATTTTCGCCCTCTTTTGCAATTTTGTCAATATCGCCGAGTTTTTCCGCGTTCTCCGTAAGTTTAACTACCATTTCAAGTGCTTCACGGTGTATACGGTGCTCCGAGCTCAAAACATCCGTCCATTCGGGGAGATTAAACTTAATTTCCTTGATTGGAAATTGGGAGAGCACGAGACCGAGAATTTCAGTCACATCATCTTTGTTCAGCGCCTTGCAATTGAGCAGGGCAACAGGCACATTGTACTTGTTCTCAAGTTCGATTGCGAGATTTCTTGCTTCGTCGCTCTCCGGCGTCCTTGAGTTGAGCAAAATTGCAAACGGTTTTCCGATATTTTTAAGTTCGTTTGCCACTCTCTCTTCCGCTTTGACGTAGTTTTCTCTCGGAATATCGCATGTCGTTCCGTCGGTCGTGACCAAAATTCCGATGGTGGAATGCTCGCAGATGACTTTGCTCGTTCCGATCTCCGCCGCTTTCTCAAACGGCATCGGATCCTCACTCCACGGAGTGTTGACCATTCTGCTCTCGCCCTCTTCGGTTGCGCCGATTGCGCCGTCTATAAGGTATCCGACACAGTCAATCAGCCGTACATTGATACTGCTGTCATCCGACACTTTGATTTTTACCGCCTCATTTGGTACGAATTTCGGCTCTGTTGTCATAATCGACTTGCCTGAACCGCTCTGCGGTACTTCGTCCTGCGCTCTTTCACGGTCATACTCGTTTTCAATGTTCGGCAGTATCATTGTGTCAAGGAATTTGCTGATAAATGTTGATTTTCCCGTCCTGACAGGGCCTACCACGCCGATATAAATATCTCCCCCTGTTCTTTTTGCTATATCCTTGTATATAGAACTATCACTCATATTATTCACACCTTTCAAAGTCTTTCATAGAATACTATGCCTTTGAGTGATGTTTTATTACAAAAAAGAATTGAAAACCGAATTAATCCGCTCTTATTCAATGCATAGAAAAAGAACTGTCTCAAACGCTCTGAAAACGCATTTGAGACAGTCTTTTTATTAAGATATATTTTTATATGCTCTTGTAAAAATTAATATCAGTTATCTTTTCTTAACCAAGTTATTATTCTTGACGGTGTTTGCACATTTGCGGGTTTTGTAATGTATCGGGTGCCTTTTCTTCTGCTTTCAACCACCAAAGCACAGCTGTCCATATCTATACCGATAACCTTGTATCTGTGTCTCTTTCCGTTTTCGGTATATCTTATGCTCATTCCCCGCATAAGAAAATATTTGTTATAAATATTCATAAATTTTGAGCTGTTTTTAAGGTTGGAGTAATACTTAAAAAATCTGTTCAGAATATTTTTCGCAATAATCATTGAAACAGAGGAGTTATCCTTTTCAAACACCTTTTTTATGACATCCGTGAGCCTTGGAGGGAAATGCTTTTTTTCAAGCACAATACTGAAAGTTACGATAAGATATTCGTATGATGTGAAGTTGTCGAGTTTGCCCTCGATCTTAACATTGCCTATTAATTTTCCGTTGCAGTAAAGATTGCTGACCCATCCTATGCCTACCGGCATTGCCGTATGCTCATCAAGAACCATGGCTGCTGATGCAGCCGCCAAAGCGGGAATCAGAGAACCCTGAGAGGGGAATATAGACGGGCGAAGAATAATTGACATAAATACGCCCTCGTCATATTTGACTTGGCCATCAGTTCTGTCGCTGTGCCGCAGTTTGTCGGAAAAAACAACATATCTGTCAGGGTATGTTCCAAGTCCGGCATAAGTTTTTGCAAGCTTTGATGTAGAGGGGAGGGAATCATGACATTCAAGTTTTACATTGTTGCCGTCTACAGCGCGCATATTCAAAACAAAATTATTACTGATAGTATCTCCTCCCTTCGCCGGAATAAAAATTACAGTTTAATATGTTAAAAATCAAAGTAAAGCCGAAAATCAGTATGCCTTGCCCCAGTATACAAGCTTCTTTGCTTCTCTTCCGCAGCATACACAGCGGTTGCCCGTAGGCTTTACGCCGAAAGGTATACAGCGTGATGTAACATCGCACTCTTCTTTGAGCTTCATCTCGCATTCAAGACTTCCGCACCACATAGCTTTGATATATCCGCTCTTTGTCTGTGAAATCTCTTTCATCTGTTCCATGTCTTCGGCTTCATATGTTCTTTGCTCTCTGTTTTTGAGTGCCTTCTCGTAGAGCGCCGCCGTCAGTTTTTCAAGTCCGTCTTTTACAGCCGGTACCAGCTCGTCAACAGAGACAAAGGATTTCTCTCTGTTGTCTCTTCTGACTATAACGCATTTGTTCTCGGCGATGTCTCTGGGACCTATTTCAATACGGAGCGGAACACCCTTCATCTCGTATTCGCTGAACTTCCAGCCGGGTGACTGCTCGGAATCGTCCATCTTAACTCTTATTCCGTTTTCCTTAAGAGTATCAACAATTGCAGTTGCCGCCTCAATAACTCCGGCTTTGTGCTGTTGAACGGGAATAACGATAACCTGTATCGGAGCAACAGCAGGGGGCAATACGAGTCCCGAGTCGTCGCCGTGGGTCATTATGATACCGCCGATTATACGGGTAGATACGCCCCAGGATGTCTGGTGAGGTGTCTTAAGCGTATTGTCGCTGTCGAGGAACTGTATACCGAATGCCTTTGCAAAATCGTCGCCGAAATTGTGGCTTGTGCCGCCCTGCAGTGCTTTTCCGTCATGCATGAGCGCCTCAACGGTGTATGTTGCCTTTGCTCCCGCAAATTTTTCCTTGTCGGTTTTCTGTCCCTTTACAACGGGAATGGCAAGATCTTTTTCAAAAAAGTCAGCATACAGGTTCAGCATCTGGACGGTTCTTTCCTCCGCCTCTTTTGCTGTTCTGTGCATTGTATGTCCTTCCTGCCAGAGGAACTCTCTTGAGCGCAGGAAAGGTCTTGTTGTTTTCTCCCAGCGAACGACAGAGCACCACTGGTTATAAACCTTCGGCAAGTCTCTGTACGATTTTATAATATTTGCATAATGCTCGCAGAACAGAGTCTCTGATGTGGGTCTGACGCAAAGTCTCTCGGCAAGCTTTTCGCTTCCGCCGTATGTGATCCACGCAACCTCGGGTGCAAACCCCTCGACATGATCCTTTTCTTTAGTGAGAAGTGATTCGGGGATGAAAAGAGGCATATAAACATTCTCCACACCTGTCTCTTTAAATCTTGCGTCAAGTATTTTCTGAATATTCTCCCATATAGCATATCCGTAAGGACGAATAATCATACAGCCTTTAACGCTTGAGTAATCTATAAGATCTGCTTTTTTGACTATATCAGTATACCACTTTGCAAAATCCTCATCCATCGAGGTAATTTGCTCGACTAACTTTTTCTGATTGTCTGCCATTTATGTAATCCTTTCAAAGAATGTTTTCATAACTTAAATTATATAACAATTATGACATTTTGTCAATACTTGAAATATAATGTTATTATATAGGTTATCAAATGTATTACTTGACTTCAGTGGGAAAAAGCGATAACAAAAAAGCGCATGTGAGCGCCAAATTGTATAAAATACACAAAAAACAGCATTTATGAATTTTTTTACGGAAAACACTTGCAAAAATCACCGAAATATTATATAATAAAAGGGTATTTTGTAATAAAATGAAATTTTCAAACAGAAAAAATGCAAAAACGAAATAAGATATTAAAAAAGCAGACGAGGAAATCTAAGGTGAAAAAGTACGCAGATTTAACTAAGGAAGAACTGAGAGCAGAGTATGAGCTGTTAAAAAATAAATATGAAGAGTACAAGATGAGGAATTTGTCCTTGGACCTTTCGAGAGGAAAGCCGAATTCGGATCAGCTTGATGTTTCACAGGGGCTTATGAATGTTGAGATGGATAAGGAGTCCTGCAAGTCATTAAACGGAGTTGACTGCCGTAACTACGGTATTCTCGACGGACTTCCCGAGATGAAGAAGTTTTATGCAGATGTTCTCGGACTTGACCCGGACTATGTAACTATCGGAGGCAACTCGTCTCTTCAGCTTATGTATGATACTCTCACAAGGGCAATGCTTTTCGGCGTTGTCGGTTCTCTGAAACCGTGGTGTCAGGAGCAGGGACTCAAGTGGATTTGCGTGGTTCCCGGATATGACCGTCATTTCAAAATTACCGAGGTGCTCGGATTTGAACTTCTGTCTGTCAGAATGACTGAGAGCGGACCTGATATGGACGCGGTAGAGGAGCTTGTCAAGGATCCAAAGGTTAAGGGTATTTGGTGCGTGCCGAAGTACTCAAACCCGACCGGTAATACTTACTCGGATGAGACTGTGCGCCGTCTTGCTTCAATGAAGTGTGCGGCACCCGACTTCAGAATTATGTGGGACAACGCTTATGCGGTGCATGACTTTAACGAAAACGGAGATAAACTGCTTAACATATTCGACGAGGCGAAAAAGTACGGTAACGAGGACAGGATATTCTATTTCTCATCAACCTCAAAGATTACTTTCCCCGGCGGCGGAGTATCTCTTTTTGCCGCATCTCCGAAGAACCTTAAGCAGATTTCGCCGTATCTCGGAGCACAGACAATAGGTTATGACAAGATAAATCAGTTGAGACATCTCAAATACTTTAAAAACAAAGACAACTTGCATGCCCATATGATGGAGCTTGCAAAGCTTATCGGCAAAAAGTTTGATATCGTGCTTGCAGGTCTTGACTCTCTTTCGGGACTTGGTGTTGCACAGTGGACCAAACCGAACGGCGGATACTTTATCTCTCTTGATGTTATGCCCGGCACCGCTAAGATGGTGTTTGAGTATATGAAGGGGGCAGGTGTGGTTCTCACACCCGTCGGAGCGACATTCCCGTACGGCAAGGACCCCGAGGATAAGAACCTCAGAATTGCGCCGACATATCCGACAGACGCAGACCTTAAGCTTGCGGTTGAGATTTTGGTTCTCAGCGTAAAACTCGCAGCCGCACAAAAACTTCTTTGCGAAAAAAAATTTATACATTAAAACGAGACAAAATAATTACAGCGGAGCGTAAAATCGTTCTGCTGTTTTTTATTATGATGACGCAATAGAGTGTCGGTTGTTCGGTAAAAACTTTAGATTTTTGCGTGTCATTTGATTATTAAACCGATTGACAAGCGAATACTAAAATGATAAAATATATGCGTAGTAAATACTAAGGAGCGGCGTATGAACAGTGAGCAAATAAAAGAAAGAATAGATTTTTTGCGCAAAAAAATAGAATATAATTCAAAACTTTATTATGAGAACGACTCTCCTGAAATTACCGACTATGAATACGACAATATGTTCAGAGAGCTTGTTGAACTTGAGCAGAAGTATCCCGAATTTGACAGCCCTACCTCTCCGACTAAAAGAGTAGGAGGAGCAGCGATTGATAAATTTGAAAAATTTACACATAGAGTGCAAATGGGCAGCCTTACTGATGTGTTCTCATATGAAGAGCTGAAAGATTTTATAAAGAGAACTAACGATATACTCGGAGAGAATACAGAGTATTCCGTTGAGCCGAAGATAGACGGACTCTCGGTCTCTCTTATTTACCGTGACGGAGTGTTTGTTCAGGGAGCTACGAGAGGTGACGGTTTTGTCGGCGAGGATGTGACCGAAAACTTGAGGACGGTGCGCTCTGTTCCGCTTAAATTAAAGGAGCCGATAAAATATCTTAATGTCCGTGCGGAAGTATATATGCCGAGACATGTATTCAGAGAACTCAATGAAGTCAGAGAGGCGGAGGGGCTCAGCCTTTTTGCCAATCCGAGAAATGCCGCGGCAGGTTCTCTGCGTCAGCTTGACCCGAAGGTTGCGGGCAGACGCAGGCTTGAGGCTTTTGTATTTAATCTTCAGGAGGGAGAGCTTTTCCTTGACGGTAAAACTTTAGACAAGCATTCGGACATACTTGACAGACTTAATGAACTCGGCTTTGTTACTCTCCAAGACAGAAAGGCGCTTGTGGGTTTTGATAAAATTGCCGAGCATGTCAAATATCTCGGAGAAAAGCGAGAGAGCCTTGCATATGATATGGACGGCGCGGTAGTAAAGGTTAACAGCATCAGCGGAAGAGGGGTTGTAGGCGAGGGAACAAGCACTCCGAAATGGGCTGTAGCGTACAAATATCCGCCCGAAGAAAAGCCCACAAAACTTCTCTCAATAGATATTCAGGTAGGCAGAACGGGAGTTTTGACACCTACCGCAAACCTTGCACCGGTCCGTCTTGCGGGAACGGTGGTGCAGAGGGCGACACTGCATAATATCAATATAATCAGAGACAGGGACATACGGATCGGAGATACCGTTATTGTCCGCAAGGCGGGAGAAATAATTCCCGAGATACTCGGAAGCGTCAAAGAGGCACGCGACGGAAGCGAACAGGTGTTTGAAATGCCAAAGGTTTGTCCGTCATGCGGACATGAGGTTGTCCGTGACGACAGCGGAGACGGTGTTGCGATAAGATGCGTATACCCCGGTTGTCCGGCTCAGAATGCCAGGGCAATAGTGCATTTTGCCTCAAAATCCGCAATGAATATTGAAGGTGTGGGACCGCAGGTTGTGGAACTTCTGTTGGCAGAGGGACTCATTTCCGATATAGCAGATCTCTATACTCTCAAAGCCGAGGAGATAGAATATCTTGACAGAATGGGCAAAAAAAGCGCGGAAAATATCATAAATGCCATTGAAGAGTCAAAGTCACGGGGACTTGAGAGACTGTTGTTTGCACTCGGAGTAAAAGGCGTCGGCGAGGTAGCGGCGGAGGAAATTGCGGCAAAAATGCAGACACTTGATGCATGTATGAATGCGACATTTGAGGACTATTTACAGATAGAGGATATCGGAGAGGTAACCGCAACCGCTCTTGTCGAGTTCTTTGCACAGGACAAAACGCGTCAGCTTTGCGAGAGACTTTCCGAGCTCGGTTTAAACACACACGCAACAGCGGAAAAGAAAAACGATACATTTGCTGGACTGACTTTTGTCCTTACCGGCACATTGCCGACAATGACAAGAGATGAGGCGAGTGACATTATAAAAAAATACGGCGGCAAAGTGTCCTCTTCCGTATCAAAAAAGACCTCGTACGTACTTGCGGGAGACGAGGCAGGTTCAAAGCTTCAAAAGGCAAAAGACCTCGGAATTAAAATTATCGACGAAGATGAATTTCTTAAAATGACAGAGGAAAAAGCATAAAAAGAAACCCTCACAAACGGACAGAGCCGTTTGTGAGGGTTTTTGCTGTCGCAGAGCAAACCGTGCTGTGAGTGCTTTTATCTTGCCATATTGCTCAGTTTTTCGCCCTGTGACTGCAATAATAAACCAAAATTATGCCTTCCAAAGTCCGTGAAGGTTGCAGTAAGCATAAACCGCCTCAACCTCGTCACCATCGCAAATACAGAACTCGGCCTTCGGTGCATCACTGGGAGTAAGCATTTTTATCTGATTGCCTTTCTTTGTCTGCAAAGAGATCCACTCAATATAGTGAGCCTCGGTCATAGGGTGCTCAACAGCTCCGACGGTAACATAAACCTTGCCGCCCTTTACCTCGTATACGGGAATATGTTTTTCGTGAGCCGCCTCAACCGTACCGGGAACAAGCTCCTTCATCTTTTCGCCGCAGCATACAACATTTACGCCTGCATCTTTTACCATTGCTATAATATTTCCGCAATGCTGACAAATATAAAATTTCTGATTCATAAAATTCTCCTTTTTATTTAAGTTGTCCTGAAAATTGCCTGAATTTTTTATGTGAATTACATATGTTTATTTTTGGAAGGATAAAAAATTAACCGTAATTTAAATATATGTATTTTCACCCTAAATATACTACCATATATTTTTAAAAAAATCAACTCTTTTTTAAGTTATTTTTTATTTTGCAAATACCCTGAGTCATTGTTCCCATAGGGCAGAAAGTGCACCATGTCCGAGGTTTAAAGAGCAACATGAAAACGGCTCCGATTATTAAAGATGTGAGCATGAGGCTGTAAAAACCGAAGCTGAACTGAGCAACCCATGCAGGAGTGCTGCCTGCGGTATATGTCCAGCCAAAGGGTACTTTGAATACCCACAGAAGTTTAATTGCCTCCTTTAAGCTTTCGGCATATTTTTTATTTATCATAATATATCCCCCTTTCTGCAAAATCTCATTTTTGAGACTGTATTGCACAGAGGGGGATAACTTATATCTCTTATATTAAATTACTGTATTCCGTATCCGCCGGATAACGGATCTAAGAACAAACCTATTTCCGGAGGGTTAAATGTGAATATAAAGAACAGGGCACAAATCAGCACAAGCATAAATAGAGAAAAAATTTCAGATTTCTGATTTGTCTCACCGTCTCCCTTCAGCATTACAAACGCCGCCACACCGTATGCCGTAAATACGGAAATAATGAAGATGAGAATATCTATTATAACAAAATTATCTCCCACAACTCCGACATAACTGTAAAAGAGGACGATGATTGACAACAGTCCGCTTAAAACGCCGATGAGCTTTGCCATAAAAAAGTTGCTGTAGCACTTGCAGTATATAAAATACTCTATAAATGAGAGGGAAAAATACGGCATAAACAAAAGTTTCATATGCTCCCAAGTACTTTCGTTTACTGCGCTGAAGAGCGCGGCGATAAAACTCTCGCCCGTCCATTCGTAAACAAAATGGAAGAGAGAACCTAATACCGATGTCAGAACTGCGCCTATAACCGACATAATTATAAGCTTGTTTGCTGTTTTGTTTTGGCATACTGTCATACTGTGTACCTCTTGAGTTAACAGAAAGAATTTATATTTAATATTATGCCAAAAAATTCAAAATAAAAACCTTTATAAGAAAAAAGACTTGTAAATGCTCAAACATAGCAATACAAGTCTTTTTTAATCACAAAAATGAACCGAAAAATTATGCTTTTGTGTTTTTGTAAATTTCAGTTACTTCTTTTGCGGGACCGATCATCTTAACTTTTCCGTGTTCAATCCAGCATACGGTTTTGCATATTCTCTCAACCTGTTCTATCGAGTGCGAGACGAAGAGCACCGTTGTGCCGCCCATCATCAACTCTGAAATTCTTTTTTCACATTTCTGCTGGAATATAAAGTCGCCGACAGCGAGTATCTCGTCTACTATCAGAATATCAGGCTTGACAAGCGTTGCGATAGAGAAGCCGAGGCGGGCAATCATACCTGAGGAGAAATTTTTAATTGCAACATTTTCAAAGTCGCGCAGTTCGGCAAAGTCGAGTATCTCATCATACTTCTGTGTGATGAAGTTTCGGTCAAAGCCAAGCACGGCGGCATTTAAAAATATGTTTTCTTTTGTGGTAAGTTCAAAGTCAAAGCCTGCGCCAAGCTCGATAAGCGGGGAAATGGTTCCGCTGATCTCGGCAGTGCCTGATGACGGCTTTAAAATTCCGGATATAACTTTGAGCAGAGTACTTTTGCCGGAACCGTTCAGACCGATAAGACCCACAACATCCCCTTTTTTCACGGTGAGCGAAACATTATCGAGAGCCACAAATTCTTCAAATCTCAGCTGTCCTTTCAGAAGCTTTATAAAAAACTCTTTGATATTGTCCACTTTTTCATGGGGCATATTAAAGCGCATGGTAACATTTTTTACTTCAATAGCTATATTGTTATCCATTTAAGTCTCCGATCTATTTAAAATTAGATATACATTACAAACTTGTCCTGACATTTGCGGAATATTACCGTGCCCACCAAAACGGAGGCTACAGAGAACAGCAACGCAATGATGAAATCTGCAAAAGCGGGAATTCTGCCATATATCATAATGTTTCTGAACATATCAATGTAATAGTAAAGAGGGTTGAGCTTTATTGCTGAAACCAACCAATCCGGAAGTATGCTGATAGGGTATATTATAGGAGATGCGTACATCCAGACAGTAAGGAGTATTCCCCAAATATGACCTATATCTCTGAAGAAAACAACCAGGGAGGAGAGAATAAAACAGCAGCCGAGAGAAAACAGAAATATAAGTATAAGCGGAATGGGGAACAGCAGCATAGAGGAATTAAGACTTACATTTCCCCAAATCATAAATATCGTAAACACAATAACGAAAGCTGTCAGGGAAAAAATCATATTGACAAAGGAGAACAGGCATTTCTGAAGAGGGAAGATGTATTTCGGTATATAAACCTTTTTGATGAGCTGTGCCGCTTGAAGAATTGTGTTGAGCGAGAAGTTTGTAGATTCCGATATAAAATTAAATAACAGATAACCCGTAAGATAAAACAAAGCAAAACCGCCTTCTACCTCAACGCGGATGATGTTTGAAAATACAGCCGTAAGTACAATCATCATCAATAGCGGGTTAAGCACGCTCCAGAGCAGGCCGAGTACCGATCTGCGGTATTTTGTCTTTATATCCTTGAGTACAAGTTCATAAAGAAGATATTTGTACCTTTTGATTGCCAAAATATCTTTTTTCAGGGACTCCCTGTCAAAGATGAGGGAAACTGCGCTGAAAGATATAACAAGCGGCAAAATCGTAAAGAGAATAGTATTAACAGTGTGAATATTCAGGATTTTAGGATTTACCTTTATGTTCTCAACTGTGTCGGATGGCAAAAGTTCAAGCCTGATTGCAGTAACGTTTTTGTCAATTTCCAGATAATAATTATCATTCTTGATTATTATTTTGGGAAAAAATGAATTTTGCGCATTAAACTCTTTGTTTGCGTTATCCGTGTAATACACTCTGACAGAGTCGAGATTATCGTGAATATTACCGTTAAAGAGCAAGTTTTTAACATAAATCTCGTCATCTAAGCTAACGGTGAAATATTGCAGTTGACCGATCTGTTCGGTATTTATAGTGCCGTCTGAAAAATCCTTGTCCACAAGACCGTCAATACTATTTTTTATGTTTTCAGTACTAAATGCAACAATTCCTATTCCGAAACCTATAGAGAGGGAAAGAATGAAGCAGATAAATAATAGTATTTTTCTTTTCAAAATATGTCTCCCAAAGAATTTTTAGATTAAAAGGCAAAGCCCAGGTTTTCAAGAGAAGGATGCTTTTTGTCTTTTTCGCTGAGCAAAATATCCGCATCGATTTTGGGCCATGTAATGCCTATGGCGGGGTCGTTATAGAGCAAGCCGCCTTCGCTTTGCGGGTCATAAAGTCTTGTGCATTTGTATACAAAAGTGGCATATTCGCTTGTAACGAGGAAGCCGTGGGCAAAGCCTTCGGGTACGTAGAACTGTCTCTTGTTATCCGCACTGAGAAGTACTCCGTACCATTTTCCGAATGTGTCGCTGTTTTTGCGCAGATCGACCGCAACATCGTAAACCTCGCCCTCGATTACTCTGACGAGTTTACCCTGCGGGTTTGCCATCTGAAAATGCAGACCTCTGAGCACTCCTTTTTTTGAGCGTGACTGGTTGTCCTGTACAAAATCGCAAGGTGTACCGTCAATGTGTTTTATATACGGCGCAAACTCACTGTTATATGTCTCCATAAAGTATCCGCGCTCGTCGCCGAACACCGTCGGCTCTATTACAAAGAGGTCTTTAATACCGGTTTCAATAAATTTAAACTTTCCCATAACAACTCCGAGTTATCTGTTTTCGTACATTTTTTTGTAGTAGTCCTGGTATTCACCGCTGATAATGTTTTCCCACCACTCGCGGTTTTCAAGGTACCACTTGATTGTCTTTTTGATACCGTCTTTGAATTTTGTCTCAGGCAGCCAACCAAGCTCGTTGTGAATTTTGGTCGGGTCGATTGCGTAGCGCATATCGTGTCCGGCTCTGTCTTTTACAAATGTGATAAGGTCCTCGCTCTTGCCGAGTTCCTTAAGAATGATTTTTACAATATCGATGTTGCGCATCTCGTTGTGTCCGCCGATATTGTATACCTCGCCTACCGTACCTTTGTGAATGATAAGGTCAATTGCGCGGCAGTGGTCCTCAACATACAGCCAGTCTCTGACATTGATACCTTCGCCGTATACGGGCAGAGGCTTGTTGTTGAGTGCGTTTGCTATCATAAGCGGGATGAGTTTTTCGGGGAAGTGATACGGACCGTAGTTGTTTGAGCATCTTGAAATAGTCACGGGCAGTCCGAATGTTCTGTGATATGCCTGTACGAGCAGGTCAGCGCTCGCTTTTGAGGCAGAGTAGGGACTCGATGCGTGGATCGGGGTTGTCTCCGTAAAGAAGAGATCGGGTCTGCCAAGCGGCAGATCTCCGTACACCTCGTCCGTTGATACCTGATGGTATCTCTTTATGCCGTATTTACGGCAGGCGTCCATCATTACGGCAGTTCCCATAATATTTGTGTTAAGGAATACTCCGGGGTTTTCTATTGAACGGTCGACATGGCTCTCCGCCGCAAAGTTAACAACGATATCCGGAGACTCTTTTTCAAAAACATCATATACAGCTTTTCTGTCTGTGATATCAACTTTGTAAAATTTGAAGTTGGGGTTGTCCATTACCGGAGCGAGCGTCTCCATATTTCCCGCATATGTCAAACAGTCAAGGCAGATTATTTTATAATCCTTGTGTTCTTTCAGCATATAGTGAACAAAATTTCCGCCTATGAATCCGGCGCCGCCTGTTACAATAATTTTCATAATAAAGTCCTTTCAAAATA
The DNA here is from genome assembly GCA_944384515.1 of uncultured Clostridia bacterium. Classification (GTDB taxonomy): domain Bacteria; phylum Bacillota; class Clostridia; order Oscillospirales; family CAG-272; genus UBA1740. The sequence continues at coordinate 26,899 of CALWTU010000036.1, forward strand.
TTTGGTTAATTTATATTGTACCTCTTAAATAAATACATTATTCTGAATATGATACTTTCGGTGAAGGTTTGTCTGTAAGTTTTGGTTATAAAACAATATTTCAATCTGGTAAAAAAATTTTTTTGATGTTTAAAGAAGTTTTCGGCTTCCTTTTTCTGTTCGTCTGACATAATATCGCCGTAGAGTTTACAGAAAGCCAGAAGCTGTTTTGCGTTTTTTACAGATACTCTTGAAGTGACCCTCTTAAGTCTTACTTTCAGTCTGCCGAGTTTTTTGTGCTGATAGCCTATTACATTATCTCCGTGTTGCCTGTAATATGTTGTCGGGGTGCTGTCATAGATAACTTTTCCCGCAGCTGAGGCAAGAAGATAATTCCAATAATCAAAAATCATAATGTCGTCAGAAAAAACGGGGCGCAAGAGTTCTCTCATTTTTGCGTTTATCACCTGTGTGTGACCTATGCAAACATTTTGTACCATGGCGTTATAAAACGACAGTTTCTTTTTAGGCAAAAATGTTTTTCCCAGTATATTGCACTCCGAGTCGGTGAGATAGGATGTCGCCGAGTAGAGAAGGGGTATACTCTCATTCTCTTTTTCAAGCGCGTCATAAGCCCGCTTCAGCTTATCTTCAAGCCAGATATCGTCCTGGTCGCTGAACGCAAAGTATTTGCAGTTTTGATCCGATGCCTTTATTAGTTCGTGCATACTGCGGTTTAAACCGAGGTTGTTGCCTAAGATAATTTCAAAGCCGTATTTTTCTTCGTATTCTCTGAGTATCTCAGGAGTAGAATCTGTAGAGCCGTCGTCTCTTATCAAAACTTTTACATCGTCAAAATTATTAAGCTTGGTATAGCTGTCAAGCTGCTCTCTGAGGTATTTTTCTCCGTTATAAGTTGAGAGTAGAATTTGAATTTTTTTCAACGAAAAGACCTCCCGCAAAGATAAAAAAGATATTTTCCAAGCTGAACCATTATATCATTTTACATGCATTTTGTCAACAATCTTAACAATATATTTAAAAGTTATTACTTAAAAATTTGTTATTATGGATAATAGGTACAATTGACAAAAAAAGAGTTGAGTGGTATAATCTTTATGTCAGAGAAATAATTTTAGGTGGGTATGCGGTATAAATGAAGAATTATAAACTTTTTATGTGCGACCTTGACGGCACTTTGCTTAACGGAGAACTCGGTATATCGAAAGAGAACTCGGAGGCGATAGAGAAGCTCTCCGAGCTTGGAATGGAGTTTGTTCCTTGTACGGGGCGCTGCTATGGTGAGATACCGTGCGCGGTGAAGGAGTGCGATAAAATAAAATATTTTATATGCTCAAACGGGGCTTCGGTTTATGAGAGAGTCGGAGGAGAACTTCGTGTTATTAAGGACCTTGTCTTTCGGAAATCGGATTTGAATTACCTTATCGGAGCTGTGAAAAAGTACACGACAATGGGCATTTATCATGTTGACGGATATGCGTATACCGATAATCATGAATTCAGTGTTGCAAAGAGGTACAATACAAGCGATTTCTTCATGAATCACATTGAAAAATATACGGAAAAGCTTGATGACTTATATGCCTTTCTCAAGGATAAGACGACCGTCGAGATGGCAACCGTGCTTTTCGGTCATGAGTCCGAGCTTGCGCAGTTTAAGGAAGATATAGAGAAAAACACATCTCTGTGTGTCACCACATCCAATCCCTCGACGCTTGAGGTAACTCCGAACGGGGCGACAAAAGGAGAGGGAATTATAACCCTCGCGTCACATTTGGGAATTCCGGTTATCGAGACAATAGCGGCAGGTGACAGCCCCAATGATATCTCCATGCTTAAAACAGCGGGACTCGGTGTTGCGGTTAAAAATGCGTCTGCCTCGGCAAAAGAGGCGAGCGATGATGTCGGTTGCGGTGCGGGAGAGGGTATAGTAAAATACGTTTTGGAAAAATTCATACTTTAATGCTGATTTGCCGTCACTTAAACGGTAAAATTAAAGCGGAGAGTACAGTCCGGAGGTGGATTTTCATGATAGAAGTTAAGAACTTGACCAAGAGCTACGGGAAATTTGTTGCCGTTAAGAATATTTCGTTTGAGATACAGAGGGGGAGTATAGTCGGTTTTGTGGGCAAAAACGGAGCCGGCAAGACCACGACCGTCAGATGTATGCTTGATTTTCTCAAACCGACAGCCGGCTCGGTTAAGATAAACGGATTGGACGCATCTTCCGACAGTGAAAGAATCAAGTCGTTTTTGGGCTATATGCCGAGCGACCCGATGCTTTATCCGAACTGCGCTTACTCCGCTCTTTTTCCTTTCTGTCGGCTTTTTTATAGCGGCGGTGAATGCAAGTATATTTACAGACGCCGTGTCTTTAAACTCGGATAAGAGTTTTTTATAAGATATTCCTGTCGGTACCTTCAGGCAGGAGAGAAAAAACATCATTGCGTAAAAATTTAAAAAATACAAAAAGCCGGCTCAAATGCTTTCAAAATCGCATTTGAGCCGGTATGTTTTATCTTAAAACATTAAGTTTGATTTAAATCAGTTTTTCTTGAAGAGAGGGCCGTATGCCGCGCAAGCACGGTAGTCCTGACCTTCCTTGTCAGCGCCGAACGCATTCCATGCAGAGGGACGGAAAATGTCCTTTGCAGGTACGTTATGCATGCAAACGGGAATTCTGAGTATAGATGCAAGCGTGATGAGGTCGGCACCTATGTGACCGTAGCTGATTGCGCCGTGGTTTGCGCCCCAGTTATTCATTACGCTGTATGCGTCTTCAAAGGGGGAGCCTTCCTTGCCATCGCATCTCGGAGCAAACCATGTGCAGGGCCACGTATAGTCGGTTCTCTTCCAGAGTTTGTCTGATACATCCTCGGGCAGGTCAACTGTCCATCCCTCAACTATCTGAAGTACGGGGCCAAGTCCCTTAACAAGATTAAGTCTTAACATAGTGCAGGGAATTTCCGCCTTTGTCACAAAGCGTGAGGAGAATCCGCCGCCTCTGAAGTAGCCGCAGTCTGCCGCGCACCACTCAACATTCTCCATGATGTTCTTCTGATCCTCTTTGGTAACATCGAACCACTGCTTGATCTCGGCTTTGCCGTCTTTTCCGATTGCACGGCAGTTTGCGTCAAGACAAGCGGCACCGGAGTTTATAAGGTGGATAAAGCCTTTTGCGTCTTTTGCTTTGCCCTCGACATTATAGTTAGTAACTCTCTTAACAGCTGTTTCCGACCAGCATGTGCGCACGTCGGCAAAAATCTGAGGACGGTTTGTAAGCAGCTTCATAAACAGCATGCTCAGACCGTTGAGTACATCGTTTTCGGTTGCGAGTATGTACGGCTCTCTTGTTCCGTTCCAGTCAAAAGATGTGTTGAGTATAGCCTCTCCGAAATCGCAGTTGGGATAAAAATCGGTCCACTGTCTCTGACCCTGGAAGCCTGCGGCAATGGCGTTGTGACCTACCATTTCTTCCTCAGCGCCCTTGGGCAGCTTGCTGTTTCCGTTCATAAGGTCTTTTATAATCATTGCAGTGAGGATAGAGAACTCAAAGTCTTTTTCCTTCTGCTCGTCTGATTTCTTGAGATTTTCAGGGTTTTTGTCAAAGCCGAACTTGCAGTTTTTCTTTGCCCATTCAAGAGCTCTCTTAAGTTCGTCCTTGTCATAAATACCCTCGGTCATTCGGCGTATAATCTCAACCTCGTCAACAGACTCAACTCTCATTCCGAGGTAGTCCTCAATGAAGTTGGGGTCTATCTGTGAGCCTGCTATACCCATGCAGAGAGAACCTATCTGAAGATAGGATTTTCCTCTCATTGTGGCAGCTGCAATTGCAGCTCTTCCGAATCTGAGCAGTTTTTCTTCAACGTCCTTCGGTATAGATGTGTCGTCAGCGTCCATTACCTCGTGTCCGTAAATACCGAAAGCGGGCAGTCCTTTCTGTGCATGACCTGCGAGAACCGCGGCAAGATATACGGCACCCGGTCTCTCAGTACCGTTAAATCCCCAAACGCCCTTGATTGTGTGGGGGTCCATATCCATTGTTTCCGAACCGTAGCACCAGCAGGGAGTAACAGTAAGTGTGATATCTACACCTGCTTTACGGAACTTTTCATTGCAGGCGGCAGCCTCAGCCACTCTGCCTATTGTGGTATCTGCGATTATAACCTTTACGGGCTCGCCGTTTGAATATTTGAGATTATCTTCAAAGAGTTTTGCGGCGCTCTTTGCCATATTCATTGTCTGCTCTTCAAGAGATTCTCTTACACCTAATGCTCCGCGGCGACCGTCAATGGTCGGGCGAATTCCGATAACGGGATAATCACCGATAAGTCTGCTTTTAGCCATAATTTTTACCTCCGAAATTTGTTTTTTCTATTGATTTTATTATAAAATTATGTTACAATGATTTCAATAGGTTATTTATACAAAATTCTTAACAAAAATTAGGTATATATGAATAATCCAAATTTTTTGAATGCGTCTTATTCCGTTGTTTTTGCCGAGCGCCGTGACATAGGCTGCGAGTGGAATAATGTAAAGTGGGACAGATATCACAACGACATTCAGTATCACAGACTGTACTATCTTACACAGGGAAATGCAAAATTAACACTGATGGATACACAGCTGTATTTGGAGCCGGGACATGTGTATTTTGTACCTGCGTTCTCCGTTATCCGCTCCAACATTACCGACAAAATGAACAAATATTATATTCATTTTCAGTCCGACCTGCATGTTTTCTCGCTCTACAGGTATCTTTCGGATAAATACAGCGTAGAGGCGGATGATTTGACGGAGCGGCTTTTTCGGATAGTGGTTGAAAACTATTCTAAATGCGATGCAGCATCCCGTCTTAAGGTTCAGGGAGCGATGAATCTTATGCTTTCCGATTTTCTGAAGGATGTAAATGTTGATGTCTTAAATCTCGGTAAATTTGATAAGGTGATAAAATATATAGAAGAGAATTACTCAAAGAAAATAACCCTGAGCGAGCTTGCCCAGATGATGAATATCAGCACGCTTTATTTTTCAAATTATTTTAAGCGTGTCTTCAGAGTCAGTCCGAAGCAGTACATACTGAATAAGCGCCTTACCGAAAGTCAGAGGCTTTTGCTTGAGAGCCGACTCAGTATAAAAGAAATCGCTTACAGTGTCGGTTTTGAAAACGAGAATTATTTTTCTGAATTCTTTGCATCCAAAGTCGGAATTTCCGCACTGAAATTCAGAAACAGAGAACTGCCTACCACAAGGGAATCAATTTTATAATACTGAAAGCCAAAAATTTATTATAAAGCGGAGGATAATATGAAAAAATTAAAGGTTGGAATTATAGGTCTCGGAGGAAGGGGATACGGCACAATGAGGGATTGCCTTGTGCTTTTCGACAATATTGAGATTACGGCGGTTTGCGATGTATATCAGGACAGAGTGGACAGAGCAGTAGAGCTTGTTAAAGAAAAGATGGGCAATACTCCTTTTGCAACAACGGATTATCACGAGCTTCTTGCCCGTCAGGATGTGGAGGCAGTATATGTTCCGTCATCCTGGGAATCTCATATAAAGATTTCGATTGACGCCATGCTCGCGGGCAAAGCAGTGGGATGTGAGGTAGGCGGATCATACACGGTGCAGGAGTGTTATGACCTTGTGCACACATATGAGAAGACCGGAACGCCTTTTATGCTTATGGAAAACTGCTGTTATAACGACAAAGAACTCCTTGCGACGGCAATGGCGAGAGACGGCAAATTCGGAAATATCGTTCACTGTGAGGGAGCATACTCGCACGATTTGCGCTCTGAAATATCAAAAGGCAATATAAACCGTCATTACAGACTGAGAAATTATATCACGCGCAACTGTGAGAACTATCCCACGCACGAACTTGGACCTATTGCAAAACTGCTCAATATTAACCGAGGCAACAGAATGGTGTCTCTTGTATCAGTATCAAGTAAAGCGCTTGGACTTAAGGAATACATAGAAGAGAACAAACTCTATGAGAGCGATCCGAAACTTAAGGATGTAGTATTTAATCAGGGAGATGTTGTAACAACGATAATTAAATGTAATAACGGAGAAACGGTTACCATTAAGCTTGATACAACTTTGCCTCGCTCGTATACGAGGAATTTTACGGTCAGAGGAACAAAGGGCAGCTACTTTATGGATCATAATTCAGTATATTTGGACGGAATGAAAGAATATTTTGAGACCGTTGATTACATTAAAGACAGCATTGACAATGCGCGTGATTATTACAAAGACTATCTTCCGGATGTATGGTATAATATGACTGAGGAGGATAAGCAAAGAGGACACGGCGGAATGGACGGCATTATGTTCGAGGCATTCTTCAGCGCCGTAATGAAAGGCGAGCCTATGCCGATTGATGTTTATGACGCGGCTGCGTGGATGAGCATTACAGCTTTGTCTGAGGAGTCAATTGCAAAAGGCGGTGCCCCGGTAGCTATCCCCGATTTTACAAACGGACAATGGATTCTTCGCGAGAGTGCGGATGTTATGCCTCTTAAAAAATTTGAGAGGGAATAAGAAAACAGCGAAAACGCCCTTGCACAGCGTTTTCACTGTCATATAAAAATAAAGAGCGAGGCGGAAAATTCTGCCTCGCTCTTTATGCCGGTTGTCTTGTTTTACGGACACGCCGAATATTTTAGAGTTTCATAGCGACATCCCATGCGCCCCAGATAACGGTACGCAGATTGCCGACCTTCTTGGCATCTCCGATAATGTGGACATGAGAGGATTTCTTTGTAAGAGGATTCGGTTTGTATCCGACAGAAAGAATAACGCTGTCAGCATTTATCTTGAATTCTTTTCCGTTCTTATCCACAACCGTTACTCCGTCGCTGTGTATTTCTTTAAGCTGTGTTTCAAGATGAATAGGGAGCTTATGCGCCGCAAAGAAGTCACGCAAATAGCTTGAGTTTGCAAGACAAACGCCTTTTACAGCGATAAGATCGTTTTTCATCTCTACGATAGTCGGAGATTTTCCTTTGAGATAAAGTTCATATGCTATCTCGCAGCCTGTAAGACCTCCGCCGACGATAACAACATTCTGACCGACCTCTTTTTTGCCGAGCAGATATTCGCATGCCTCGATAGCGTACTCATCCTTGCCCTTTACGGGGATACTGTTGGGCTTTGATCCCGTTGCAACAATAATTTCGTCAGCCTTTAAAGAGTTGATATCTGTAATTTCCGTGTTAAAAATAACTTTGATTTTCGGATTTCTTGAGATTTCGCGCTTATACCACTTGATGAGGTCTCTGTCTTTCTCTTTGAAGGAGGGAGCGGCGGCAGCGATAAATACGCCTCCGAGCTCTGAAGACTTCTCATAAATTGTAACCTGATGGCCTCTCTTTGCACATACAAGAGCCGCCTCCATACCTCCGATACCGCCGCCTATAACGGCGATGTTCTTTGATACCTTGGCAGGTTTGATTTTGTACTTGCCTGACTGCATAACGGGAGGGTTGAGCGCACAGCGTGACATGTGTCTTGTGTCTGAGAGGTCTTGTTCGTTGGCAACTCCCTTGTAGTGAGACATGTTAAAGCAACCGTTATGGCAGCATATACACGGGCGTATATCCTCGAGTCTGTCCTCAATGAGCTTTGTTACCCATTCGCCGTCGGCAAGGAACTGCCTTGCAACTCCCACAGCGTCGATAAGACCGTTTGCAACAGCTTCGGCTCCTACATCCGGCTCCATTCTTCCCGCACAAACAACAGGGATATCAACAAATTTTTTGATGTGGGCTACATCCTCAAGATTGCAGTTCTGCGGCATATACATCGGCGGATGTGACCAGTACCAGGAGTCATATGTACCGTTATCGGTATTAAGCATATCATATCCGGCGTCCTGAAGATATTTTGCAACTTTTTCACTCTCTTCGAGAGTTCTTCCGAGTTCTGTATATTCTTCACCGGGTACAGCTCCTACACAGAAATCCTTTACCTTCGATACCGCAGAGAAACGAACGGAAACAGGGAAGTCCTTTCCGCACCTTTCTTTTATTGCTTTTACTATATCCGTAGCAAAACGATATCTGTTTTCAAAAGAACCGCCGTACTCGTCCGTACGCTTGTTCGTGTATTCGAGAGTGAACTGATCAAGCAGATATCCCTCGTGCACAGCGTGTACTTCAATACCGTCAACGCCTGCGTCCATGCAAAGCTTTGCGGTTTTTGCAAAACCTTCAACTATCTCCTGAATTTCCTTTTTTGTGATCTGGCGGCAGGTTGTGTTCTCCGCCCAACGGGACGGAAGCTCGCTCGGGCTTGCGGATTGATACCTGATATCAATAATGGGTTTTGCAAGTGTGCGCAGTATAGGGCTATTATGAAGTTTGACCATATTTGTCGGCAGAGCAAAAGAGCGACCCATTCCTGCGGTGATCTGTATGAACAGTTTTGCTCCGTATGAATGGATTTTCTCCATATATACTTTTAACTTTTCAAATTTCTTAGGATTTTGCCACAGCCATTTTCCGAAAAATGTATCTTTGATCGGTGCAATTCCCGGTATGATAAGACCTACATTGTTCTTAGCCTTTTCAAGAAAGAAGTTTGCCGCCTCCTCGTCAAAGTGGTTAGGTTCCATCCAACCGAAAAGCGACGTTCCTCCCATAGGGCAGAGTACGATCCTGTTTTTAATTTCACAGTTTCCTATCTTCCATGGCGTAAAAAGAGCTTCATATTTAGAATCCATCTGTCTAATTCCTTTCGAATAATTCTGAACTTATTATATAATATTGTTAAGCTTTTGTCAAGGGTGGACAGTTTCAGGACCTGAAATGGGAAGATAAAGAGCTCTGAAATTAATTCAGTTCGTCCTCGATAATATATGCAAGGTCGATGGGAGTGCAGTAATTCTCTACAAGCTTTTGAAAGAAAGTGAGAGCTTTGTGATAATCACGGAACATGTTGTTTGTCTGTGCTTTTGTTTCTTTACCGTCGTCCATTTTCATTTCTACGGAAATTGAGTAGAGCGGAATTTTATAACTTGAAATATCCGTACCCTCGTTGAAAAACAATTTGTAACTGTAGTTGTTTCCGTTTAAAGTTCTTTTTTCGTCTTTTACAACAATTTGGTCTGCTTTGATGATTTTCATATAATTCTCCGTTAATCAGTGATGCTCGATTATTTTATCACAAATAACCGTTTCTTGTAGTTTAATATTATGCGGAAAATTAACACACAAATTTTAGTTTGTTTAAGATTATTGCAAAAATTGTTCTTTTTGCGAAAAAAGAGCACATTTCACCGGTCAAGTTCGGAAAAAGAAAACTTGAAAAATGAAACATGCTCATTTATTTTGCAGGATATTTATCGAAAAATGTCGATAAAAGATATATTTTTTGATAATCTGACGGCAAAAAAGCAACAAACGCAATAATTTAAATATCGCAAAGCTTTATTTCAGCCTCCGTGTTTACCTTTCCGTCAGAGCGGGTGGTTCTGAAGTAATAAAGACCGTTAAGCTTAGCCTTCTCCACTTTCAGAGTGTCCTTGGCAGGCGCCTCGTTCATATAGTTTATGGTTATGGACTGAATGCGCTTGTTTTCGAGATTGAGAAAGTTCGAATACATATCCGGGTAACGGGTGTTGTTCATGTGATTGTTCTGATCAACGTCGTCATAATTTACAGTGTAATTGCCTGCAAATTCGATGTTGTGAGGTATAAGAATTCTCGGCATCGGAATTTCCAGTGGGTCGTATAAGTCAAGCCCCAAATCGAAGTCATTTACCTTTACAAGCGAGTGTGTATCCGTATCTATAAGCGCCCACATTGAAATAGCCTGTCCCACAATGATATCATCGCGTCTGAGCTCGTAGCACCTCAAAAAACTAAATCCTCTGCTGTGACAGGGAAAACTGATAGCGGTGAGCGGCTGATACGCTCTGATTGTCTCAAAGAATTCCATTTTGATCCTGCTGAGCAAAAAAGCTCTTTTTCTTTCCTTGAGTTGATCGTAAGACATACCGTTTTCTGTAAGTTGGTTTTGTGCGGCGGTTTGTATGTATCTCATAAGTGCAGATGTTCGTGCAACGCCATTAAAATCAACATCATGTACATCAACAATAATATTCGTTCTGAAACCGTTCATTTTAAACTCTTCCTTAAGGTGTAAATTTGTAAATAATTATATACTACTAAATAGCAGATAAAGTGAACAAATTGTAAAAAATATAAAATTAGTTTACTTGATATACAAAATGTGGTAGAATAAATCAGTCGGGAGGTAAATATGATTTTTGTAGAAAATGAAAATTTTGACAGTGAAGTAACATTGCATAACGGACTTGTCGTTATTGATTTATATGCAGACTGGTGTGTCCCGTGCAGGATGCTTGCTCCCGTAATGGAAGAACTTGAAAACAAGTATAAAGATGTCAAGTTTGTAAAAATTAATATTGATGAGAGCCGCGAGCTTGCAAAGATGTTCCATGTAGATAATATACCTATGGTGGCTTTTGTAAAGGATGATACTTTTCTTGATTTTGCAGTAGGGCTTGTACCGATTGAGACGCTTGAGAAAATGATTAATGAGTATAAATGAGAGGTAAGTTATGAAGGTAAGATTTAACGAAGATGAAGAAATAGTCAAAACCGTAAAGGAAGGACTTAAGAGAACCGGTGGCTACTGCCCGTGCAGGTTTGAGAAAAAAGAAGAGTATAAATGCATGTGCGATGAGTTTAAAGCTCAGATAGCCGACCCTGATTTTGAGGGCTACTGCCATTGTATGCTCTACTATAAAGAGAAGTGATTTTTTGCTGCTCCGGTCGACCGGAGCAGTTTTTTTATTTTTATGAAGTATAATAATGAAAAAAAGTAAAACGATATCTTTCTTGTGTTTTTGTGTCAAAAGTTTTTGATAAGTTAACGGTAATATTTGTTGATAAGCCTGTTTGCAAGTGGTATAATTATATGGCAATAAATGGAAAAGAGGTTTGTCAATGAGTAATAGATCGAAAATAGTCATTATATTAACTGCTGTGATGCTGATTATGCTGTTTGGGACAAGCGTATCCGCTGATAACAGCGGTAATTTTACGGTAGAGAATAAGGATGGAGGATATGCGCTGTCGTATATAAAATCAGGGACACAGACGAGCGTGCTTTGGACAGGCACTTTTCGAGAGATACATGACTATTTTGAGAATTCTGATATAGAATATGTAAATCTCACTTTTCTTGACTGTGCAGTAAATGACGATATAGAACTCAGTGGAAATATTACTTATAATTTATCGGGAAAAGTCACATTAAACGGCGGGAAGTTAAGTATAGAGACGGCGGAAGTTGTGTTTAAAAACCTTGAACTATATAACTTTTCGGAAGAAAATATCAGGGTGCGCAGCGGAGAACTTTCGATATATGAGAGCAGTCTGTATCTTAATAATTCGAGTGTAACGCTTGATTATTCTTCAGAGGCAAAGCTTTATGTCAGTGGCGGAAAAATCATGTCAGGTACCACCCCGTGTATAGAAAACAGATACGGTACGGTATATATCGGAGCAGGGGAGATAGTCAGCGGAGGAAATTATGCTATTGTCAGTAAGAGTACGGCATACCTTTTCGGCTCACCTGTTATAAGTGCGGATAAAACGTCCGTCTATACCTCATCTCCGCTGAGTCTGTCGTATAACGGAGAAATGTTCAGCGGCAAACTCAGTGTTACTTATGAAGATGTATTCGGCTTTGGCGAAATGAAAAAAGTTTTTTACGGCGCATCCGAAGAATCAATAAAAAACATATCAATTTATGATATAAATGAAAACAGAGAAGAACTTACTTATTTTGAAACATACGAAGGGGAGAGCGAGAAGAATTTTGCGGCGGTCTACAAACCGTTTTTGATTGAATATATAAGTGCAGATATGACGGTTTATACAGAAAAGAGGCTGCTCGGGGAATTCCTCACTCCGCCGGATATAGAAAAGAAGGCAGGTTATGATTTTTTGGGCTGGAGCACAGATAACAGCGTGGGCAGTTACTATGATTTTGGCAAGGGTGCGTCAAAAAACCTCAGGCTCTATTCAATGTATGCTCTGAGCGAGCCGGAGTTTACAATTAATTCGCTTGAGTTTCGGTTTGACGGCTCGGCTCACAGCTTGTCCTTGGAAGGACTGTCACACCCTCTCCTATCCCACGGAACCGTCGGATACTCCTGGTATAAAGAGGGTGTCGGCTTTGTCGGATCAGCTGAAAGTGTGCCGATAAAAAATGTTTCTGACAGCGGCAGATATATGTGCAAGATTTTGTTCACTTACGGCACAGACAAGGTGTATGTCGAGACGCCTTATATCACTGTTACGGTAAAAAAGGCGACGGTTGATATACCCGTAATTGAGCCAAAAGTATATAACGGAATGCAGCAAACGGCTGATATATCTGATACGGCATTATGGAGTATTGAGCATATCTTTGGCGTAAATGTAGGAAAATACCCCATAAAGATAACACTTGCCGACAGCGAAAACTATGAGTTTTTGGGGCATGAAGGTGAGTATATCTATGTTGATTTTGAAATAATCAAGGCGAAAAACTCTTTTGTTTTAAATCCGAGCATAAAAGACAGCTTTTTCGGCTTTGACATTGCACCTGTTGCCAAGGCGAAGTTCGGAGATGTAATTTTTAAGTATTCGGACAAGATAGACGGCGAATTTGTTGACACGCCCCCCACTCTTGTGGGTACTTATTATATGATTGCCGTTGTATTGGGCAATGAGAATTATGATACTCTGGTCTCCGAAAAAATAAAATTTTCTATTCTCAGTGACAGTATTGTCGGACTATCGGTTGCGACCGAACCGACCAAAACGGTATATAACGCTTTTGAGCGATTTGATTATAATGGGCTTACGATATATGTTACCTATGCAAGCGGCAAAATTGAGACTGTCGACGGCAGAGAACTCTCGTACAGCTATATCAGTGCGGATAATTTTAGATACGGGGACTCGTATGTAATAGCAAAATATATGTCTGAGAGTATAATGATCCCCGTAAGCGTTAAAAGAATAGATTATTCATTTGATGACTTTCTTTTCACAGATCTCGTTTTTGAGTACGACGGTACAAAAAAAGAGGGATTTTATAAAGGTGCGCTCCCGATAGGTCTTGACGGGTATGAGCTGCAATGCAAAATTGTCGGCGGAGGTATCAATGCCGGCACATACTCTCTTGTGGCTGTTTTCTCATCCGACAGCCCAAACTATAATATACCCGAACCGATAACGAAAACACTTACCATAACGCCCCATAGAGTTGAAGCCATTTACCAAAATACAAATTTTGTCTATGACGGAAGCGTGTGTCAGCCGACAGGTTATTACTACAATATATACGGCGAGATGATACCGCTTGTCATTGACGGCAGTGCAATAAATGCAGGTGTGCACATCTGTGCCGCTCAAACTTCGGATACAAACTATATTCTGACAAATCCGACGGTCGAGTATATTATTGAAAAGGCGGATTATGACCTGTCCGGTATCTACTGGACTGTAGCTGACTTTACTTATGACGGAAGTGTGAAAACTGTTGAACTTTTCGGTCTCCCTCTCGGCATAAAAATCATAGGATACAGTAACAACAGTGCAAGAAATGCAGGTGAATACACAGCATGCGCCGTACTTTCGTATGATGAAAAAAACTATAACTCACCGGGAGATTTGACTTATAACTGGAGTATCAAAAAGGCAGACTACGACCTCTCCGGGTTTGTTTTCAGTGATAATTTTCCGATTTATGACGGCTCATTTCATTATCCGACGCTTGAGGGTGAGATGCCAATGGGTGCTGACGGCATCGTCCTCGGTTATAAATTTGATATCGGCGTCAGAGATGTAATAAGCGGTAAAGTCAAGGTGAAAATCACCTTTTTCCACACGAGTCAGAATTACAATACCCCCGCCGAGCAGTATGCCTATGTTGAGGTGTCACCAAAACCGATTTCTGTTGTATGGAGTGCTCTTAATTATACCTATAACGGCATGAGCCACATTCCCCGTGCGACAAGCGAGTTTTGCAATATTTTTGTAGGCGGTGCGGCAACTGATGCAGGCACTTATACTGCAATTGCGAAAAGTCTTGACAGCAATTATACGGTGATAAACGGCACATGCGAGTTTGTTATCGAAAAAGCAGATAACAATTTTTTGGTAGATGCAGGGGTTGAGAGTATATACGAGAGCGGCACGCTTTCCCCAATAGGTACGGTTATAGGGGGAGATGTGATATTTAAATTCTATTCCGATCCGCTTTGTACAAATGAGATAGAAATGCCGACATCTTTTGGTGACTACTACATGATTGCAGTATCAGAGGGGAACAAAAATTATAAGCCGATAAGCTCTTCTCCGATTGCGTTCAAAATATATAAGGTAGTGGTTATCGGTATTACCGTCAGCATGAATAAAACAGAGTATAAGGCATTTGAGGTTATCGGCTCAGGAGATTTTACTCTCACGGCTCATTATAATGACGGAGCGTCGCGTGCCGTTGATTTTGGTGAGATATCTATCACATACACATCATCAAACAGTTTCAGATACGGAGACAGCGGTGCGGTGTTTGCATATGGAGAATACAGCTTTGAACAGCCGCTAACAGTAAAAAGGGCAGATTACGACATGCAGGAGTGCGAGTGGAGCATTACGGAATGCGAGTATGACGGTCTTGAGAAAAGAACTGAACTTTTAAATCTTCCGAGCGGAGTGAGCGTTGTCGAGTATATCGGGGGTGTAGGAACCGATGCCGGCTCATATAAAACAAGTGTGGTCTTTGATTACGACAGGGAAAATTATAATCCGCCGGTTATTGAGGATTTTTACTTGGTAATAACAAAAAAGGTGCTTCGTGTGCCGTCTTTGCCGTCGGTTGTTTATAACGGGGAAAACTACTCTTACGAGCCGGAAAACGCTGATCTTTACTATGTGGAGAAAGCCGAGGCAAAGGATGCAGGCCTATACTACTGGACATTCAAACTTAAAGACAGCCGCAACTATGTTTTCGAGGGAGATACCGATACGGTAAAAGTCCGGTTTGAGATAAAGCCGAAGAAGCTTGTGATTAAAGCTTATGATGTGATTAAATATCTTTTTGGAGAATACTCAGAGCCCGGATATAAAATAATAGAAGGGGATTTGCTGTTTGGAGACAGTATTTCCATAGGATACGAATATATAGGCGGGAAGGTAGTACTCAGCGGAGAGAACAAAAACTATCAGATAAGCTTTATTGACGGTGAGATAATAAACAAATTTGCCATGACCGAAAGAAGCGCCAAAATTTTCTTTTTCACCGTTTCCGTATGCGTAATATTGATTTTATGCACGGTGGCAATAGTTATAAACAGGGAAAAAATATACAGATATGTCGCAGTAACAAAATGCAGAATTAAAAATATGAATGCACCATCTGCCGCGGCAACAATATATTATGCAAAAAAAGACGTCGAGGAAGAGAAGATTGCACCGGAGGCAAATGAGGTCTCAGAAGTTAAAGAAACAATAATTGAAGATACGGCAAATGAGAAGACTGAAGAGTGCATAAAAGTAAAAGAGGAGCCCGAGGAGTCGCTGATGAGCGTTGATATAAATAAGGCGGAGCGACTGATAACAAATTCTCTTGCCAAAAATCTCATGAAAAAACAGGATATAATAATTTATACCGACGGTAAAAAACGAGGTATAATAAATCTTGATACAATAAACGAAAATTTCCGCAAAGGTGAAGCAATAGATGTAAATGTACTGAAAGAAAAGGGAATTATACCTCGCGATGTAAAGTATATTAAAGTTCTCGGCCGTGGAATTCTTGATAAAAATTTTGATATTTATGCCAACGATTTCAGCCTTTCTGCGGTGAAAATGATAGTTTTGACCGGCGGAAGCGCTAATAAAGTTATCACTTTAAACAAAAAAAGTAAATAATACAAAAAACTATTGAAAATTTTATGCAAAAGTGCTATAATCTTAAGAGTTAAATTAAATTTAATATATAGGAGGTAGCAAAGTGACAAATTCAGGTAAACTTGATGTGAGAAAACTGACATATTTATCTATTCTCACAGCGCTTGTTATTGTTTTGCAGGCATTGGCGCTGTTGCTTAGATTTTCAACGTTTTCACTTACTTTTGTTTTGGTTCCTATGGTAATAGGAGTTGCTCTTTGCGGTTTATGGGCAGGAGCTTGGCTCGGAGCCGTGTTCGGAATAGCGGTATTTATTACAGGAGATGCAGCGCTGTTTCTTCAGTTTGATATTTTCGGCACAATTATCACTGTAATGTTAAAGGGTATTTTGGCAGGTCTTGCAGCCGGTGTGGTATACAAACTTTTGTATAAAGTAAACAGATATCTTGCGGTTGTGTTGGCGGCAATTACAACTCCCATTGTAAATTCAGGTGTGTTCTTCTTGGGATGCCTTGCATTTTTCCTTGATGATATAAAGGCATACTTTAATGTCGGTTCAGAAGATGTTATACCGTTTATAATCACCGGATTTATAGGAATTAACTTTATAATTGAGTTTGTTGTAAACATGGTTTTGGTACCCGCTGTGTACAGGGTTATCGAGATTAAACAGAAAAAATAAAAAAGGTGCGCCCGCTTTTAAGCAAGGCGCACTTATTTTAAAGGTGAGAAATTTGGAAATCTTATATAAAAACAAGGATATTATCGCTGTAAATAAGGACTGCGGACTTCCGTCTCAAAAAGATAAAAGCGGTGATACGGATGCGATGAGCCTGCTTTCGGAAAAACTGACAGACGTCGGAGAGGACGGGCGTCTGTGGCTTGTCCACAGACTTGACAGAGTTGTCGGAGGGGTGCTGGTTTTTGCGAGAAACAAGAGTGCGGCGGCAAAACTTTCGGCGATTATAAAGGAAGAGGGCGGTATAGGCAAGGAGTATATTGCTGTTGTTGACGGCGAGATTTCCGCGAGCGGAACGCTTGTCAATTATCTATATAAAGACAGCAGCACAAACAAGGCTTTTGTTGTCGACAGAGAGCGTAACGGCGTAAAGAGGGCGGAGCTTGAGTATACGGCGCTTGAGAGCGTATCAACCGAGCACGGTGTAAAAACTCTTGTTAAGATAAGACTTAAGACGGGCAGATTTCACCAGATACGCACTCAGTTTTCTTATAGAAAAAATCCCGTTACCTGTGATAAAAAATACGGCAGCCGGGATTTCGGCGCAAGATTTCCCGCATTGTTTTCAAGGCGGCTGTCTTTTGATATCGGTAAGGAGCATATTGATGTTTCGGCTCTTCCGGATCTGAGTTTATATCCGTGGTGCCTGTTTGGCAGGGATAAATATTAATAGGGGTGCCAATATGACTGAAAAACTTTATTATAAAGATGCGTATATGAAAGATTTTACCGCAAAGGTGGTAGCAGTCAGCGAGTCTTGCGGAAAATATCTTACGGAACTCGACCGTACGGCGTTTTTCCCCAATGAGGGCGGACAGTACGCCGACAAGGGAGATATAGACGGTTTTAAGGTATATGATGTTATCGAAAATGACGGAGTCATATATCACTTGCTTGAAGAAAAATTACAGATAGGCAAAACAGTTTCCTGCAGAATAGATTTTGACGACAGATACGATAAAATGCAGAACCATACAGGAGAGCACATCGTGTCGGGAATTATACATAAGCTCTTCGGGCTTGACAATGTCGGTTTTCACCTCGGCGGGGAGGATGTAACTCTTGATATAAACGCCCCGCTGAACAGAGATGATCTTGCGCGGGTAGAACTGCTTGCAAATGAAGTCGTATATGAGAACATTAAAGTTGAGTGCATATTTCCGGACAAAGAGGAGCTGAAGAGGTTAGTTTACCGTTCAAAACTTGACCTTGAGGACAATGTCAGAATAGTCAATATAGGTGAATATGACAGCTGTGCGTGCTGCGCCGTACATGTGGGATATACCGGCGAGATAGGGCTTATTAAAATTCTGGATTTTGCGCCTCTTCGCTCCGGTATAAGAATACACATTGCGTGCGGCAGGCGAGCAATGAAATATTTTAACAAGCTGTACAGCGAGGCTCATAAGGTATCTAATATTTTGTCTGTACCGAAAGAGGAGATAGGAGAGGGCGTTGCTAAACTTTCAGAGGATTTTCAGAAGATAAAAAATCAGTATTCCGAGTACAGAAGCAAAACCTTTCTGTCCGCCGCGCGGAATTTAAAATGTTCGGGGGAAAACAGCGTTGTTTTGCTTGATGATGCAACAGTGCCGGAGATGATAGGCTATGCAAATGCGGCAACCGATAAGGTCAGAGGAATATTAGTTGTTCTGTCACCCAAAGAGGACGGCGGATACAGATATGTCATATCTTCCGAAAGTGTCAATCTGAAAGAAAAATCCGCCGAAATAAATAAAGGCCTCCTCGGACGAGGAGGCGGAAGAGCGAATATGATTCAAGGCTCTTTTGAATGCGATATCGAGAGTATCAGAAATTACTTCGGTATCGGCGATTAATCTTCGCTCTCAAGCGACAGTGTGATTGTTGACCTTGTCGGCTTGATTCTTGTCAGAGTTACTCCTGCGGCATTGAGCATCCTGCGTGACGCTTTTGTTTCGGGAGTGTCTCTGTACTTGTCGGAGAGGTAGACTACCTCTTTTATACCTGACTGAATGATCGCCTTTGCGCATTCATTGCAGGGGAACAGGGCAACATAGAGCTTTGCACCCGTCAGATTTTTGCCTTGAGAATTGAGTATTGCGTTGAGCTCTGCATGTACAACAAACGGATATTTTGTCTCTCCTGAATTCTTGTCTCTTCCCCAAGGGAACTCGTCGTCAGAACAGCCTAAGGGAAAACCGTTGTATCCGGTTGACAAAATTCTTTTTTCGGAATCGACGATACAAGCGCCGACTTGCGTGTTCGGGTCCTTGGATCTCTGTGCCGCCAGCAGTGCAACACCCATGAAATAGTCGTCCCAACTGAGATAATCCTGTCTTTTTTCTGTCATTGTTATGCCCCCGATTATATTATAGTCATTTGGTTTTGGTATACCTAACAGTATGCAAGATACGAAATTCTACTTTCCTGAGTATTATATCATAAAAAAAATTCATTGTCAATAAAGGAGATACGCAGGTGTCTTTTGCAGAATATAAAATGTGTATGCTGTGCCGCAGAAGATGCGGCGCGGACAGAACCGGCAAAGCTTCAGGCTATTGCGGAATGAGCGATAAAGTGAAGGTGGCGCGAGCGTCGCTTCATATGTGGGAGGAGCCTATAATATCAGGGGAGAGCGGATCGGGTACGATATTTTTTTCGGGATGTTCTCTGGGGTGCGTTTTTTGTCAGAATTATAAAATATCAAACGGCAGACTCGGCAGAGAGATAACTGAAGAACAACTGTCGCAGATAATGCTGAAGCTTCAGAATATGGGTGCAAACAACATAAATTTTGTAACTCCGACTCACTACGCCCCATCAATTGTAAAAGCCGTAAAGACGGCAAGAAATGGCGGACTTATCATTCCGACGGTTTACAATACCGGCACATATGACAGTCCCGGCACACTGAAAATGCTTAGCGGAAGCATAGATATATATCTTCCCGACTTTAAGTATTACAGGAAGCAAACCGCACAAAAGCTGTCTTTTGCCCCGGATTACACGGAGTGCGCAAAAGAGGCGATAGACGAGATGGTGCTTCAGCAGCCAAAGCCTGTTATAGAGAACGGACTTATGAAAAAGGGCGTGATTGTCAGAATAATGTTACTGCCGGGACATGTTGCGGAGGCGAAGCTCTCGCTTAAATACATATACGACAGATATAAAGACGATGTGTACATAAGTCTTTTAAATCAGTATACACCGGTACAGAAACTGCCAAGCCCCTTAAACCGCAGAGTGCTTCACAGCGAGTATGATGAGTTTGTAGATTATGCGCTGAAGATCGGTGTGAGCAATGCATTTATACAGGAATGGGGCACGGCAGATGAGAGTTTTATACCTGATTTTACCAATTTCGACTTTTTATAAAAAAATATAAAAATCTTTAAAAAACCTATTGACAAATAAGAAAAAATAGTGTATAATGTCATCGTTGCCGCGGGAGTGGCGGAACTGGCAGACGCGCACGTTTGAGGGGCGTGTGGTTTTACCGTACGGGTTCAATTCCCGTTTCCCGCACCAAAGGGGCTGAGTCATTAACTTAGCTCCAAAAAAAGAAAAAAGCGGATGTTCTTTACCGAAAGGTATTGAGTATCCGCTTGCTTTATTGTATAATTTAATTGCTACAAAAAACCACACACAAAGCAG
>CALWTU010000037.1 GCA_944384515.1 uncultured Clostridia bacterium
ATCTTTAAGATCCTTTATCATAGTGTCAATAAGTCTCAGTGAGCTTCCCGTAAGGCTTGAGCCGACCACTACTTTAAACTGAGCTTTTCCGTCCTTTATCAGCGCAAGTCCGCCTGTGGGAGTCGGGTCGTCTTTTCCTACTGTCTCACCGCAAACATCACATTTGCCGTCACCGTCATCATCCTTGTGTGTCTCACACGGATCGTCTTTACATGCGATGAGCGATAAAAGCATAGTGAGTGAGAGAAGCAAAACAAAAATTTTCTTCAAGCTTTTCATAAGAATTTCCTCTCTGTAAAAAATATTAAATACATCATTCCAATCTTTAAAATCGGCACCGCAAAACATACACGGGGTATGAGGTCTATACATATCTGCCGGAAAATAAATATTTAAAGATTATATAAAGTATATCATTTCGCCGCTTTTTTTTCAATACTTTGATTGTGAAAAATGCCCTGAAAACAAAATACTGTCAATCTGCACATTGTGCTTTGTGCAGATTGACAGAGAGCGAATAGTGAAAAATCACAAATTTATAAAATTAAGTTTGTAGTAAAATAACCCTTCAATCTATTATATAAAAATATGGAAAAACATACCTGCAAAAAAAGCTTAAAGAAGCTCAATACCGTGTGTTTTTGTATGGCTGAGGAAGGGAATGTCTTTTTTCATGATGAAGCGTATACTGTTGTCCGTGCTGTATATGTTAATTTCATCCGGCGGTGACATGGGGTTTTCGTTTATACTTCCGTCAGGCAGCACGGGGTTTTCCGCACCTATTGTCGTGAGCAGCGAATGCCATGGCGCATACTCATAGCTTTTGAACACGTCAATGCTGAGCGGATTTGCCGATTTGAGGTTTTCGACGGTGACTGAGGGAACATATGTTTTGTATCCGAAATAGTGGTTTACCCAAACGGCTGAGATAAGAGACATTGTGTCAAGGGCGGGACTGTTCATAACCGTGCAGTTCTTTAACACGATATCTCCCTTGAATGTACAGCCGTAGTCGGGGCGCAGTGTAATTATTGCGCTTTTTCCGTAGAACTTTGTGTTTTCTATCAGAAGGTGACCGCCGCCGATAACGGAGAAGTGCGCAACCTCGGAGTTTATTATCTTTCCGTTATAAACTCCGCAGTGCGCGTCATAGCGTGTGAGTTTACAGCCGTCATATGTAATATTTTTCGAAAAGTTCGAACCCATAACACCCCAATAACCGCCGTGCATGCTTGTGGTAACACCGTCCGGCATAAAGAAGTTTGTCTGAGTGCAGTCTTTGAATGTTATCTTGTTTGAGTGCGAAACGCTGAAGTCGTACGAACCGCAGAGTTTGTAGTAGAGCCTCGCCGTAAACGCAACTCTTTCGACGAGTACGTTGTTTGAATGGTTTATGCACAGAAAGCCTGAATATGAAGCGTATGCGCCGCTTTGGAGCGGAGGCTCGTCGGTCACGGTGTGTTCAATGTTTCTGATAACGGTGTTTGAGCGCGTAACCGAGATTCCTCTGTGGATATACGCTATCCTGTCAACCTTTACACATGTAGCCCGTGTCACGAATTTGGCGTTTTCAAAATACAGTGGCTCGTCGTCGGTGGGGTAGAAGTTCACGGCACTTACCTTGTCGTAGTCGATTAAAAAGGGAGTGTCCTTATCAATATTTCCGTCCTTGTCGACGAGAATTACCTCAGACTGCGGTGAGCCGTCGTTAGCGTCCCCTCCGTATCGTATATATACTTTTTTGTCGCGGTTTATAATGTCGAGCAAACCCCCTACACCGAGCCCCGTGTCAAATTTTTTTGCTTCTTCCGCTATTATTCTGCCGCCCTGGTTAATTCTCTCGATGGCATCGCTGTCCAAGGTGATACTCTCTTTGTCGCTGAGTATCTGCATGACACATAATTTTCCTTCAGGATCGGTGTATGTAATATCCCTGTCGTCGATAACTACTGTTGAACCGCAAAAATCACAGCTTGTCTTAACGGGAATGGTTCTTCTGCCGCTCTCTTTAATAAGATATGTTCTGTTCGGCAGAGCTTTGATTTTTTTGCCGCTTTCATTTGCATAAATATGGGCGTTGTACATCGCCTCAAAGTCGTTTGTGACACCGTCGCCCACAGCTCCGAAATCTTCGTAAGTTACATATTCCTTATCAGAAATATTTTTCTTGTCAGTCATAGCAGTATCCTCCTTTAACTTTTCTCTAGTGTAGAATTTATAATCATTATAGCATTTATTTAAAAAAAGGCAATACTTTTTTAAAAATCTATTGTACTTTTTTAAATACTTTCCAAGCAGAGTATCAAATGGGTGCTGTGTCCTGATATATTTCAGATTTCCTCGTGCAGATCGAGCATTTCGTCTATGGCGCGCATTATTCCGAGTTTTCCGTAGTCATAGGAGAGTCCGCCCTGCATGAATGCGGTGTACGGCTCACACAGCGGACCGTCGCAGCTCAGCTCGTTTGTTGCGCCGCTGACAAATGTTCCCGCCGCCATTATTTCAGGGTGCGGGTATCCCGGCATGTCAGACGGCTCGGGGATACAGTATGACTCAACCGGAGAGCCTATCTGAATACCCTTGCAGAATTTTATCAGTTTTTCGGGCGAGTGCATATCTACCGTCTGCACTATATCCGTGCGCTTTTCGTCATACCTCGGATCTATATCGGTAAATCCGCTGAGTTCAAGCATTCTTGCGGCAAAAACCATAGATTTGAGCGTTGCGGCAACCGTTGTCGGGGACATGAACAATCCCTTATAGAATGAGGCAAGCTGATTGAAGTTGGCGCCGAGTGATTTTCCCACGCACGGCGCGCTGAATCTCTCCGCAATATCGTTTATGATCTCGCTCTTTCCGACGCAGTATCCGCCGCTGAGCGCAAAGCCCGCACCGAGGTTTTTCATCATAGAACCGACAAATACGTCAGCTCCCACATGTGTCGGCTCTCTGTCCTCGGTAAACTCGCCGTAGCAGTTGTCCACCATGACAATAGTTTCGGGGGATACCTCTTTTACCGCTTTTATAGCCTCTTCTATCTTGTCGATAGTCAGGCTCTTTCTGTGAGAATATCCTCGGCTTCTCTGTATTGCGGCAACTTTTACATCTCCCTTTTTCATCCTCTCCCTGATTTTCGCAAGGTCGAAGTCGTTTCCAGAGAGCGGAATTTCCTCATAATTTATTCCGTGCCTGATAAGCGAATTTCTGCTATCTCCCGCAGTGCCTATTACGCTTCTTAGAGTATCGTACGGCTCACCCGAAATGTAAACAAGTGTCTCGCCGTGCTTCAGAAGACCGAAAAGCGTAACAGCCAGTGCGTGAGTGCCGGACATCAGCTGCGGGCGCACGAGTGCGTCCTCCGCGCCGAATATTCTTGCGTAAATACTCTCAAGCTTGTCCCGTCCCGTGTCCGAATAGCCGTATCCCGTTATCTCAAGAAAATCCGCCGTTGAAACTCTCTCATCCTGAAATGCTTTCAGTATTCTTGAGGACCAGAGCAGGGCATTGCTGTCTATCTTTTCAAATATTTCCCGGCAGTCAGCCTCCGCTGTTTTTGCCATGTTCGCTGTAGTGTCGCTGATATTATATTCAAAATACATTTTGTGTTATTCCTTTGTATTATTCCGAGAGCCGACTCTGCTCCTTCTCTGCCAAGGTCGGAGAGCCGACTTTGTCTGCTTTCTCTATGAGCCCGAGAGCCGTTTTGCTGTCTGTACTCCAAAATTTAGAGCCGCCTCTTGGTTGTGGGTTAAGCTTTCACAGAGGACCTTGTCAAGCGGCAAAGCCACACTTAAAAAGCGGAAATGTCAGATTGATTTTAAAAGCTCGGGTATCATTTTGAGACTGTGCAGTTCGTAGTCTGCGGTTATATCAGAGTCATAGTTTATCTTTTTGGGGTTAAAAAGGCAGGTTTTGATTCCCGCATTTTTGCCGCCCTGAATATCCGAACTCAGGCTGTCACCGATGATTATGGCACTCTCACGCTGAAAGTTCGGTATCCTCTTAAAGCACTCAAGGAAAAATTCCTCCCTCGGCTTCTCGTATCCGATTCTCTGGGAAACGAAAATATCCTTGAAATACTTTGCTATTTTTGCGTCCCGTATACGGGAGTCCTGCACCGAGGCTGTGCCGTTTGATGCTATGTAGAGGTCATAATCCGTGCAGATACTCTCTAACAGTTCCTGCGCTCCGTCCATAAAGTAATGGTACTTGCCGAGTGCGTTTTCGTAGTATTTTTGTACGCTGACGGCGTCGCAGTCTATCTTAAACTCTTCAAAGAGCATTTTAAATCTTCCGTAAAGCACTCCCTCGCGCGTCAGCTCGCCTCTCTCAAGCTTTTTCCAGTGGAGCTTGTTGATTTCACTGTATCTTGTAAGCGTGTCCTCGCCGCCTTCTATTCCGAAATGCACAAAGGTCTCAGTGAGGGCGTCTCTTTCCGCACGGTGAAAGTCAAAAATCGTATCGTCAAGGTCAAGAAATACCGTCTTGATCATTCGTTATACCTCCAAAACAGTCGGTTTTCAAAATATAAGCCGTCCTTTTGCCCGAAAAAAGGGAAGAACGGCAAAAGTAAAAATCACAAGCAATCGGTAATAATTAAAGTTCACAGGTTGACCGTAAGGCAACCCGACAAAGCCGAATTCAGCCGTACAGCTCGAAATTATCCCGAATGCCGAAAGCACTGCTTATCTGCCGAAGCAAAAGACCTGTATGCGGAAAATTCCGTTACGGATGACACACTTGGAGTTTGATATCGAAAAAACGCAGAAAGTCATGTGTAAATATTTATCAGTATGTTCTGCTTACCCTTTTTGCTTGTCGATTCATAGCCCTCATAGCTGAATCTTCCGTAACCGCGCACGCTTATAATTTCTTTGACTTTCGGTCTGTACGAGGGGCTTGTTATCTGTTTTCCGTCTGCAAAAATAAGTTTTTTGACAAAGAGGTCCTGCGCCTTTTCCCGTGAGAGATTATATGCCTTGGCAATAACAGCGTCCAGCCTCTCTCCGCTTACCTGTATTCTCTTCTGTTGTGTCGAAAACAGCTCTCCGCTCGGTATGCTTGTTATAAGCGAGAGCTTAAGGTCGGTTTTTTTGACACGGGTGAGCTCGCCCATTACAAAATCGCACACCTTGAGAGAGACGAATATATACCCGATATTGTCTTTTATTATTATATCGCCGACCGTCTCCCTTGAAATTCCGAGATTCATGATTGCGCCGAGGAAATCACGGTGCGTCAGCTTGTCGGCAAATTTCGGGCTTATCGGCTCAGCCTTTATGAGGGATATGGGGAACTCGCTTGAGTATCCGCACAGCTCTTGTGAGCCGAAGCCTATCATAACTCTTTCAGCGCCCTCGGCACCTCCGAAAAGAGTGTACGGAATACCGCTTATCTCGTTTTTTATCTCCTCGAAGAGCGACTGCTCCATAAGTCCCAAAAAATCGGTATAAAGATAGATGCCGTTGTTATACGACTTTTTCGCCAGCTCGACAAACCTCTTTCTTAAGAGTAACTGCTCGTCCATTCCGTTTTTTTCACATCAGAGGGTTGTCTTGTCAACGGGGTAGAGAATTTTGAGCTGGTTGATTTTCGATTCGTAAGCCTTGCGGCGCTTTTCGTTTAAGAGCATATCGGTTATTCTGTCCTTTGCGCTCTCAAACGGAGCTTCTTTTGCCTCGTTTTTGGAGTTGAGTCTGATAAGGTGGTAGCCGAACTGTGTTTTAACGGGTACCTTTGTTATTTCTCCGACATTCATGCTGAATACAGCACTGTCAAACTCGGGGACCATCTGTCCTCTCTCAAAGTCGCCGAGGTTACCGCCGTTCTGCTTTGAGGGGCAGGATGAGTACTCCTTTGCACACTCTTCAAAGCTCTTTCCGCCGTTTATCATCTCGAGTATTTCGTTTGCCAGACTTTCGCTGTCCACGAGTATGTGGCTTGCGTTTACTGTTTCGGGCTGCATGAACTGCGCCTTGTTTGCTTCAAAGTAGTCCTTTGCCTCCTGAAGGGTTACGGTGATACCGGCGATTGCCTTTTCTGCCGCATAGCTTACGAGCAAATTTTCCTTGAGGCTGTTGAGCTGCGCCTTGAAGCCCTCTTCTGCTTCATAAAGGTTTCTCCTTGCGTCAAGCAAGAGGAGTTTGTTGTTTATAAGCTGATTTAATACGGCTTTTCTGCCCTCGGGGGAATTGTATGCGGCGCCTCTTGAGCCGAGAGAATATATAAACTCGTTGAGTTCATCCTCTGTTACTGTAAGTGTTCCTACTGTTGCAAGTATCTTTCCTGCCATCTTGATTGCTCCTTTATATGATGATTTTTGTAAACTTATATTAACATTTTTCAGGCCTTTGCCTGAATTTCTCTGTGTTTTTAAACTGCTTATGCATGAGAAAACGCCGTGCGTAAAATCCAATCCGACCAACCGAGCCGACCAACGGAACCGATGAGCCGAGCCGACAAACCTAACCGATAAACCTACCCGATAAACCTAACCGATAAACCGAGCCCACCAACCGACAAATCAATTTTGACAAGCCTGTCCGACAAAACTACGCCGAACTCACAAAATCCGCCTTGCAATACTCAGCATTTCAGTTGATTCTGAGTCCTTTGGGATAGTGATTTTTTATTTTTCCTCCGACGGCTTTTCCGCCGCCGATCACGGCTCCCTCATATGTTACGGCACAGTATCCGCCCTCACTCAGCGTGCTGTCAATCTCCTCACCGTGAAGATACTTGTATATTCTGCTATCCCCCCGTGTCAACTTTTCCTGCCTTCTGAATAAGTTTCCGTAGCATGAGAAGAACTGATGTGACGGGTGCAGTATACCGTGCTTTATCTCTCCGATAAGCACCCCTGCCGAAAATACGCTTTTTGTATAAACGGGGCACCCGTGTGAAATAAGAACAAAGTTGTCTTTTGATTTTATTATCCGTCCGCTCGGCAGAGTTATGAGGTTTTCTTCAAAAAAGCTCTTTATTATCCTCTTTTCCTCTGCACTTGCCTCGGATACCTTCTCTTTGTATAAAATTTTACCTCTCTCTGAAGTCTCGTCTCTTTTTAGTAGTGCTATAAACTGTCCCTCTCCCCTTGATATATGCGGATAAAATCTTCTGCACTTTGACATATCCGTCTTAAATTCGGGCAGGTTTATTCCGTCGCTTGTGACTTTTTTTACCTCGTTTTTGACATCCGTCAGATGAAAATCGGAGTTTTCACTCAGGAATTTTTCCACCACCTCTTCGTTTTCCTCAAGCGAGTATGTGCATGTGGAGTATAAGAGATATCCGCCGCCCTTTACCGTGTCCTTGATATTATCAAGTATGTATTCCTGCCTCTTTTGGCATTGAATAACGCTCTCGGGACTCCATTGATCAGCCGCCTCCTGCGTCTTTCTGAACATTCCCTCGCCAGAGCACGGAACATCGCATATAACAAGGTCAAAGACCTTTGAAAACATTTCTCCGAGCTCTGCTGAGTCAAGTGAGGTTATCATCGCATTTTTTATGCCCAGCCGCTCAAAGTTTGAGACAAGTATCTTAGCTCTTTTCGGTTGGTATTCGTTTGAGAGGATAAATCCGCTCTCTCCGATTTTTTCGGCGGCTTGTCCGCTTTTGCCT
>CALWTU010000038.1 GCA_944384515.1 uncultured Clostridia bacterium
ATGTTCTCTACCATAACGGCGGACAGAACACCACTGCGAACAATAACAACCTGACATACAGAGGTTATTATTTTGACAGAGATGTAGGTCTCTATTACCTGAATACAAGATATTACTATGCGAGCAGCTGTAGGTTCATAAATGCGGACAACCAACTGAAAGTCGGCAATGATATTACAGGTACAAATCTGTTTACTTATTGTGGCAACAACCCGGTAATGAGGACGGATCCGACCGGTGAATCTTGGTTGCACTGGGCAATAGGAGGTGTTATAGTACTCGGCTGTGCCATAGCAACGGTTATTACTGCCGGCGGTTTTGCGGCAGCAGCAGGTGCTGTGGTAGCAGTTGGCAGCGGTATTGCTGCAGCAACACCGAGTATGACTATAGCCGCCGGAGCTTTAATAGGCTCTGCAGCCGTATACGGTACTCTTGCAATTTCAGCGGCATCTACGTCAACTTCCATTCAAGATTTTAGCGACCAAGGCAATTGGACCACAGTTGCGGCAACTGCCGGCGGTGCTATTTGCGGCGGTACATATGGATATGCAATGTCCAAAGCGCAAACACCAACAACGACCAGTAAAGGTACACAAAACCCAAATGTTAAAGCCGCAGTTCAGAAGGGACAAGCAATGCATAAACAGATGGATTATGGCCCGGGAGTAGTAAAAGAGAAAACTATAGCTCCAGGTTGTCGAGTAGATGCAATAGATTTTAACAATAAAATTATTTACGAATTAAAACCGAACAATCCACAAGCAATTGCCAGAGGAACAAAGCAACTGGAAAGATATACCGAAGCAGCAAGCCAACAATATGGTGGAGTGTGGAAGGGTGTACTAAAACTATATGATTAGGGGTAAATTACATGATTTTTTTTCATAATAATTACTTGACTTATGAATTGCCAAATAATTGGTGTTCGGAAGAGGAAAAAGACAATCTCCTTATATACAATCCGAATGGTGAAGGGGCCATAACCGTGTCTTTTTTTAATATTTTAGAAATGAAAAAAACATTGGATGAACAAATCAGCATTATGGCAAGTAAATTTATTGACCAAAACGGAATTAAACTTCATGGTCCACTAATTCTTTACGGCACTAAAGAGACCAAAACGACATTATATGGCACGGGAACAACCTCTGATAACTGGTTTATCAAACTATGGATTGTAGCAAAGTATCCTAAAATCGTGTTCGCTACATACCAATGTGAGAAGAAAACATCGGAAGTAAAAAAATGTGATGCGATCATTAACAGTATGGAATTCTCATTATAAACATTTCATTTCCTTAAAAAGGTTTCAGAAAACTCCTGAAAATTGACACGGTATCAGAGTGTGGATGCTTGTCGGATGATACATCGGGGTGTTCTTTAGAAAATTATTCCCCGAAAAGCAACTCTCGGGGTGCCGAAATTCGGCACCCCTTTCTCATATAAATAGTTTTTGAATTTTGCGTCCTTTTTTAAATTTCTTACATTTATATATATGAAGGGGGTTTTGGGCGGAAAACTCCTCGAGTTTTATGCCTCAAAACCCTGCTGTACTACCCTGTTTCGTCTGCCAAGATGCATACCGTGCGTATTTTCAAAGCGGGAAACTTACTTTTCTGAAAAAGTTATTAAACATTTTTTATTGTTTGCAAGTTATCTCTCCTGCCGTGTGAATTTATTTAAGAATATTAACGGTTTTTGTTGACATTGGCGGATATATACTGTATACTGAGTTTACCAAGATAAAGTTGGCAAATGAAAAAATTTAATTTAAATTATGTAGCATAGGTTTAATTGAAAGTACACATATTCGCTATAAATTTGGATATTAGGAGATACAACAAATGGATTTTATTTTGTTTTTTTCTCTTGCGGCTATTATTGCAACCGTTATCGCCCTGACGGTATCTAAAATCAAAAAGCATTTAAAAAAAGATGAACTTTTTGAAGAAGAAAACGGACACTACATTGTCAAATTGCCTGATTGGTTTTTTTGGCTTATGTATATTTATACTTGGCTTTTGGGTTCAGTATTTGCATATTGTCTCTTCATTCAAAAAGATACTTTCACATTAATTGGTTGGTTGCTCTCAATGCCTATATTACTTTTTGGAGTTGTAACGTATTTTGCAGGCAAGGCATGGCGGATAGATGTATTCAAAGATAAAGACTACTTTATTTTCAGAAATATATTTTTTGTTACTCGAAAAATATATTACAGTGAATGCATAGGTTATAAATACACTATGAATTCTGTGGTAGTAAAAACCGAAAAACGAAAAATTTATGTCGACTACTTCCTCATAAATTCCGAGTATTTTAATGCGATGCTGGGTACCCATGGAGTAAAGGAGATAAAAAGAGTACCTATCAAAAAACTAACAGATAAGCACATCGTTATTCGAACAAGAAAATTAGAAGTATGGATCACATTTGTCTTGTTATTTTTGGTCTGCGCTATTCTTATTCCGGTCCTTATAATCAATCGCGAAACTTTAACACTGAAAGATCTTATACTTAGCGCTTTATTGATTGTAATATTGGTATACTTTACTTTATTTGAAATAGTGATATGGAGGATAGACTTATTTGTTGACGAGGATTATTTTCTTTTGAGGACTATACCGTTCAAAACTCACAAGATATATTATGATGATTGCATAAATTATAAAATCGGATCAGATTATCTCATACTGAAGACCCAAAAAAGAAAATTTCGTATTGCATTATTGTCACAAAATTTCGATTATTTAAAAGAATTGCTTATCATGCATAAAGTAAAAGTAAAGATTAAAAAAAAGTAGATTATTCTGTCAAACAAATGCTCAACATGTCGGCATTCTCCGATTTCTTGCATATTCGTCTAAATGAAGTCGGAGATTGCCGCATGTGGTTTGATATTCTCTGCCATTGCGCACCTATGCCATACATCTAATATGAAAAAATTAATATTGAATATGGAGAAAAAACACCTTCTTAGGCAAAATATTTTCAGTTTATTTAAATCAATTATAAGAAGTTAAATTTTCACATTTTCAAGTGGGGGCTGTTTAAACGGACAGCCCTTTTTACATAAATTTTTCAATATTTTGCATCCTTTTGTGGAATTTTTTCGTTTATATATTTAAAGGGGCTTTTAAGTCGGCAAAACTCGAAGGAATTTTCGGCGTAAAAACTTGAAGGACTTTTCAGCCGCTGAGCCCTATTTGCGCGGCTCTATTTTGTCTGCCGAGACGCATACCGTGCGGATATGCAAAGCGGAACACTTGATTTTTCAAGAAGTTATTAAACATTTTTTGTTATTTGCAAGTTATCTTTGGCACAGTGTGAAATTATTTAAGAATATTAACGAATTTTGTTGACATTGAAGGATATATACTGTATACTGAGCTTACTATAATAAAGCTGAACTTATTATGTATTTATGCTTTTTTAAAAAATAAAATTAATTAAGTTATATGGCGATATTACGCAATTTGACAGAGTTTTTCTCGGAAGTTGAAAGTGGATACCGTGATGGGAGATTGAAGATCATGAAGAAAAATCTAATTACAATTTTAACAGTATTTATTTTGCTCGGGGTGGCAATTTTTATCGGTTTTTGCAGTATGTTTAAACCCTTTGACGGTATGTGCGATTTCTCGGGATTCATCTGTTCAATAGAAACCGACGCAAGCGGTGCTCTTCTAATCGAAGCAAAATTTTCTCATACCGATGAAGACACTGTGAAATTAAAGACACATAAAGATGTTAAGATATATGACTTTGACGGAAGAAAGGTTGATATAAGTGATATAAAAACAGGAATGTTTATTAATGTGGATTATCCGCTGTTGAAGCATAGTCAACGAGACGGAGAGTATTATATCGCAAAAAAAATAACTATTGTAGCATCTTTTCAGTGACGACAACCGATACTGCAAAGCAAAGGAAGGGGCATATATAATTTATGTCAGATAAATTTTTGTATGTTTATGCGATGATTTTTTATTTGTTATTATTTTTAGTGATCTGTTATGGGGCGTTTCAGGAATTATTCGGCGATCGGGAAAAGACAGTTTGGCAAAGAAAATTCAATCTCCCTATAGGTCATGTGAAGGAGTTTATCATAATTATAACGATTCTGGCAGTTTTATTTATTATAGGCTTAATTTTAGGTGTCGATTTTTAGATATAAATTATAAGCAAAAACATTTCTGATTACACAGTTTGCCACACGAGGTATATAAATTATTATAAGGAGTATTACAGTATGGACGAGACGCCGAATGACAACAAAAATAATGACAGTAACGACGTCAATGACATATATAATAACATTTACAAGGTCGTTTCTGCCGAAGATATTAAAAAAATAAAGACACTAATATCACCGAAAATAACGGCGGCAGTGGTGATGATAAGAAAAAGAAAAGTGTGTTTTGTCGCATATATAAAGTGTTTTCAAATATATGTATTTTTATATGGTTTTTGTTTATTTGTCTTTATTTGGAAATCGGAAAAAATGAAGTTATGAGAATACTGGAAAAATTCAATATTCCCATAACTTTTGAACAACTAAAAATAATTTTCTATATAGTTTCATTTTTTGTTTTTATCGAAATTGTAAAGACGTTTTTGAGTCGTTTAAATCGAAAATGAAGCTTGCAATGGATACCAACTTAAACCGTCTGTTGTGCTGTCGGTGAATTCTCTGCTTTTTCACCTCTTTACTTACATACCGCTTTCCAAAATAGCGACAAATTTTGTGCAGATGGTTTATAACACTTTCGCATGAGACCAACAAGCCTTTATGTTAACACGCCGAACATATTTTTTAAGGGATATTAAAATGAATATTTGGAAAATTGACAAATGGAAAAATTACTACAGTGAACATCCTTGTCGCAGTGGCTTGAGAGTAAGGTATGAGAAAAAAGTTGATCCCGAGGTTAAGCGGGCTATAAAAGAGTGTATTGCTTGGCTGCGCTCTGAATACACTTTTCCCAAACGGGTGCGCATCTATGTTAAAGAAACAAGGAGAGTGCGGTCCATGTACGGGGACATGGTTTCCGGAACATTTTTCAGACCCGCAGACAGAAACAGAGAGCCGTATATCAGAGTTGCAGCCGGCGATTATGAGGAGCTTTTGGAAGAATGCGGAAAGGACAATGCATTAGCCGGTATTTTAAATACAGTTTTGCATGAGTTGACTCATTATTTTCAGTGGCTTAATGATTTGGATCTGACGCTTATCGGAGAAGAACGGCAGGCAACAAATTATGCCCGAAATATTATGTATGATTACTCGGAAACAAGAGATCATCCGTAATGTAAATTCGGTATTTTATCCGAAAAGTGAACTTCCTTTCAGGCATTGCTGTTATAATGAACAACCCAAAGAAGAGAGGCAAGCGCAAATGAACTCACAATTTGATTATAATATTATTTCCGATTTTCTTTCTCCCTCTTTCAGGGAAAGAGTCATATACGAACTGTCTTCACCCAAAAAAAGAGATAAAACATATGAAAGATTCTCTCACGATGTCGAAAGAATAATCGAAAAAAAATATATCTATTACCAAGACAGTATTATTGACGATACAATAAAGTCCGAAATAAAAAAGAGTGCACGTGAATGTACTGTTTTATCATTTGACTATCCGCAAGGCAAGAGTATGTCGATAGAAGAAGCTTTTGATTATTTGACAAATGAATATATGTTTGCTGTACTTGTAGCTTACAATTGGCTTATAATAAAACCCGAACATGAGGGCGGCAAAGGGCTGCTTTATGTTTTAAGGAAAGAATGAGTTTGGCTGTCTCAGGTACTTTTGAAAACTGTTTCGGTATGTAAATTTCAAAAGTGCTCTCCATGCCAAAGCACTCCGAAAATAATTTAACACGGGTAGGACTTTCAGCTCAAAATATGCCCTGATGCTTTGAGGGAGTAAACGTTAAATTCAAATTGCCCTGATGTATACATTGCTGCGCTTATGCATGCATTGCCCTGATGCATACAGTACTTAACACAGATATTCAAGCTGTTTTGTGAGTTTTGCGGACTGGGAGTTTATAAGTTACAGTCGCAAATTTTAAAGAGCATTATGAATACACGAATATATCACTATATAAAAAACAAATTTAAGAGGTTATTTATATGAAGTTTTACTTATCACCTGAACAAATCAAAGATATTTATGTTTCTGACGGTCCGCAAGGCTGCTTTGCAACAAACGAAATAACCGTTAAAGGCAGAAAGGTCGGCTATATGTATCGGGAAGAGCCGGACGAAACTTCAGATTTTCCTGACAGCGGATGGCGATTTTTTGCGGGAGATGAGACGGAAGAGTATACAGACAATCCTGACAATATCAATATTTTTTCACTTAATACAATTTGCAATTATGACGCTGCAATTATTCCTTATCTTGACGCTCCGTACGGAAGCAGCTTTGTGCGTCAGGGGGCAAAATTTGTCCCGGATGTTTTCTGATTATACCGTGTCAGGCGGCATAATTTGAAATCGCGGTGATAAATGAACACGGATATTACGAAAATATCCGAGTGGGACTGTACTCAAAACAGTTCTTTCAGAATACGAAAAGTGCGGAAAGTTTCCGCACCTTTATATAAGGTAACAGATATAAGTTTCGGAAACTGAATAAGGGGAGATATTAAATTGAAATTAGACAAAAAACTAAAAAAATTGTTCCGTAACAGCATAATGCTTGATATCGGAGAAGAAAAAAGTTACACGCCCTGTCAGACACGGTTCGGAGGTCTGCCGGATGTTCCCGCAGGTTTTGCGTGGCCGACATGTGAAGGCAAGGAAGACGACGGTACTGTAAAGACACGCCCGCTTTCTTTTCTGGCACAGTTTAACTGCGAAGAGGTGGCAAAGTATGATACAGAACATCTCCTGCCGAAAAAAGGACTGCTGTCATTTTTCTATGACTGCGAGGGTATGCCGTGGGGCTTTGATCCCAAGGACAAAGGCGGGGCACGGGTATTTTGGTTTGAGGACACAGCGGTGCTTTCCGCCCGAGAGTTCCCTGCCGAGCTTGCGGATGAATTGAGGTTTCCTATGCTGAAGATCAATTTTACAAAAGAGGACTCACTGCCAAGCTATGACGACTTTTCACAAATGCATCCGGATGATGATATTGACCCTGACGAATATGACGAACTGCTCGAAGTTCTCGGTGCGCCGAAAGCGGAAGAGTGTTCAAAATTACTCGGCTGGGCAGACACTCTGCAAGAGAGTATACCGTACGAATGCGAGCTTGTAAGCCGTGGCTATTATCTCGGTGACGGACTCCAAAACATCCCCCAAAAGGATGTAAATTATGCAGTTGATACAGCTGTCGACAATTGGGTATTGCTTTTCCAGCTCAGCACGGTATCGGAATGCGATTTTGAACTGATGTTCTGCGATTGCGGCTCAATCTATTTCTACATAAGAAAAGAAGATCTGAAGGCACGCAGATTTGAAAATGCGTGGCAGGTACTCCAGTGCTTCTGAGGCACAGTTTTGAGCCCTGAATCATAATTTATCAAAATTAATTGTCGGAATTAAGAAAAAGGCAGGTCAAAGCACCGAAGAATCGGTGCAAAAACCTGTCTTTTTGTTGTTTTATTATTTTTGTAAATATAATTTTCTTGCTTTTAATTTCTTGAAAATATAATCTTCAAGCCAAAAATATTATCTGTATCCCTCAAAAATCACTTTTGTTTCGGTATACATTCCAGAATACGCCTCGTCCATCAGAGAGTCGACATCGAGTTTTGAAAGCTCCCTCATGACATCCTCAAGTTTCGGATGCGTTTTCGGATGGCGGGGAGTAAACACGGTACAGCAATCCTCGTACGGCAGAATCGATGTATCAAAGGTGCCGAAATACCGTGCAAGCTTTACAATCTCGTTTTTGTCAAGTCCGATACACGGGCGGAAAACCGGTATATCGGTGACAGAATCGGTGACACGGATAGCCTCAAGCGTCTGCGAGGCAACCTGACCGAGCGACTCGCCCGTAATGAGCGCACCGCACTTATAGCTGGAGGCGCACCTCTCTGCAAGGCGTATCATAAATATTCTCAGAAGAACCGTGAAATAGTCCTCCTTACAGTTATCTCTTATCTGCTCCTGTATATGCGTCAGTGAAATTACATGGACATGAATTTTTGAGCAGAACTCGCACATCTCTTGCGCAAGCGTCATAACCTTTTCTTTAGCACGCTCGGAGGTATACGGGAAGGACTCAAAATGCACTGCCTCAATCTCAAGGCCGCGCTTTGCCATCATACATCCTGCAACCGGAGAATCTATACCGCCGGAGAGAAGAAGCAGTCCTCGCCCTGCACTCCTGAGAGGCAGTCCGCCGGCTCCCGGCTCCTGAGACGCTCTGATATACGCATGCTCGTCTCTGACCTCGACAGTAATCTTGGCCTCGGGATTTTTGACATCAACCTTTATACCTCTTACGGTCTCAAGAATAACTCCGCCGATAATCTCGGAGATTTGGGGAGACTTTAGGGGGAATTTTTTATCCGACCTTTTGGCGTCAACCTTGAATGTTTTAACTCCGACAAGCTTATCCTTAAGGTATACCTTTGCCGTCTCAATGATACTATCGATATTTTTCTCACAGACTACCGCACGGCACACTCCTACAATTCCGAAAACCTTTTTAGCCGCCTCATACATACCGCCGATATCCGCCAGATCGCTCAGCGGCTCGATATATATTGTACTCTGTCTGTTGCTTATTTTAAACTGCCCGTAGGGCACGGCACGGCGGCGAAGCTCTTTTACAAGAGAGGACTCAAAAGTCTGCCTGTTTGCTCCCTTTAAAACGATCTCACCGTATTTACATAATATAACTTCACTAAACTGCATAATACTTCTTTCTTATTGTTTTTGTAAGCTTACCTTTACTTTTTATATACATTGAATTCTGTTATTTTTCCGTCTTTCCACTCCATATCAACGACTCTGCCGCCCTTGATATGCAGTCCCCTGAAATGCCCGTTTGCAAGCTCATGCGGCAGGGCGTGCAGAGGATTCAGCTCTTCCCCGTCATCCGATATAAGCATCTCGGGTATTGCCGTGGCAAAGCCGAAATTGCCGTCGATCTGAAACGGCGGATGAGCGCACAAGAGGTTGGGGTATACACCTCCGCCCGACATAGTCTTTACTCTGTCAGGCTCCACAGGTCTCAGAAACATGCGTATAAGCCGCATAACACCCTCACTGTCATGCAGTCTTGCATAGCAGTTTATCTTCCAGCCGAGGCTCCAGCCTGTCGCCTCATCTCCCCTGACTCTGAGAGTTTCCCGCGCGGCGTCAAAGAGGGGCTTATTTTTCTTATTGATAACATTTGACGGGTAGAGGTCATAGAGGTGGGATATATGTCTGTGATGTACCTCTACCTCTTTCGGTGCAACGGATTTTCCGCCGAAATACCACTCCTCTATTCTTCCGTCATCGGTAATTCTGAGCGGCAGAAGTCTCGGGAATGCCGCCTTTGCACGAGTAAGAAGATCGGAGCTCTTGCCGAGCGTCTCTGATGCCTCGATAAAGTTTGAGACAGTCTCTCTTACAATCGACATAAACAGAGTGGAGCTTCTTGCAAAAGCCGCCTGCTTATCGCCGAGGTAATATACATTCTCCGCCGAGGCGCCGGGTGTTATAAAGAGATACTCACCGTCATCCTTGAGTGCATCTATCATATACTCTGCCGCAGAGTAGATCATACCGTATACGCTCTCAAGATAGTCCCTGTCAAGCGTGTAAAGATATTTATTGTAAATCTCCCTTAAGAGCCATCCGAGAGAGACAGGGAAAAACGACCATGTCGCCTGCCCTGCCGCAGGTGCACAGTAGCCGAATATATCCGCATTGTGCGAGGCGCACGCGCCTTTGTATCCGTAGATATTCTCAGCGGCAACCTTGCCTTTTTCGGTAAGCACTCTGCAAAGGCTCTCAAGCGGCTCGATAAGCTCAAAAAGTCCTGCATGCACACACGGCCAGTAATTCATCTCGGTATTGATATTGGTTGTAAAATTAGAGCACCACGGAGCATTCATCTCCTCATTCCAGATACCCTGCAAATTTGCAGCACGGCTGCCCTCTCGGCTGCCCGCAATAAGCAAATATCTGCCAAGGTTATACTCTGTTACGATCAGAGAGTAATCAGGTTTGTCGGTGAAGAAACTCTGTATACGCTCGTGTGTCGGAGCGTCGAAAGAATACGGCGTCTCAAGAGAAAAATCAACTCTGTCATAAAGATTATGTACATCCTCTGTATGCTCGCGGTAAAGCTCTTCAAAACCGTATTTTACCGCACCGTCGATATACTTTTGTGCAAGTTCTTTATACTCACTCTCCCCGTTTTCCGAGCCCTCTTTGTAACTTGTCTCACAGGTGAAGAAGAAGGTTGTATTGGTAGCGCCCGAAATCATGAGTTTTTCTTCAGACGCACTCACATCTCCGTCGCTTTTTGCCTCAAATACGGCAGAGAATCTTATTCCCTCCCTTTCCTCAAGGTCAAAATATCTGTCACCCCTGTCAAGCTGGCGTTGGCAGAGCTTCGGGCACTGTCCGAAAAAGCTGACACGCCCCCCTTTTACCACCGCCGCATTTGTCATCTCAATATCAAAAAGAAGTTCATAGTCACACTTCTGCTCAGTCTTAACATTGATAATCAAAACGCCCTTCGGATATGAGGCAAATGTCCTTACCTCAACTTTCTTGCCTGAGAGTTTATACCGTACTGATGCAAGCGAATCTCTGAGATTTAACTCTCTTATGTATTCACTGACATCCCCCTCGGGCATTTTTATATATACATCTCCGAGAGTGAGATACGCTCCGCCGTCATGGCGGGCAAATTTTTCGGTATAAAGTTTTTCCGCCTCAAGATATTTGCCCTCCAGCGCAAGCTGTTCTACCTTTTTAAAGCTCTCTTTGTCATACTCTTTATACGAATTTTCGACAGAATATCCCGCCCAAAGCTCGTCATGGTTCAGTCCGAAACGCATTCCGCCTGTGCCGCCGTATACCATCGCTCCGAGTTTGCCGTTGCCTATCGGATACGCCTCTGAGAAAAGAGTTGCCTCCTCCCTCTCATAAAGCCTGTGTTCCCAATTTTTCATAATGCCTCCTAAAGAAGTTGTATGTTAAGTATTCAAAATATCTGCCCGCTTACCGCAAATTTCAGGAAAATCCGAGTCCGAAATTGAAAAATCCGTTCTCTGCAAAGCGGTTTATATTGTCAATCTGCTCGTTTACCTCTCCGATAAGTTCCATATACTCATCAAGTTTTGCTTTGATCTGAGCGTTCTCCATGTCAATATCGGTAGTTATCACATATGTTCTGTTTATAATATCAACCTTCTCTTTAAGGTTATCTGCGCCGTTTATCTCGCTTATTGCACGGATAAGGTCGGAGAGCTTATACTTGAATGTCTCCTCCTCTTCTATAACTATCCACTCGTTAGCTTCCTTCACCCACTCATCACTTGTGGTTTGCCACTCTGAAATAGGTGAATATTTGTATCCGACAACCTCCCTCTCGTCTCTGTATGACTCGATTACAACCGCAACATTAAACTCGGTTACATTGTTTGCTCTTATAATGAGACGGGTCTGGGCTGAAGACGCCTTGGGATTATCTGCACTCGTTATGGTGTTCGGAAGAAGAGTGTCTTTTGTCTTCTCAAACCTAAGGTCGGGATTGTCGCTTATCAGAGTAAGTCTGAGAAAATCGCCCTTCATTCCGTTTTTGTATGTAACAAATGTAGCTGTTCTGCCGTCGGCGCTGATATTGTTGACTGAAACAGACGGATCCGCAATCCATGTAAGAGATGTGGGAGATGAGAATGTAATTTCATCCTGAACGACAAGAGTACTCCTCGAATTGGTAAAGAGTATTCCGCGCTCGGCAGACACGCAGGTGTTTCCGTACTGCGGCTTCATATTTGCAACGGCTACGGTACCGTACTCATCAGACTCAAATCTCACTATCTTGGCGTAATCATTGTTCTGATTATTCTGCACCTGTCCGAGAGGCAATGCGCTCGAATTAATTATAATCGTATTGTGAGACTCGGCAGATTTTTTGTAATATTTATATCTGACGCTGTTGTTAAAGTAGTTGCCTACGTTATAATCCTCTGTTCCGGGATCGCCGAACCAGTAAATTCCGTTTGACTTATAGTAGAAATGTCCGCAGTCGTTATCGCCGTGCGCCACTACATTCGCACCTGCGTGGAGTCCGCCGAAAATCGCACCGCGCTCAAAGGAGGAACGGAATGTTACGGTATCCATACTCTTTGAGTTATAGTCAAGCTGTGTTATTTCCTCGCCGCCCATAGAGAGATTTTTGTCATAGAAGAGGATATCGAGTATTCCTGCTTTTACGGGAGCAACCTCGTCAAAAAGCAGATTCTCACGCATGAGGGCGATGTTCGGGTCGGCGAAATATTTAGATGCAAGGAAGAAGCACTCCCTGTCAACTATCGACGGAGATGCTCCGTCATGGTAGTTCCACGCATATCCGTCGGAGTCGGAAAAATAATTTACCGCATAGCAGCTCTCCCTGAGTCCTATAGTGTCAAAGTATCCGTAGTCGGTACCCGCAGAGGACTCAATCGCCGCAAGCATTATAAAATATGTCTCTGTTCCGTATGTCCAGTATCCCGCAGACTCTATGTACGCTCCGTCGGGGGCATACTGCATAAAACACTTCTTTACCGTCTCCATAAGTGTTGTAATCACAAACTCGCAGTTCGCTCTGTACTCCTCTTTCTCCATAAGCACAAGTGCGCTCACTATCATTCCGCTGTCACATACTGTCGCCCAGTTGTTGTCCCTGTTTGTGATAGACCAGCCGCCGCCCATGATAGAGGACAAATAGAGTTTATCCTTCTGGTTTTTAATCGAATAGTAACCTTTCATCAGACCGAACCTGTACAGTATGTCGTAAAGCTCGTCACGCTTTTCGGTATCGCTGTCAAAGCCGTGATAGATCCAGTCAAGTCCTATCGCAAATTCAACGGAATTATCCGCGCAGTTAAGGAAATGTCCCTCTCCCCAATGCGCCCATGTTCCGAACTGAACTCCGAGCAGATAGAACGCGTCAACATATTTTTGTTCTCCCGTAATCTGATATGCAAAAGCAAATTCCTTGAGTTTGGCAAATTTGCCCGAGGTGCTGAGTCTGCCGCCCTCGTCATATCCCTCTCCGATACCTGAACCCGTGCATTCATGCACAACTCCGTTTGAGTCGGTATAGGTTGACTGACCCTCAAGGCGGTTACCCTCCTCATCATAGAGGAAATAAGGATGTCTGTAATTTTCCCTTATCTCTTCGCTGATCCATCCGACACTTCCGTCTGTCTTTATCTCAAACATTGAGGAGAATGAGCCCTCTGCTCTGACAACATAGTTATGCACCCAAAGAGCAAGGGAGGCATCCTCGTCTGTTGTTAAATCCGCCGTGTTGTCGTAAAGCCACTTCAAATAGTCAAATCTGTCCTGATCGACCATAATTCTCGGATGTGTCTGTACACCGACATTATTTTCAACATCGCTGTACATCTCTTCTCCCGTGGGAGTATCAAAAAGGAGATTTCCGAGATAGTTGACCTGCACTTTAAGTGAGGCATATGTCGAGTCGGAATAAGTCATACTTCCCGCATCTGAGAAAACTATAAGACCGATATACTGATTGACAAAACTCGAAAAGCCGAATATCACCTCGACACTCTTTACACTGAGATATACCTCTTCTCCCTTCCAGAACGGGGCATAATCAAGCGCTTTTCCCATATATTCGGTAGCTCCGACCGTAAACTTCAAATTCTTATCCGTATAGACAACAGTTATCTCGTCGCCGTCTGCATAATACACGGCACCGTGATATACACACAGCGCACTCAGCGGCACAAAATACACACTGTTTTCGTCCTTATACGGAGCCGTGCTCTCATCCTTTATCTGTTTTTTCTCGCCGTTTGCAAGGGCGTAAATGTTGCCCTCCTTGAGCCACAGCTCATCGGTTGTGGCACTCGCCGCCAAAGCTAAATTGACACCGCTCATAACCGCAGCGCCTCCGATAAGTCCCAATATTATAGCAATGAAAATGATAAACGATACACTTTTTTTCATATACTATACTCCTTTTGAATTGTGTTATCCGGTATAACCGTTATCAGATAAACTGAGTTCGTGTAAATTACCTGTATTTTAATCTGGCAAATTACTCATTGTGCGTCGGGATGAGTACAAAAATCAACGTCACTTGTTTTTATTCGCCCTCTCCTTATCGAGATAGCTTTGAAGGATAAGTTCTGCCGAGAGGGCATCGACAACCTGCTTGCGCTTTTTTCCGTATGTAAGAGATGTGTCAAGAAAACGGTGGGCAAGCATAGTGCTCATTCTCTCGTCGCAAAAGTCAATCTCTATATCCGTAATCTCTCTGAGGATATCTGCAAACGCCCGTACCGTGTCGACTTTTGCCCCCTCGGAGCCGTCCATATTCTTAGGTAGTCCTATAATAATTCTGACGCAGCCCCGCTGCTCAGCCTCTTTTTTTACTCTGAGAGCTGTATTGCGCATACCCCCCTCGCTTATCGTATAAATACCGCTTGCGATAAGTCCGCTCGCGTCGCATTCCGCAAGCCCGCTTCTGACATCGCCGTAGTCTACCGCAAGGTACTTACCGTGAGTCGTATCCATATCAAACTCCTTTCATATTAAGCCGTCATTTGCCGCAGTTTTTCTCATATACAAACAGAATAAACTCCGCACGGGTAGTGAGCTTTTCAAGCTTTTCAAGTTTCTCCCTGCCCTCTGCATCTGTCCTGTAAGCGTACGGTGTCATCATAAAAAGATTTTTAATATCCTCTTTTTTCGTCAGCGAAATACTGTAAAAAATCCTCTTTTGGGAAAGCAGTGTAAACCCTCGAATATCTGTATCCGAGACAGTATTTCTGTATGCGTCTTTATATATCTTCTCCTTCATGTCCAAAAGGTGCTCCTCGCCCGGTATGACCAAGATAAACTTTCCTCCGGGGCGAAGTATGCGTAAGATCTCGCCTGTCGCAAGCGGCGCAAACATCGAGAGCGCAATGTCGGTATGAACGTCCATCAGCGGAAGCTTATATGCGCTGGCAACCGCAGAGGAGATGTTTTTGTTTCGCTTTGCAGTTCTTTTGGCGGCGTCCTTTGAAATATCAACGGCGCTGAAAGTGAAATTGTTGACACGCTCCCTTATTTTCTTTTCCGCAATATCGGTGTAATACCCCTCTCCGCAGCCGATATCGACAATATGCATACCGTCAAAGGCAAAGTCCGAAACCGTCTCTCCGACAGCCTCCGCAAGCGGCAAATACGCCCCCGTGCCGAGAAAATCCCGTCTTGCATCAACCATCTCACGGTTGTCTCCGTGAACTCCGCCGCCGTTTTCCAAGAGAAGATTATAATAGCCGAACCTGCTCCTGTCATAGCAATGCCCATTCTGACACACGGCAGTGCCGCTCTCAAGAATATTAAGTTTACAAAAACATTTCGGACATACAAAATCCATAATAACTCCTGCTTTATTCCCTATCCGTGCAAAATCTTGCTCAAATAAGTTTTTCAAATAATAAAAATCAAAGAATAAACATCTTGCCTTGAAGACTTAATACAGTACATCACAAAATTGTCCCGACTGCCCCAAGATCGGTTGCTGATTGGTAGAAATTTTGCAAGACAAGGCGTAAGGGAGCATGCAAGGGGAAGCTGTATTAGC
>CALWTU010000039.1 GCA_944384515.1 uncultured Clostridia bacterium
TGAAACAACCTTTTACAGGCTTTGATAGTATTGATACGCGAATGTATAGAGTACCGAATGATTTGAATAATATTGAATATCGTGAAGAATACATAAAAAATCATATTCAATGGTTTTTACATAACCATGAAAATATGGTGGAACAATTTCTTTTTGATGTGAAAACAAAATATCCTAAAAAATGACAATTATTCGTTTTAGATTATTACCTCTCCGCCATTAGGGAATAATACGAACTCTGAAAACGGGTTCGTATTATTTTTTTCAGTTGACTACTTCGGTATTGTTGCAAAACGCAAATGAGTACCCCAAATTTTGCCGTTTCGGGAGGCTCAGCGTAGCACAGCTTTCGCGGAAGTCAATGCGAAAAATTATCGCTGAAAAATTGAATGACTCATAACGGTGGCCGACTCGGTAAATCGAGTCGGCGTTTATTTGGATTTTAATATATTATAAGTTTGGGTATTATTAAATAAAAATATGATAATGATGTGTTATAATTTGCCGAAGTTAATATACGCAAAAGCCGTAATAATTAACTACAGTCACTTTTAATAAAAAATATGCACCTGTGTGAAAAAATGATTTTCTCGGGTGCATATTCGTATTTTGGGTTATTTGGAACATTTAATTCAGGCTGTTTCTTTGGATTTATATTCTTTTATAAATCCAAGCACAATTAAAACAGCTGCACAAAAAATCAAAACAAATAAAGATATAATGGAGATATTGCCCGTAATGCATCGCTCCCAGTCTGTAAAATCGACATTGTAATAATAACCTATATGCTTATCGTAATTTCCGAAAAGATAATAGATTACAAGGTTCAAAAAATACACGGACAGCGAAAACACACCGATACTGCTGCCGACTTTTAAATAACTGTTAGTTTTGAGTGTGGTTATTATGCTCGTGCAGAAAAAGGGAATCATAATATAGAGCATGAGACCGACCGCAAAAATATAATTGAATTTATGATAAATTTCAACAGAAGCAATTAGTGCCAAAAGCTCAATTGTAACCGCGCAGCAAAGCAGGGGGAATTGTATTTTTTGATATTGCTCGGGATGTGGTAAATTTTTATATAAATCGGTTCAAATACCACTGTATAGAATATAATCAAGGCTACTGTCGCGGTCAAAAACCAATAAGTATTTGT
Organism: uncultured Clostridia bacterium; assembly: GCA_944384515.1. GTDB lineage: Bacteria > Bacillota > Clostridia > Oscillospirales > CAG-272 > UBA1740. Next base: position 1,160 of record CALWTU010000039.1, read on the forward strand.
GCGCAGTGCGGTTACAAGCAACAAAAGAACGGTGGAGCACAGTGTGCTTAATACAAATACAGTAAACTTGTTTGTGTCAAAAAATCTGTAAATTCCGGGCACATAGGTATAAAACGAGCCAAAACATGTTAAAATTTAAAAAAACAATGTATAAAACACCTTGAAAGCGGTAAAAAAACGGTAAAATAATTCCGTTATTTTAAATAAGAACTAATTGTTAACAATTTGTTTATGAATTGCGCTCGCAAAATATGCTATACTAAATAAACAAAATATAAAGATGGTTTAGGATGAGAAAATTTAAAAAAGCTAATATTAATAAAATCTTAAAAAGCATATTGATAATGCTTTCTTCATTGATTCTTGCTTTTGCTGCGGCACACCTGCTTGTCGATGTGTTTAATATCGGTGGACAGGTTACGGCGCTGTTTATTTTTGTTGTTTTCATTGTTTCTGTCTTTACCGAGGGATATGTTTACGGAATTCTGACAGCTGTTATAGGTATGCTTCTTGTGAATTATGCATTCACATTTCCGTATTTTGAGTTCAACTTTTCCGCGTCGGAAAACATTATGGCGGCATTAGTGATGACAGCGCTCTCTGTAATGACAAGTACACTTACCATAAGGCTTAAAGTTTTGCAAAGGATAAAAGCAGAGGCAGATATGGAAATATTGAGGGCAAACCTCCTCAGAGCGGTTTCTCACGATTTAAGAACGCCGCTTACTACCATATACGGCTCAAGCTGTGCTATGTTTGAAAATTATGACAACTTAAATGACGGGCAAAAGCTTGAATTGATAAAGGATATAATGGAGGATTCCGATTGGCTTATAAGGATGGTGGAAAACCTTCTTTCCATAACGAAAATAGAGGACAGCAAGGGCAGTCTTAATATTATCAAAACTCCGGTTGTACTTGAAGAAGTGATTGACTCTGTTATAAAGAAGTTCAAAAAGAGGTATCCCGGGATAAAACTTGATATAGATATACCCCAAGAGGTTGTGGTTATCCCGATGGACGCAATCCTCATAGAGCAGGTGATACTCAATATTCTTGAAAATGCTGTAAAGCATGCACATGGTATGACCCGTGTTAAATTATTAGTATATGTAAACGGAGATAAAGCTGTTTTTGAAATAAGTGACGACGGTTGCGGAATTGAAAAAGAGAAGATTGGTGATATATTTTTAGGACAGTCGAATTTTGAAAACTCAGGATGTGACAGTTCAAGGAGAAATGCGGGGATAGGACTTAGGGTATGCTCTACAATTATCAGCGCTCACGGTGGAAAAATATCCTGTGAGAGCAAAAGGGACAGAGGGACCGTGTTTAAATTTTTTTTGTACATAGATGGAGATGTAGATTTTGAATAACAAATATAAAATACTTCTTGTGGAAGATGAGTCGCATATTGTGAACTTAGTCAAGGCACTTTTGGAGCTGAATGGATACAAGGTTATATCTGCAAGAAGTTATGTTGAGGCGATAACACTGTATGCATCATATATACCCGACCTTGTACTTTTGGATTTGGGTTTGCCGGATAGAGACGGAACAGAGCTTCTTGCGGAAATAAGAAAGCAGGATTCCATACCGGTAATTATTCTTTCCGCCCGCGGCGATGAAGCGGAAAAGGTGCGCAGTCTTGATATGGGTGCAAATGATTATATAACAAAGCCGTTCGGCTCAGCGGAGCTTGTTGCAAGAGTCCGTTCTGCTTTGAGACACAGCTATCAGATAGGCAGGGCATCTTCGGTTTCAGACGGAGTATTCAGATTAGACGGACTTATGATAAAATATGATTCAAGACAGGTTTTTCTCGATGAAAAAGAGATTAAACTCACGCAGACCGAATACAATATTCTTGCGCTTCTTTCGGAGCACAGCGGAAAGATGCTGACCTATTCCGCGATAATCAAAGCTATCTGGCGGGAATGCTGTTCTGATAACAGCAAGAAAAAATTGCAGGTCAATATGGCTAATATAAGAAAAAAGCTGGGTATTAATCCCGGAGAAAGCAAGTATATAATAAACGAACTCGGCGTTGGTTACAGAATGAACGGAGAAAACAGATAATGCGTACATTTTTTAAAAAGCAGTCTCCCGCAAGGATAATAGCGGTCGGATTTGCTACGGTAATATTTATCGGATCGGTACTTCTGATGTTGCCGATCAGTGTCAGGGACGGAGTCGAACTGAAGTATATCGACTCTCTCTATACGGCGACAAGCGCCGTTTGCGTAACGGGACTTGCTACCATTGACCCACGGGCAACATTCACCGTTTTCGGTCAGGCCGTGCTGGGATTGCTTATTCAAACAGGCGGTCTCGGTGTGACTGCTATCGGAGCGGGATTTATACTCGCAGTCGGAAAAAAGATCAACCTTAAGGGCAGGAACCTTGTCAAAGAAGCAATGAACTTAGCTCCCGACAACGGAGTCAAGAGATTTGTAAAAGATATATTTTTCACAACAATCATAATCGAGCTTGTCGGCGCAATTCTTTCTTTTACGGTTTTTGTTCAGGATTTTCCGCCTTTAGAAGCGGCTTTTATAAGTATATTCCATTCGGTTTCTTCTTTTAACAACGCAGGTTTTGACATTCTCGGCAATCTTAACAGTCTTGGAAATTATGCTGATAATTATGTGCTTAATATCACAACCGCAATGCTGATAATTCTCGGCGGTTTGGGATTTCTTGTAATCCGTGAGATTATTGCAAAGAAATTCAAGTGGAAGAAACTGTCTATGAATGCAAGGGTAGTAATTTCGATGAGCGCCGTACTTATAATAGCAGGTACCGTGTTGCTTAAATTGTCTGAGAACATCAGTTGGCTCGGAGCGTTTTTCACCAGCGTCTCTACCAGAACTGCCGGATTTGCCACATATAATCTCGGAGATTTTACCAATGCGGGACTGATGATAACAATGGCGCTGATGTATATCGGAGCGTCTCCTGGATCAACAGGCGGAGGTATAAAGACCACTACATTTTTTGTATTACTGCAGGGAATTAAATCATCTGCCACAAATAAATCTGAAAAGGCTTTCAGATACTCAATTCCGTCAAACGCATTTCGTAAGTCTGCCGTGATTGCCATGCTCGGAGCGTCGATAATATTTGTGTCCACGTTGTTTTTGTGCATATTTGAGCCGGGAATAGACTTTGTGGATTGTCTTTTTGAGATGGTCAGTGCGTTCGGTACTGTAGGATTGTCAACAGGTATTTCAGGTGCGCTTTCTGTAAGCAGTAAAGTGGTAACAATAATTGTGATGTTTATGGGCAGGCTTGGCCCGCTTACCATAGCTACTCTTTGGTATTTCTCGAGAGAAGAGAGAGTTCGTTTGCCTGAGGGCAATATTTCAATAGGTTAATTGTGAGGTATAATATGAAGACAAAAAACAAAAAAAATCATCTTATTTACGGAATTGTCGGACTCGGCAGATTCGGAACGGCACTTGCGCATGAGCTTTATGAAGCGGGCGCAGAAATAATAGTTGTAGACAGAGATGAAGAGAAAATATCCATGATGCGTGAATATACGGAGAACGCATATGTAGTGAAAAATCTTGACAAGAAATCTCTTATCGAGGCTGAACTTACAAACTGCGATGTAGCGGTTGTGTGTATCGGAGAGCATATAGATACATCAATTCTTACAACTCTCAATCTTGTAAGTATGGGTATCCCTTCGGTTATAGCAAAGGCTACAAGTGTAGAGCACGGCGAGATACTTGAAAAGTTAGGTGCGGATGTCGTATATCCCGAGCATGATATGGCGGTGCGTCTTGCGCACAGACTCGAGGCATCAAAGCTGCTTGACTATGTCCAGCTCGGAGAAAAGATAAATATTTCAAAGGTAAAAGTGCCGCAGCATGCGGTTAATAAAACCGTACTTGAAATAAATCTGCGTGAAAACTACGGTGTAAATATCATAGCCATAGAAAATAACGGCACTGTAATTGAAGTTATAAAACCCGACTATGTGTTCAGGGAAAAGGATATTCTTTACCTCTCCGGAAGCAAAGAGGGATTTTTAAAGCTTTCGAGCTGGGCAAACGACTGAGTCAAACCGGAGTTTTGATCTGACGAATATAGATATGAAAAAAACAGCAATAATATATGCTTCTTGTCATCACAAGAATACGGAGAACTTGTAAAGAGCATCAGCGGAGCAGACGGTATCTCTCTATACGATATCTGCGAGAATGATGAGATAGATTTGTCGGAGTATGAAATAATAGGTTTTGCGAGCGGAATTTACAAGGGAAAGTTTCATCCCGGTATAACCCGATTTATAGAAAAGCATTCGGGTGAACTTAAAAATGTGTTTCTCGTATATACAAGCGGTAGCGGAGCTTTGAGTTACGGTAAAAAACTCAGAGAGCACATTGTAAAAGAAGGCATTAATGTATTGGATGTTTTCTCCTGCAGAGGATATGATACATACGGCATATTCGGTTTTTTCGGCGGAATTGCAAAGCGGCACCCGAATAAAGAGGATATCAGCCGATTTTCTGCTTTTTTAGATAAACTTGTTGCCGACCGCCGAGGATGATTTTCAGATAAGACAGTCTTGTCACAAAAATAAAATACCCATGCGTTTGCAACAATTTCGGACATGTGTTCGTGTCTGTATTATTGCTTTGCATGGGTATTTTCTGTTCTGCGTCATTTACACTGCGGGCATGTCATTATAAATCTCTCGTCGATATTCTTTTCTCCCCATTCACACATGAGTTCAAGAATCTGATCGAGCGAGCGGCCTTTTTCGGTGATGCCGTATTCCACGCACGGAGGAACCTGTGCATAAACTTTTCTGCATATCAGCCCGTCCTCTTCGAGCTCACGCAGTTGGTTTGTCAGAGTGCGCTGTGAAATGTTTACAAGGGATTTCATCAGTTGACTGAAGCGCATTTTCTCGTTCTTGAGCAGTAGATTAAGGATAAGCGGCTTGTATTTTCCTCCTATCATCTTGAGTGTAACTTCTATTTCGCAGGATACCGTGAATTTTTCCATAATTTTGCCTCGGTTATCTTTATTTCACTATGTGCAAAAAATGTGCGTACTTGACAAAATTGCACCTCTCAAAATAATTATATACGGAAACTGTTTAAAAGTAAATGGTTTTTATTTAATATCGGAGAAAAATATGAATTACAGAAGATTCGGCAAAACAAATGTACAGGTAAGCGAAATAGGACTCGGCACATGGCAGTTGTTCAGACTGTAACAGTATCTGTCCAAAACAATGCGGTGATGTTGATTTTATATAGTATAAAGCTACTGTTTGTGCGTTTTTGGGTATAGAGTGGAGCTCATATTAATATGATACTCACATACTTGTCATTTGGTAATATCAACCGAGGAAATGGATTTCATATCATCAGATAAGAGTTGTTTTGTGAAATCTTTGACGGTTTTTGGTATGGCTTCCTTGTGAGCGACAACAAAAGCACTTATTTTTGCCGACAGCTTAAGAGAGCGGGGGATGTCTTTGGTTTTGTCATAAAATGACAGAAAACTTGCACCAAAGCTGTCTCCTGCTCCGACTGTTGATACGACAACAACAGGTTCCGAAGGGCAGTAGTTCATTTTTTCGTTTTGACAGTCGTAACAATAAGCTCCTTTTGCGCCGCATGTAATTAACAACAGTTTTATTTGTGAATATTTCCGGGTTATGGAAGCAGTGGCATGCTCTAAATCCAAAATTTCATTAAATAATGCTTTGGTGACTAACGGTAACTCTTCGTCGCTGATTTTTACTATTGTTGCATTTGACAGGCAAAAATCAATTGTTCGCTCAGAGTAAAAGGGAAGACGGATGTTTAAATCAGTAAATATTTCTGAAAAGGTGTTATTGTCTAATATGTTTTTTAATTTTGCTTGGTTATGCTCCTTGCGCAATGCAAGCGTTCCGAAAGCTATAGTGTCAAAATTTGTCGGTAATTTATCAGGCAGAGAAATATAGTCATATGATACATCTTCAAGAATGTTGTAAGACGGCACGCCGCTTTTATCGAGTGATATACGGCATTGACCGGTTTCTTTTTCTTCCGAGATTGAGATGTATTCACTTTTTACCCCAAGCTCTTTTATTTGTTCAAGTGCTTCTTTTCCCAATTTATCATTTCCGACACAAGAAGCCAGCCAGGCACTGTTTCCCAACAGCGCGGTATAAGCGGCAAAATTCAGCGGTGCGCCGCCTAAAGTCTGTTCGTTTTGGTTATATATGTCCCAAATAATTTCACCGAACGAAATTAGCTTCATATCAGTCCCTCCAGATAGATTTCAGAGAATGAAGTTCTGTGTTTTTTATTCTGCAATCTGTGCTTGAGGTTATTTCCAAATAGGGAAGATTATAATCACAATAAGTTTTCTCATCTATTGTACCGAGATAAATTTTCCCGTCGTCAAGATATAATTCTACGCTGCACTTGTCTATAAGCATGATCAATTCCCATTTTTCTGATAGAAGTGTTACGGGAGCTGAAATGTCATTCAGCTTTATACTGTTGTCCGACCCGTTCAGAAAAATATCGATACCGAAAATTTTAAGTGCCAGCTTTGTTGACAGAGTAGGCTCAATATTCATTTTGATAAGATAGGGAGTCTGTGAGAGCGAGACCCTTTCAGGGGTGCTTGCATGTACGGTAAAATCCTCAATGAATTCATTTTTATCGTATATAGACTCAATCTCTTTTACAGGGTGAGCGCAAAGATAGTAGCTACCGTCGATTTTTTTCAAAGTGAGTTCGGTAGGGAAACTCATTTGCCCGCAGATATTCGGTGTGTTAATATTCCATTTGTCCCAATCAATTCTGACTACTCTGCCGTTTGGCATGCCCGAAAAAGTTTGACCGGCATATGCGCTCTTTCCGTAATGCAGTGACTTAGCTTCCTCAGTCGGACAAAATCCGTCCTTGCACATATCTCCTACGATATAACGGTCGTGCGCACCGATAAATATCCATTTTCTTTTTCCGTCATCTGCAGTGATAGGGAATAAATCGGGGCATTCGTTGTCTTTCGGTAACGAAAGCTTTTGGACAAGGTTCCAATGGAGCAGATCGTCTGACCTTAATATTCCGTAAATATCATCTTCAAGATACAAAGCCATTACATAAGCGTTCCATTCTTCACAGAAAACGACTTTCGGGTCTCGGTTAGACCCGGCGATATGCGGTACAACAGGACAGTCACTGTATTTTGTAATTGTCTTAAGAGAATCTCGAGAATACGCAATGTATTGACTGAAAGGATCGGTTGCAGTGTAATACAAAAGAACGGTTGGCTCCTCTCCTGCCTTAAGGCCAAGTAAATTTCTTTCGTCAACAATTGCGCTTCCTGAAAACATTGCACCGGTTTTATCGGGGAAAAGAGCAATATCTTTTTCCTCCCAGTGTATCAAATCAGTACTTACAGCATGGCCCCAATGCATATTGTTCCATTTGTTTTCACACGGGTTATATTGGTAAAACATATGGTATTGTCCGTCTGTATAAACCAGTCCGTTCGGATCGTTTATCCAGCCGTTTTTAGCGGTAAAATGCACCTGCGGTCTGTACGGCTCATGATAGAGTGACGGAATATTGATTGTATCCGATTTTTCGAATGAAAATTCCATTTCCGGCTCAATTGAAACAGATATCATCTTGCCCATATATTGCGATACGTCAATATATGCGTAAAAATTCGGAGACAAGTTATCAAGACGGATATCTAAAGTATATTCCTGCTTTTTCCCGCAGGAAATCGTCATTTTTTTGTATGAAGAAAGTGTGTTCACGGGAAAAATCAGATATTTTTGCTTGACTTCAATTTGCATAAATCATCTCTCCTGACATCTTAAAACATATTGTTAACTCTATATCTTGATTATAACTTATTATTGCACATAAAGCAACTGAAAAATGAAATAAAAAATGAAAAACATTTATATTCAGAATACGGGCAATGATGTAAATATAAATCGACTGTTTTATAGTACTGATCCCGGAGTTTTTCTTCGGGATTTTTATTTTTACTTAACAAAGGCGAGCTGTCAGAAACTCGCCTTTTTATAAAAATTTTTATCTTTTATCACTCTGCATATCCATAACGGTTTTGCCGCATAGCTTCATCTATCGAACAACACCTAAAGTCAGAAAAGGACGAAGATCGGTTAAAAATCCTCGTCCTTATTTTTGTTTTATTTATCGGTTAATTTGCTTATCAATTTTCCTGACAAGCAGTGAATTTGGGTTTGTTTATATAAAATTTAGTAGAACTTATTGCCATGACGGCATATAAGAAGTGTTCGTCTGTAGCGGACCGTCGAGGGAGACGGCAGATGCGATTAGGATTTTAGTTTAATTTCTCCAAAGCATCCGCTGCGGACTCCATGGAATATGCGATTTTACCGTCCTTCGTCGCATAGAATATGCCTATTGTGGCAGAATGCGTGAGCGATGCATTCGGAGTACCGGACTCAATC
>CALWTU010000040.1 GCA_944384515.1 uncultured Clostridia bacterium
TATGTCTTCGGTATGAAAGATAAGAAAATATTCGGAAAGACAAATACCCATAAATCAAAATAAGTAATATTAATCGAAAATCCTCAATATAGTTTAGTAAAACTGTATTGAGGATTTTTTATGAAAAGCGGTGTAATAAGAATACAAGACTATCGAAAAACCATTAAGTGCATAAAGATTATTTCAATTTTGGCGCTTACATTTCTGATAGGAAACTTCATAGCTAAACTGTATACTTTTACGGACAGTTATGAGCAGGCAGTGGCAATATTAAATGATAAAAAAGTGATAGTCCTTGATGCCGGTCACGGCGGAGAAGATCCCGGTGCCATAGGAGTAAGCGGAGTTTACGAAAAAGATTTAAATTTACAGATTACAAAAGAGATAGGCAGAATACTTTCAGACTGCGGTTATGCTGTAGTATATACAAGAACAACCGATAAACTATTATATAATGAAGATGAAAATATTTATGGATTCAGAAAGTCTTATGATTTAAAAAACAGGTGTAAAATTGCGGCAGAATACGAAAACTCGATTTTTTTCTCAATACATATGAACTCCTATAAAAACGAAAAATATCAAGGCTCGCAGATATATTATTCTACTAATAACAGCGAGAGTCTCAAACTTGCAACAACAATTCAGGACAATATAAAAACAAATCTCCAGCCGAATAATACAAGAACGGTAAAGAAAGGTGAAAATATTTATATTCTTGAAAATATACAGAACACGGCCGTGCTTATTGAATGCGGTTTTTTGTCAAATGAGGAAGAATGTTTAAAACTTTCTGAAAAAGAATATCAAAAAAGGTTGAGTTTATCGATTGTTTATGGTATTATAAAATATATAGAAAATACAAAATAAAAGGATACATAGATGAAATCTTCAAAAAATGTTTTTGTATGTGAGGAATGCGGATACAACAGTATCAAATGGCTTGGCAGATGTCCCGAGTGCCAAAGCTGGAATTCTTTTGTTGAAACACAAATAACTCAAAATAACAATACAAAACCGACTAAAAAAGTCAATAAACCGGAAAAACTGTCCGAACTTAATATTCCAGATTATATAAGAGCTAAGACAGGCATGGACGAACTTGACAGAGTCCTCGGCGGGGGGCTTGTGGACGGCTCCGTAGTTTTGCTTTCAGGTGAGCCGGGAATAGGCAAGTCGACTTTACTGTTACAAATATGTCAGGAACTTGAAAAATCAAGAAAAGTTTTATATATATCCGGCGAGGAATCGAAGGCGCAGTTAAAATTAAGAGCACAAAGACTGAAAATAAACGGAGACAATCTCTATCTTTTAACCGAAACTGATATTGACTCCATAATTGAAGAGTGTAACGAGCTGAAGCCTGATGTTATAATTATGGACTCGGTTCAAACTTTGTCGACTTCAAGATACACATCTGCTGCGGGCAGTATTTCTCAGGTGCGTGAAGGCGCGCTTTGCCTTATTAATTATGCAAAAACGAATTCCACGGCTGTATTTCTTGTAGGTCATGTGAATAAAGAGGGTGGAATTTCCGGTCCTAAAATTTTGGAGCACATGGTTGATGCTGTTTTATACTTTGAAGGTGAAAGAACAAATTCATACCGCATTATCAGAGCTATAAAAAACAGATACGGCTCTACAAATGAAATCGGTGTGTTTGAAATGGGAGACGAGGGACTCGTTGAAATCCCGAATCCCAGTGAGGTTGTAATGGCGGAAAGGCCGAAAAATACAAGCGGCTCCTGCGCTGGATGCGTTATGCAGGGAACCCGTCCGATAATCTCAGAAATCCAGTCTCTCGTTACAAAAACCGTATTTCCGACAGGAAAGAGAACATCAGATGGCTTTGACTACAACAGAATGTGTCTTTTAATTGCTGTCCTCGAAAAAAGAATGGGACTTAAGTTTTACGAAAACGATGTGTATATCAATGTAGCAGGCGGTATACATTTGGATGAGCCCAGCGCGGATTTGTCAATTGCAATGGCGCTAATCAGCGGCATCACCGATAAAGTAATTCCCGATGAACTTATTGCTTTCGGAGAAATAGGACTGTCCGGAGAAGTGCGCGCCGTTTCGCATATTGAATACAGGGTTAAGGAGGCAATCCGCCTCGGATTTACTCATATCGTTTTGCCGAAGAAAAATCTCTCCCAGTTAAAAAAAGTACCTGATCATGTCAAACTAATCGGTGTCAGCAATATTTATCAAGCACTGCCGCATATGCTGAACAAAACAACTGAATAACAGTATTTTCCATTACATTCCACTATTATTTGTTAAGTATATACAAAATAACAGTGGAATTTTCTACATTAAATAGGCATTTTTCTTCAAGCAAATATATTGAAATGGAAAAAATAATAATGTATAATCATATTAAGATGCTTGGTTTTTAAGCATATACAAATACAGCAAGGAGAACTTTTTTATGGAAAAGGTTTATACGAAAAGTATTCGCAATGTAGTATTATTGGGTCACAGCGGTGGCGGTAAAACTTCTCTTGTAGAGTCAATGCTTTATATTTCGAGACTAACAGACCGGTTGGGAAATATAACGGACGGCAATACCGTATGTGATTATGATCCTGAAGAAATAAAAAGAGGTTATTCAGTTTCGGCCTCTATGGCTCCTATGCTGTGGGACGGCACTAAAATTAATATTCTTGATACGCCCGGTTTTTTTGATTTTGAAGGCGAGGTACGGCAGTGTGTAAGGGCTGCAGATGCGGCAATTATAGTTGTAGACGGAAAATCCGGAATTCAGGTCGGTACCGAACTCGGATGGAATCTTGCCACAAAGGCGGGAATACCGAAAGCGTTCTTTATAAACAGATTTGATGACGGCGAGGCGCGTTTTTATAAAGTATTTGATGCAATCCGAGATAAGTACGGTTTGACAGTTTGTCCCATACAGATTCCGATTATCGACGGCGACACTGTAATCGGATTTGCAAACCTTGTCGAGATGTGTGTATACACATTTGAAAAATCAACCGGTGAATATATTCGTTCGTCAATACCCGAAAAATTCATGGATGTATGCAACCAGTATCACAATATTCTTCTTGAGGCGATTGCGCAGACGAGCGATGAACTTATGGATAAATTCTTTAATGAGGAGCCTATTTCAAGAGAGGAGTCTCTTGAGGCTATTCACGAGGGAATTATTCACGGTGATATAGTTCCGGTATTCTGCGGTGCGGCTACTAAGAACTGGGGTATTAAAACTCTTCTTGATACAATAGCCGAGTCATTCCCGAGACCTACCGCAAGAAAAGTAGAGAAGTGTGTTGACGATAACGGGGAAGTATACGAAGTTCCGATTGAAGTTGACGGTGAGACATCTGTATTTGTCTTTAAAACGGTTGCCGATCCTTTTGTCGGTAAAATGTCTATGTTTAAAGTAATGAACGGCGAGCTTAAAAAAGACATGGTGCTCAGAAATACAAGGACCGGAGCAAACGAGAAATTTAACAAACTGTTTATCATGAGAGGAAAGACGCAGATTGATGTTGATGAACTGTCATGCGGTGATATCGGTGTAATAGCCAAACTTGCATCTGCAAATACAAACGACACTTTGACTGCTTCAGCTAAGAATATTAAATATCTTCCTATAAAATATCCCAAGCCTTACCTGACAATGGCAATCACACCTAAAGCCAAAGGCGATGAAGACAAAATATCCTCCGGAATTTCAAAGCTTCTTGAAGAGGATCTGACACTGAAGTATGAAAACAACTCGGAGACAAAGCAGCTGACAGTATCAGGACTTGGCGATATACACCTTGATATATTGGTATCAAAACTGAAAAACAGATATGGTGCATCTGTAGAACTTGCAACACCGAAAATCCCGTACAGAGAGACTATCAAGTCGAGTGTCGAGGTTGAAGGAAAGCATAAAAAGCAGTCGGGTGGTTCAGGTCAGTACGGACATGTAAAAATTAAGTTTTCACCCGGAGAAAGCGAGGGGCTTACATTTACCGAATCTGTATTCGGAGGTTCTGTGCCGAAAAACTTCTTCCCGGCGGTAGAGACCGGACTGCGTGAATGCATGCAGAAAGGTGTACTTGCGGGATATCCTGTTGTAAATCTTGCAGCTAATCTTTATGACGGATCATATCACCCGGTTGATTCCAACGAAATTTCATTTAAACTTGCGGCAGCACTTGCATACAGAGAAGGATTGCCTAAAGCGCATCCCGTTCTCCTTGAGCCTGTGGGACTGCTCAAGGTATATGTACCTGAAAACTATGTGGGCGATGTAATGGGAGATCTCAACAAACGCCGCGGAAGAGTTTTGGGTATTGAGCCTCTCGATGAAGACCACAGCACTCAAACTGTTCTTTGTGAGGTTCCTTATTCAGAAATGACAGACTATGTGATTTCTCTCAGAGCCGCAACACAGGGAAGAGGCAAATTTGATTTTGAATTTGTAAGGTATGAGGAAGTACCTCAGAATATAGCTGAAAAAATTATTTCTCAGGAGAAAAACAAAGAGTAAATAAAATTTATTAAAACATTAAATCGTTATCTTTTAAATAAATAAGGAGGGACAAGATCAATATCTTAGCCCTCCTTTTTATACTTTAAGCAGAATAAAGCAGACATACACAAATATAAATATTTTACTTGACTAATTTTATTTATTATGTTAAAATAGGTTATCACACTATTATAGGAACAAAAATATGGAAAATATTGAAAATGCAAAAGATTCACAAATAAAAAAGAGTGTAAATTATGATATAGAAACTTATGACACACCCGCTTATAAAGCTCGCAAGAAAAGATGGGGAGACAGAAAAGACGGCAGAAGAATTCGCACTCTTCCTGCGATAGAATATATTTCTCCGTTTATCATGAAAGAAAGAACCGACTCTTTAAATTATTTTGAAGATGTTATTGATATAACAAATGCGGAGAGATTTCTGGACGAAAAGCATAGAGAAGGTTATACCGACATGACATTGCTCCATGTTATCCTTGCGGCTTATGTCAGGGTTGTTTCAGAGCGTCCCGCAATAAACCGTTTTATTGCAGGGCAGAGAATATATGCTCATAATAACATTGAATGCCTGATGACTATCAAAAAAGCTTTATCTATAGAAATGCCGGATACATGTATTAAGGTTGAATTTGACCCAAGAGACAATATATATAATGTATACAAGAAATTTCGTAAGGTTGCAATTGCCGCAATTCAGGATGATACAAATTTTGATAACACAACAGGCAAATTAAAGTTTCTTCCGAGATTTGTTCTTCGGTGGTTTGTATCATTTTTGAAATTTCTTGACTATCACGGAAAAGTACCTAAAAAACTCCTAAAAATAAGTCCTTTTCATGGTTCAATGATTGTAACATCTATGGGCTCAATCGGAATTCCGGCAGTTTATCATCATTTATATAATTTCGGTACTCTGCCTGTATTTGTATCATACGGAAGCATTTTTGCCGGAGATGCAATCAAAAGAGACGGAACGCGAGAGCGGCATCATTTTGTTACACTTAAAGTAGTTACTGATGAAAGAATATGCGACGGATTTTATTATGCGTCTGCTTTTAAAAAACTAAAAAGGCTTTTGCTTCATCCCGAAATTCTAAACAACTCGGCACAGACTGTGCAGGAAGACATCGACTGATTGTCTAATAAAAAAGGCTTGTATACTGAGTGAATCATCACTGAAAGTATACAAGTCTTTTTATATATCAATGTATATAGGATATCTTATAAGTTATCAGCCGAGTTTAGCGTAGTTAACTTTGATACCGGGGCCCATTGTTGTAGCAATAACACAGCTCTTAATGTACTGACCTTTAGCAGCTGCGGGTTTAGCCTTAATAACAGCACCCATAAGAGTATTGAAGTTCTCAACAAGCTTATCTGTACCGAAAGAAGCCTTACCGATAGGGCAATGAATGATATTTGTCTTATCAAGACGGTACTCAATCTTACCTGCCTTAGCCTCCTGTACTGCACGAACAACATCAGGAGTAACTGTGCCGGCTTTGGGGTTAGGCATAAGACCCTTAGGACCGAGAACCTTACCGAGACGACCGATAACACCCATCATATCAGGAGTTGCGATAACTACATCGAACTCAAACCAGTTTTCTGACTGAATCTTCTGTACATACTCTTCAGCGCCGGCATAATCAGCACCTGCTGCAAGAGCTGCAGCGGCTTTGTCACCTTTAGCAAAAACAAGAGTTCTTACTGTCTTACCTGTACCGTTAGGAAGAACGATAGCGCCTCTGACCTGCTGGTCTGCGTGACGGGAGTCAACGCCCAAACGAATATGGATTTCAACTGTCTCATCAAACTTTGCCTTAGCAGTCTGGCAGAGAAGAGCAACAGCCTCATCTACCTCATAAAGTTTTGTTTTGTCAATAAGCTCAACGCTTGCTTTATATTTTTTACCCATTTTAGCCATTATAACATCCTCCTATTACTCTTCAACAGTAACACCCATGCTGCGGGCAGTGCCGGCAACCATGCTCATTGCTGCCTCAATAGAAGCTGCGTTGAGATCGGGCATTTTTGTCTCAGCGATTTTGCGAAGCTGCTCTTTAGTAAGTTTAGCAACCTTAGTCTTGTTCGGAACTGCTGAAGCAGTCTCTATGCCGCATGCCTTCTTGATAAGAACTGCAGCAGGGGGAGTTTTGGTAATAAAGGTAAACGAACGGTCAGCATATACTGTTATGATAACAGGAATAACAAGACCGATATCATTCTTTGTTCTTTCGTTAAATTCCTTAGTAAAGTTAGGAATAGACACACCGTACTGACCAAGAGCAGGACCTACGGGCGGCTGGGGAGTAGCTTTTCCGGCGGGAAGCTGTAATTTAATATAACCGGTGATTTTCTTTGCCATAATATTTACACCTCCGAATGTGGTAATTTAATCGGGAGAATTTAAAAGTATTTTCCTCCCTCCCACTAATGCTTCATGGCGAAGCGTAGAAAACTTAAGTTATTCTACTGCAATGCGAATATCCGTCAAATTTACAATAATAGGGATATCGCGTCTTTCTGTCGAAGCAAGAACGACAGCCTCTTTCTTGTCTTCGTGAATTTCCTGAAGAATTCCGGAATATCCTTCAAATATTCCCGTAAACACTTCAACTTTGTCACCAATCTGAAATGTAGGTTTCTCAACATGAGCTTCTACATTGAATCTGTCAACTTCTTCAGCGGTGAGCGGAGTAGGTTCGGAACCGGGACCTACAAAACCGGTGACGCCGGTGATGTTTCTTACAACATGCCAGCTCTCATCAGTCATTGTCATTTTTATGAGAACATAGCCGGGCATGATTTTGTTTTCAACTTCCTTGACTTCACCCTTGTCATTTGTCTCCTGAGTGATCTCAACGGGAATCTGAATATCAAAAATCAAATGCTGCAAACTACGGTTCTCAACAATCTTTTCAAGACTGGATTTTACCTTGTTTTCATAACCGGTATAAGTGTGAGCAACATACCATCTGGGACCAATGTTTTTTTCATTAATATTACTCATTACAATACCTCAAAGTTATCCGAAAAGACCGGCAACAGAATTAATAAGGAATGAAAAGAGAGTATCAACAACTGCAATAGAAACAGCAACAACAACAACAGTTGCCAAAACGAGCTTAGAACTCTTGCGAAGATCATCCTTTGATGTCCAAACAACTTTCATCATCTCGCCCTTTACATCTGCGGTAAATTTACCGATTTTTCTCCAAGTAGAAACAAAAAAATTAGGCTTCTTTTCTTTTTTTGTCTCATTTTTAGCATTTGCTTTGTTTTTATTTGAAGAGTTAACTTCTACAACCTCTTCATTTGTGTTTTTTTCTTCTGCCATGTGATAATCCTCTCAATTACTTGGTTTCTTTGTGCAAAGTATGTTTGCGGCAGAAACGGCAGTACTTGTTCATCTCAAGCCTGTCCGGATCATTTTTCTTATTTTTCTTTGTGTCATAATTTCTTTGCTTGCACTCTGAGCAGGCTAATGTAATTTTGACTCTCATTTATCGGCACCTCCTGATAGAAATTCGGGATAACCCCGTCAATACCTCCCTCAATGACGAGATGTACACGTCCCAGAAAAAAGCGCACATAAAAAAGACCTCGCCAGAGGTACAACCATTATATCATCTATTTATCCGTTTGTCAATAGGTTTATAAAATATTTTACTATAATATATAAAATAATATTGACTTAAAAACGGATAGATGATAAAATAATAAATAAAACGAGGTATATTGAGATGAAAATAAGCGTACTTGACAGAGCGTCCCTTGGAGAGGACACACCGTTTGAAGTTATAGAAACTCTCGGCGATGTTGTGTATTATGATAAAACAGATAGCAGTTGTGCGGTAAAAAATATTTCCGACAGCGAAGTGATAATAATAAATAAAGTTAAAATAGATGAAAATATTATCAAAAACTGCAAGAATTTAAAATTAATCTGTGTTTTTGCGACAGGCTATGACAATATAGATATTGCTGCTGCAAAAAAATATAATGTTGCTGTTTGCAATGTACCTGCGTACTCCACAAACAGTGTTTCTCTTTATACGGTATCAACCGTCCTTGCGCTTTATACCAAAATTCTGCAGTATAATGACTTTGTTAGAAGCGGGAAGTATTCTCAGTCCGAATATCCGAATCTGCTTGTTCCGGTATATCATGAAATCTTCGGAAAAACATGGGGTATTTTGGGACTTGGGAATATCGGAAGAGCAGTGGCTGATGTTGCCAAGGCATTGGGATGCAGAGTTCTGGCAACAAAAAGAACTCCCGCTTATGGATTTGAATGTGTGGATCTTGATACCTTGTGCAAAGAGAGTGACATAATCACGGTTCATTGCCCGCTGAATGAAAGTACATTCAATATAATAAATAAAGAAAAAATTAACTTGATGAAGACCGGAGTTGTTATAGTAAATGAAGCCCGGGGAGCTGTGCTCAATGAAAGTGATATAAGAGACGGAATTTTGAGCGGAAAAATCGGAGCTTTCGGCTGTGATGTATATTCCAAAGAGCCCTTTGGAATTGATCATCCGTACAATGAGATAAAAAACTTGGACAATGTAATACTGACACCTCATTGTGCATGGGGCGCATATGAAGCGAGAGAAAGATGCGTTAAAATAATTTTGGAAAACATAAAATCATTTTATTCAAACGGTACTTTGAACAGAGTAGATTTGTGAAAATGATAACAAAAAATTAAGGCAGAATTTGTTTCTGCCTTAAAATTATCCTCTGTCAACCGTTATTACGCAAAATACATTTTCTCTTTTTGAAGAGACTGCGTTTTTAATTTTTTCAACAATTTCTTCCTCTTTTAATTTGCACTCAAACGGAACAACAACATCAAATATCATATTAGTATGACTTTCGCCTACCACAACTCGAAAATCATGTATATTGAAGTCCTCGGATACATCGTTTTTAATTGTTTCAATTGCAAATTTTTTCAGTTCATTAACTACTTCGTTATTAGTCACAATCGGATCCATGTGTATTGTGCATAACATATTAAGTTCACCGGATATTCTTTTTTCGAGGTTATCTATCATATCGTGCAACTGATAAATATTCTGCTCACCGTCCACTTCGGCATGAAAAGACGCTATATAATGAGACGGTCCGTAATTGTGAATCATAAGGTCGTGAACACCAAGTACAACAGGGTAATCTTTAATTATGTTGTTTATATCTTCAAGCTGTTTTTGTACAGGTGCTTCTCCCAGAATGGAATTTTTGGTTTCAATCAGAATTTTAGCGCCGGCATAAAGAATAAGTGAACTTACAAGCAAACCGACAATGCTGTCAAGCAGTGCAAAATCGGTAAGTTTAACGATAATTGCGGATATCAAAACCGTCAGTGTCGAGATAGAATCGAAAAATGAGTCCATACTTGTTGCTACAATTACCGACGAGTCAATCCTTTTGCCTATCTTTCTTTGGAATAATCCGAGAAAGAGTTTAAGTAAAATCGACGCTCCGATAATCAAAAGGGAAACAAGTGAGAAATCGGGTTTTTCTGCTTCGGAAAGACCGAAAATAACTGATACAGAGTTAGACAGCATTTCAAAGCCGACCAGTAGAATTAGAAAAGATACAATCATCGAAGAAATATACTCAATTCTCGCATGGCCGAACGGGTGGTCTCTGTCTGCGGGCTTTGAGGATATTTTAAAACTTACAAGCGATACAATGGATGAACCGGTATCAGAAAAATTATTTATCGAATCGGCTATTATCGCCATAGAACTTGTCAGCATTCCGACAATCAGTTTCAGTACCGACAATAGCAAGTTTACACATATTCCGACAACGCTGGACATAGTACCGTAAGCGGCCCTGACTTTTGAGTTATGTATTTGTTTATAGTCCTTTATAAATATTTTTGCTAAAAAATTAATCATATGATATTCCTTTACAAAATACTTTACTAAACTCAAGTTTAATGCTATAATATTAACATAAAACCTAACGACGAGGAAATTATGCAAGAATTTAATCTTACCGCTAAAAGACCCGAGACACTGAAAAACGAAATTTACTATTATATGGCTTTTACAAAATCCCTTGGCGAGGATATATATAAATTATATCCTCCGAAAGCCGAAAACCAAGAAGATTCATCTAAAATAAAAGATAATATTCAGAGAATACTGCGCAGAATGAAAAGAGATAAAAAAATTGATTTTTATACTTCTGAACAGGGATTTAAGAATTCAGAGGTTGAGGCCGAATATCTGATAAATAAATATCCCGCACTCGAAAATCTTGATTTATCTATAAATTTTTACATAATAAAGATATGAATGGATTTCATGAAATATTAAAAAGCCGACTAAGTTTACCTCAGTCGGTTTTTAATTAAAATCCTTCATGTATGTAGTTAAACTACAAAATATATAAACTTAGTTCTGTGCAGATTCAAGATAACGAACAACATCACCAACTGTATTGAAGTTGTGAAGATCTTCGTCATCAATGACTACATTGAATTTTTCTTCACAAAGATAAACCAAATCAGCAAGTTCGAGTGAGTTTATGCCAAGGTCGCCGGCAAGCTCAGCTTCCATAGTAACATCCTCGGGCTTCACGCGAAGTTCTTCAACGAGGAATTTTTTCAAATTCTCAAACATTTTTCTCCTCCTTGTTTTGTTAAGTGATTATTTTCACCTTGAATATGATAATACATTAAAACTGTTTTGTCAATAGTTTTTGTATAAAATAAGCATTTTGTACAATTTTTACCACGAATTTTTTAATTTTAATTAACAAAATCAATGTAATCTTTTCATTTTTGTGCTTTTTCCTTTATAAAAATATTGACTTTTCTTAGCAAATGATATATACTTTAATCAAATAATATAGG
>CALWTU010000041.1 GCA_944384515.1 uncultured Clostridia bacterium
GTAAAGGACACGAGAACCGGATATGAGGACGGCAATGTTGATGCGGTAATGGACGGCGAGATAGACGGATTTATCAACGCATACTTAAAACAGCAGTCGGCTGTGGGAGAAGAAAACGCATAAAACATAAAGGAGAAAAGAGCCCCCGAACTTGCCGTTTTGCCTTAAGATATGAAGTGTTTTACATCTGAAAGCATTACTGCAGTTTGACCTCAGACGGTTACGGGACAGCGCTTTCCTCTGAAATATACCGAAAAATATCACGCCGACGCGTCGGCAAAAGTTTAATATCCCCCCTTAATTCAAAACTTGAAATACGCAAGAACGGTTAAGGGGGGATTAATTATATATTCATCTGCACTTTATTTTTAAAACCGTCCTTTATGCTGAAGGAGAGGGAGAAAAATGTATAACACAAGTCATATTGAAAGCACTGTCTTCAAAATCAGAAGACTTGCCAAAATGCTTGATGATCTCATCTACGAAAAAGCAGGGGCACTTTGGGATGAGAAAAAATACATTACAAAGGAGCATTTTTACATAATTCCCGACGAAAAACTGTTTTCGCCTCTGATAAGCGGCGAGATATGGTCGGACGAGGGCACAAACTGCTGGATAAGGGGAAAATTCACAGTACCGAAAGAGCTTGACGGAAAGACGCTTTATATCTTTCCGCATATAGGGGCATATGAGGGAATGCTGTGGGTAAACGGGGTGCCTTACGGCAATTTTGCAAGCAAAATAATGATAGGCGCTCACGGAAACCATTACTGCACCATGTTGAAAAAAAGCGCAAAAGCCGGAGAGGTTATAGACATAGCAATGGAGTTTTACATGGGGCACTATGTAATGGGCACCATGCCGTTTGACAGGCAGCAAAAGAGTGATTATACCCTCTCTCTTGCAAGCACCGATATCTGCACCGAAAACGAAACGGTTTTTGACACTCTCACCGACCTTAATATTCTCATCGATTTATACGACACGCTCCCTCATTCAAGCTACAGGCGCGGGGATGTTATAAGAGGATTTATCGAGATGCACAAGGCTGTCTATTACGACTTTGAGGCGGTATCAAAGGAGGAGTTTTTTGCCTCCCTTAATGAGGTGCGCTCAATTTGCGAGAGTCTGCTGTGCAAGAAAAACGGCGACACGACTGCCTATGTCGGACTCATAGGCCACTCGCATATGGACACAGCGTGGCTGTGGGAGATAAAAGAAACCGTCCGAAAGTGTGCAAGAACATACAGCAACCAAATGAGTATAATGGACAGATATCCGAACTACAAATTCATACAGAGCTCCTCACTGCACAGCGATATGATACGCAGAAATTACAAAGAGCTTTTTGAACAGATAAGACAGAAGGTAAAAGAGGGGCGGTATGAGCCAAACGGCGGAAGCTGGGTTGAGTGCGACTGCAACCTGACCGGCGGCGAGGCTATGGTAAGACAGTTTATCTGGGGACAGAAATTTACGGAAAAGTACTTTGACTATAAGTCGGACTGCTTTTGGCTGCCGGACACATTCGGGTACAATGCCGCAATACCGCAGATACTCAAAAAGTGCGATATTGACTATTTTCTCACCACGAAAATGGCTTGGAACGAGACAAACAAATTCCCCTATGACAGTTTTTGGTGGCAAGGAATAGACGGCAGCCGAGTGCTCTGCCACCTCAACAAAACGCATACCGCCCCAACCGTAAAGAACCTGAACGAGTTAACTCATGGCACGGGTGCCGACTCGGTAAAGCTCGTGCATCTGACAAACAAAAAGCTCTTCTCCTACGGTCCCGGAGACGGCGGAGGCGGACCTGACGAATACATGCTGCGCACAGCCGAAAAACTTGAGGACACCGAGGGCTGTCCGAGGACGGGTTATACCACTGTATCTGAGTTTATGAGAGAACTTGAGAGTACATCTGAAAATCTGCCCTTGTACGCCGGAGAGCTGTATTTGGAGTTTCACCGGGGAACGCTGACAAACCAGCACGAGATAAAGCGCAACAACCGACTCGGCGAGATAGCTCTGCATGACCTTGAGTGCGTGACGGTCTTTGATGCGGTGAGGGAGCGCAAGGCGGCAGAGAGCGAAAAGATCACACCGCTCTACGGTGTACTGCTGATAAATCAGTTCCACGACATTCTCCCCGGCACAAGCATCAAAGAGGTGCACGAAACCTCAAAAGAGCAAATGCGCAATATGATAAAAGACGCAAAGGAACTCATCTCCGAGACTGTCTCTGGCGGCATGCCGACGGACGGATATATAACTCTGGTCAACACGCTCTCTTTTGACAGAGAGGAGACGGTATATTTAAATCTCGACGAGGGGCTTAGGATAAAAGGAGACTACCCGTGTCAAAAAATCACCGATCAGGGCGGCAACGCTCTCATCGCCGTCGCAAATGTCAAACTCCCCGCCATGTCGAGCGTTGTCCTCGAAACAGAGAGAGCGCCCATTGTCACTCGGGGTGGATTTGAGTATTCTGACAGAGTACTTGAAACAGAGCTTTTCAGAATAGAATTCAATCCCGACATGACGATAAAATCATACTTTGACAAAGAAGAGGAACGAGAGGTTGTCGGAAACTCTTATCCACTGAACACTCTTCTTATAGCGGAGGATGTCCCCGCCCGTTACGACAACTGGGATATAAACTGGGACCTTGAGATGAAATACAAGCCCTGCTCGAATCTCATTAAGAGCGAAGTTGTATCAAACGGAGATGTTGAACTGAGGATAAGAAACGAATATAAAATTTCGGAAAAATCCACGCTTATCTCCGACATGGTATTCCACAGAGAAAGAAAGGACATTGTCTTTGAAAACAAGCTTGACTGGAACGAGGAACACCGTTTTATGAAAGTCGCCTTTGATGTTTCGGTATTCAGTGATTTTTCACGAGAGGAAATACAGTTCGGACACATCAAGAGACCAAACAACAGAAACACCTCTATCGAGCAGGCAAAATTTGAGGTTGTAAACCACAAATACACCGACCTCAGCGAGGGAAATTACGGCGTCGCAATACTCAATGACTGCAAGTACGGTATCAGCGTATACGGCTCGGAAATTCGCCTGTCCCTTCACAAGAGCGGAATGCGCCCCGACTACACCGGCGACAAGGGCGTGCACTCATTCAGCTACTGCTTTATGCCCCACTCGGGCGGATTTGGTGCAAAGACTGTTGTACAGAGAGCCTACGCCTTCAACTACAAGCCGCTTTTCGTCGGTGCAAACACAGAATACAAGCCGCTCATCACCCTGAGTAAGGACAATATTATCATCGAAACCGTAAAGCCGTGCGAGGAAAACAGAAAGGCATTTGTAATCAGAGCGTACGAGGCGTGCGGAGATTTTACCCACACAGAGCTTGATGTCAAAATTGACGGGTGCAAAATTTTTGAGACTAACATGTTAGAGGAAAACGAAATATTGATTTCCTCATGCGAGCATGCAAAACTCACATTTAAGCCCTTTGAAATAAAGACTCTTATAGTCGACTATGAGGCTTAAGGCGCCTATAAAATTCAGGCGGAAAGTTTCAAAAAGCCTCCCTCTATAGTCAAAGAGAGGGTAAAAAAATAATAGCAAATACAACACAGAATGTCATAACCAAATATAAGAGAAGGTTATAAGCAGATACAAAAGAAGGTTACAAGCAAATACAACACAGCGAGGCGGGAAAATCCGCCTCGCTGTTACTTTTATAACTCCTGTTTTGTTATCTTCTGAGGCGTCAGCGCTTATATAAACGGTGACATATATCAAAGTTCGGAGAGAATTTTCATAAGTCTTTGCTGATCAATCTTTTTCTTATTGCCCTTCATACAGAAGGTAAGGTTCTCTTTTCTGAAAATTTCACACGCCGCACATCTTATCATCTCGGGCGTAATATTTTTATAGGCATCTATCCTGCTCTCAAGACTTGGATAACGAAGCTCCATTATATGACTGTCATACGCCATGGTGAAGTTCAGATCACGGACATCGTCATAAAGCATATATCCGTTATCCACATACCCCGCCTTCATGCATTCACACTCTTTGCAAAGTTCCGTCTTAAATGCTCTCAGTATATTGACACAGAGCTCTGCCGCCGTATAAAGTTCCCTCTCCCGCACCTCAAATGTGAAATAAAACTGTCCGATATTGCGGTATCTCTCCACCGCTCCGCTGATGTCATAGCATATGCCGAGCTGCTCGCTTAGCTTTGTGAAAAAGCGTGAATTATACCCTGAAAAGAGTATATCGTAAATCAGATCAGACTCCCCCACCCCGACCTTTTGCATATCAATGTCAAAATTAAATCGGAGCATGGTATAATCCGCATTTTTAATATGAATTTTCATCGGACGACAGAACATTTCCTCTGAGAGCGGTGCAATATCAGAGTGTTCCGCTCCCTCGTAAAGCTTGACAGACTGAAGCTCCCGTGTCAGTTTTTGAATATCCTCGTCCGAGACATTTCCTGTTATATACAAAAATACATTTTCCTTTGTGAACACCCGCCTGCGGTACTCTTCAAGTTTTTTGACACCGATACCGTTTACATCCGTGGCGGTACCTGTAATCGAGCGTGACAGACTTGTGCCCGAGTGAACTATCTGATTTGAAAAGGTGGAAAGCGCCGTTTTGTCATCGCTCTCCCGTATCTCCGCCTTTATCCTCTTTCTTTCAGGCTCAATTTCCTCTCCCGTCAGCACAATCGGAGAAAACAGCTCTTTTACTATACCGACACCCGTCATAAACGAATGCGTACCTCCGCACACATAAAACTGAACCATCTCCGAAAAAGTCGAGGCATTGAACTCCACTCCCTCACGGTCAAGTATTTTGTAAAGCTCGCCCCCCATGATTTTATTGATATTGCGCACCGCACAGTGCTCAAAAAAATGGGTTATTCCGAACTCCCCCGAATTCTCATACATACTGCCGCTTTTGACAAACAGCGAAATAAAGAAGCTGTGGAGGGTGGGATTTGTATAGGTGTACACTTTAAGCCCGTTTTCAAGAGTTATCTCGCGCTCAAGGTCGGTTTGCCGACCGTCTCCGACGGATGCCGCTTGCGCACCCCGCTCCGTGTGAGTGCACTGTATATCACCGTTTTTGCTGCGGCAGTTTGAGAATGCGCCGAAAGCGGTCTTCCCCGCTCCTCTGCCGTAATGTTTTTTGCTGTATATCATAATTTCCCCCAAAATATCTTTTTGAGTTTACCGCTCAAAGGGCGTGCGGCGAATTTCATTTTGCCGTGAGGGTCTCAAAATGCTCCTTCGCTATTTTTACCGACTCCATGGCGTCACGTCCGTAATAATCTGCACCTATCATCTGTGCATACTCCGCATTCAGCACCGCACCGCCGACCATCACTTTTGCCGAAAGCCCTCTTTGACGGATAAGCTTTATAGTCTCCTCCATACTGCCGACCGTCGTCGTCATCAATGCGCTGAGTCCGACTAAGGTACATCCCGTGTCGATTATTTTCTGAACAACAACCTCTTTGGGCACATTTTTGCCGAGGTCTATGACGGTATATCCGTAACTTTCAAGCATTACTTTGACAATATTTTTTCCGATATCGTGAATATCTCCCTCTACAGTC
The DNA here is from genome assembly GCA_944384515.1 of uncultured Clostridia bacterium. Lineage (GTDB taxonomy): Bacteria > Bacillota > Clostridia > Oscillospirales > CAG-272 > UBA1740. The sequence goes on from CALWTU010000041.1 coordinate 5,609, forward strand.
GCAAGTATAATTTCGCCTTTGGCGCTTTGTTTTTGCTTTGAAATTTTGCTCTTTATCTCATTAAATGCCGCAGTGGCACACTCCGCACTCCTAAGAAGCTTCGGAAGAAATATCTTTCC
>CALWTU010000042.1 GCA_944384515.1 uncultured Clostridia bacterium
CGCAGTCCTAAAATTTCCGAGTAGTTTATGTCAGAGGGCAGACGCTTGTCTTCAAGATTTTTCTGTCTTTCGACCTCCTGAAGCTCCCTTTTGATATATCCTTCGTATTTTATCTGTATTTCAGCCGTTTTGGCGACGCTCCCCGGAAGATTGGGGCGCTGTGTGTCAACCTCTTTAAGCAGAGCATATGTCAGCTCCGGCCGGCGCAGAAGCTCGGAGAGCCTTACACCTGTTTTCACGGCGGCAGAGCCGTGCTTTTCGAGAAAGGCGTTTACCTCCTCGCTCGGCGGCAGGACGGTATTCTCTATCCTTGAGATCTCCGCATTTATCGCCTCGACCTTATTTAAATACTCACGGTATCTCTCCTCGCCGATAAGCCCTACCCTGTAACCTATCTCTGTGAGGCGCAGATCCGCATTGTCCTGTCTCAAAAGCAGTCTGTACTCCGAGCGTGATGTCATGACACGGTACGGCTCGGCGGTTCCCTTTGTTACAAGGTCGTCAATCAATGTGCCGATATACGAAGACGAGCGCGGGAGAATCATCGGCTCCCTGCCCTTCTGACTGAGTGCGGCATTTATGCCGGCGACAATACCCTGCGCCGCCGCCTCCTCATACCCTGATGTGCCGTTGAACTGCCCCGCTCCGTAAAGCCCCCCTACCTTCTTGAATTCAAGTGTGGGATAAAGCTCTGTCGGGTCGGTCAGGTCATACTCTATCGCATAGGCATAACGCATTATCTGCGCATTCTCAAATCCCCGAAGAGAGCGGAGCATCTCGTGCTGGACATCAGGCGGCATAGAGGTGGAAAAGCCCTGTATATACATTTCCTTTGTGTCAAGCCCCATCGGCTCAACAAAAAGCTGGTGTCTCTCCTTATCCTTAAACCTGACAAGCTTTGTCTCGATTGACGGGCAGTATCTCGGTCCCTGACCTGTAATGTTGCCCGAATACATGGCGGATCTGTCAAGGTTATCGAGTATTATTTTATGCGTTATGGCGTTTGTGTAGACGATATGGCATGGTACACGGTTAACCGTGTCACTGCTGTACTCCTTTGTTCTGACGGAATACGGAACGGGGTCCTCTTCACCAAGCTGAATCTCAAGCTCGTCAAAATTTATCGAGTCGGCATGCACCCTTGCAGGCGTTCCGGTCTTAAAGCGCATCATGCGTATGCCGAGCTCTGCGAGCGAAGCGGAGAGTCCGTCGGCACTCGTCATGCCGTCGGGACCTGACTTGAACACACGGTCCCCGACAAAGACCTCGCTGTTTAAAAAGGTACCAGTCGCCACTATGACACGCTCTGCCTGCCAAACCTCGCCCATTGCGCTGACAACGCCGCACACACGCCTGACTCCGTCTTTTTCCTCCGTGAGAATTTTTACGATCTCCGCCTGAACAAGACGCAGACCGTGCTGATTTTCAAGCGTCTTTTTCATTATTTTTTTATATTCGCCCCTGTCAGCCTGCACACGCTTTGAGTGCACGGCTGCGCCCTTGCCGAGGTTGAGGGTTCTCGACTGAATGGAGGCAAGATCCGCACAGTAGCCCATCTCGCCGCCGAGAGCGTCTATCTCAAACACCAAATGCCCCTTGGCACTGCCGCCCACAGAGGGATTGCACGGCATATTGCCCACAGCGTCAAGATTTGTGGTAAAAAGAACGGTGTCGACACCCATTCTGGCCGAGGCAAGCGCCGCCTCAATCCCGGCATGTCCTGCACCTATAACGCAAACCTCTGTTTTCAACTCATTCATAAAAAACCTCTAGAAACTTACTTACCGTAAATATAATCTGCCGAGCCTCATCTCTCACCGAAACACGGAAAAATTACTGAAAAATCGCCCCAAAGACAAAAGAGCAGCCGCCGAAAAACAAATTCAAGCCTCATCCGAAAAAAAGATTTAAAATCTGTCGGCAAAGCCTTGTCCCAAAATCAAAAACAAATACGGCGCACGCCGACAACACGGCCAAGATCTGTGTCAAGAGTGAAAATAACGCCGTTTGCCAGACATTCTCCGTCCGCCGACTTAAATTTTGCGGGCGTCCTTGTGCGCATTCTCTGAACGACGCACTCCTTGTCCATACCGAGTATGCCGCCCGTCTCGCCGCACATTCCGACATCGGTTATATATCCCGTGCCGCCCGGCAAAATCTGCTCGTCCGCCGTCGGTACATGGGTATGCGTGCCGAATATTATGTTGATAATTCCGTCGTATGCGTGCCCTATCGCAAGCTTCTCTCCCGTCGCCTCCGCATGTATATCAAGGATGGAAAAATCGTATCTTCCCTCCTCTTTTTTGAGCAGTCGGTCGATATACGAATAGGGGTTATCAAGCACCGGCTCGATATGCACGTTTCCCATAGCGGAAATAACAAGCATTCTGTATCCCATGGCATCGAGTATCGTATATCCCTCTCCGACGGCGCCGTCTCCGAAATTTATCGGTCTGAGCACCTCTTTTGAGTCCTCAAGATAGGTATAAGCGGCTCTGTTTGACAAGGTGTGGTTGCCGCCTGTTATCACATCCGCTCCGCTCTTGAGCAGAGTCTGGGCAAGCTCCTTCGATATGCCGGTTATAAATGAGGCGTTCTCGCCGTTGACAACGGTAAAATCTATTCCCTCACGCTCACGCAGACGCCACAGATTTTTTTCAAGGTGCTTAACGCCCGAGGGGCTTGTGACATCCCCCACTACAAGTATCTTCAAATTTTTATCCTCAAATCTATTTTTCTTTTCACGGTTTTATCTTCCGTAACATTGAAATTATAGCAGAAAAGTCTCATTTTTACAATAATAATGAGACCAAAATGCAAAAAAATTTTACGAAAATTTTACGGAGGAATAAGTTACCTTAAACCTCCGCAATTTTTCGCCTATACAATTTTACAGAGCGTACTTGCGCTGATACTCGTCAAAGCGAAGCTTGAACTCCTCGCTGTCGCGTTTGATATCGTGAGTATATCTGTGCATATCGAGTGCGTCATAGCTTGCAATCTCGACAACGCATCCCGCAATGTTTGAGCAGTGGTCGGAAACGCGCTCAAAGTTTGTCAGAAGGTCTGAGAGAATAAATCCGTGCTCTATCGTGCACTCGCTCTTTTTAAGACGGTTAATATGATTTATCTTTATCTGTTCACGAAGCTCGTCGATTACTTCCTCGAGCGGCTCAACATTCTTGGCATCTGTAACCGAGTTGTTTATAAATGCCCGCTCGGTAAGAGATATAATCTCGCCGACAGCGCTCATCAGCACACTGAGCTCACGGTTTGCCTCGGCGGAGAAAGAGAGCTTTTTATCCTGCATTTCCTCAAGTGATTCCACCACATTTACCGCATGGTCGGAAATGCGCTCAAGGTCGCCTATTATGTGCAAAAGCTTTGATACCTGTTCGGAGTCGTCCTTTGTAAGGTCCTCGTTTGAGAGCTTTACAAGATATGAGCCGAGGGCGTCCTCGTACTTGTCCGCCTTATCCTCAAGGGTGCGCACCTCCTGGGCGAGTTTTGCGTCGTAGTCGTCAAAAAGCTTTATCGCTTTGATCATTGCCTCATTTGAAATCTGAGCCATATTGGATGTTACGGAAGTCGCCCTGCCCACAGCAACCGAAGGAGTGGCGAAAAGGCGCTCGTCAAGGAGGTTGTAGCCGACCTTGTCGCTCTCCTTGTCCCTGACGGTAAGCACGGCAAGCTTCTCAAGCTGTTTGTAAAACGGAAACATCAGCGCAACCGAGAGTAGCTTGAATATGGTATGCGCGGCGGCAACGCCCCACATATCAATGGCGCTGTCCACAAACGCAAAATCAACTACGGCATTGACAATATAGAAGAGCGTCAGCCAGACTACAACGCCGATAATGTTGAAATAAAGGTGAATAAATGCGGCACGCTTACCGTTTTTGTTTGCGCCGACGGAGGAGATAAGTGCGGTAACGCAGGTACCTATGTTCTGTCCCATGATAATGGGAATTGCGGTTCCGAATGTAATGGCGCCCGTCGTGGTGAGCGTCTGAAGAATACCGACTGAGGCGGATGACGACTGGACAACCGCCGTCAGCACAAGTCCCGCAAGCACGCCGAGTATCGGGTTTTCAAACATTGTGAGAATGGACTTGAAGCTCTCGCTGTCCTTAAGACCGCCGACGGAGCCTGACATGAGGTTCATGCCCACCATCAGCACGCTGAAGCCGAGGAGGATACCCGCAATATCCTTCTTTTTACCGCGCTTTGCAAACATATTAAGACCGATACCTATCACGGCAAGAATAGGCATCCATGCGTCGGGTTTAAGCCATTTTATAAACTCAGTGGTATTCTCACCCGCCGTACCGATTCCGGACAGACCTGTTATCCAGGCGGTCACCGCGGTGCCGACATTGGCACCCATGATAACTCCCACCGACTGGAGCAGAGTCATCGTTCCCGAGTTAACAAATCCCACCACCATAACTGTCGTGGCGGATGAGGACTGAATAATCGCGGTAACGCCGAGTCCGAGCAAAAATCCTTTAAAAGGGTTTGAGGTCATGTTTGAGAGAATCTGTTTCAGTCTTGTTCCGGCGCTCTTTTTGAGCGAGTCGCCCATCAGCTCCATACCGTAAAGAAACAGCGCAAGACCGCAAAGCAATTCAAGCACATCAAAAATTGTCATCTCAAAATTTCCTTTATATTTAGCTGATTTTCAAAAGCCTCCCCGTCAGAGGGGACTGCACCGTTTGAGCTTTTATATTAACTGCTGGTCGTTTATCCTGAGAATAAATTCAAGTCCGAGCTTCTGTGCCGCCTTCCTGCACATGAGCATTCGTCCCAAAAATATCTCAAAATAATCCATAATGGGACTTATGGAAGTGTCTATCTTAAGTTCGAGAGTAACATATTTCTTGTTGTCGGATATGGAAAGAGAGCTGTCCTCAACCGAAAAATTCACCCTGTCGTGAATATCAAAATTTCTCACATCGTTGTTTCTGACCCTTGAGCGGCGCACGTCGGACTTGTCCGCAATGATAAGTGCCGCCGCGACCTCGTTTACCGCAACGCCCGTGCCCTCGTCGTGATTTCCGATGGCGCTGACAACCGTCGCAATATCAAAAGGCTCCATGCCCATCTTGTCAAGCAGGCGGAACGCCATTACAGCACCCGACTGAGAGTGGTCAATCCTGTTTACAAGATTGCCGATATCATGCAGATGAGAGGCAATTTTTGCAAGCTCGACCGTGTGGCTGTCGTATCCCAAAGTCTCAAGAATATAAGCGGCATTGTGCGCAACCTTGCCCACATGCGCAAACGAGTGCTCGGTATATCCGAGAGCCACAAGAGAGAGGTCCTGCGCCTTGATATACTCTTTTATGTCGCTGTTTTCAAATACATCCTGATAGGTTACCATAATTTCTCCGAAATAATAAACTTTTGTATCCAATACTTTAACTTTCAGTTAAGATACGGTTAAGAATATTATATAATATTTTCTCATGTATTTCAAGAGTTTTCTTCCTGTTTTAATATTTTGCTCTATTTTGTCGAAAAAAGGCACACCCGTGTCAAATTAAACGGAACAAAAAAATGAATGTTTACACATTTTTTAACAAAAGCGGGGTTGCTTTATTATTTCTTCTATAGTATACTGTAGGTGTAAAGTATTTGTAAAGTGCGGAAAACGCATTTTTAAAGACAATAGAGACTATATTCAGTCTCGGACATCTCAGACGGAGGGCAGCTATGAATTTTGGAGAATTCACCGAATATATGAGAGATTTTAACGCCGTCAGTGTACTTGCGAGGATAATACTTTGCGTGATTACCGGCGGACTTATCGGCCTTGAGAGAGGAAAGACGGGACGGGCGGCAGGAATGCGCACGCATATACTCGTATGCGTCGGAGCATCGCTTACTGTCATGGTAGGGCTGTTTTGTACAAAGGTGCTCGGCTACTCTGCCGACCCGATGAGAATTGCGGCGCAGGTCGTCTCCGGAATAGGATTTCTCGGAGTCGGAACAATTCTTATCAAGGGCAGATTTATGATAACCGGTCTTACGACAGCGGCAGGTCTTTGGGCAACGGCGACAATCGGTCTTGCTGCGGGAGTCGGATTTTATGAGGGTGCGCTATTGACATTTGCTGTAACAATACTCACGGTCACGATTTTCCACAAAATCGAGTACAAGCTAAATAAGCACCTCTCCCGCTTCGGAATATATATTGAGGTGAAGGGCTGTGAGAACATCCGCCCCGCAATAAACCTGATTAAAGAAAATTATACCACATATGATATACAGGTGACATCCCCGCGCAGCGGCATTCAAAACAATATCGGAATCGAGGCAAATATCATAGGCAGTAAAACGCCGCCGGACGAAACAGTAAGAGATCTTGAGAAAAACGAAGTAATTATATTTGCAATAGAGTCGATATAATACTCTGTCAAACAATAAAAAGGCAAAAAGAAAACTTAATTTTTAAAAAATATACAAAACCGAGCATTTCAGGAGTGCCGCCCTACAGCCGTGAGCTTTAGGCTTCTCGGTTTTTAACTTAATAACAAAAAGGGGCTGAGTCAAAAGCTTAAAATTAAGCGAATGGCTCAGCCTTTTGCTATGCAATTTTGCACGTTTCGGTAAACCAAAAGAAAAAAGCCTAAAAAAAAAACAAAAAAGAGTATGACGAAAAGAGGATCGGTAAAATCCTCATTTTTGAGAGTTATACAATTCCGCGGAGAATTGGTTTAAGAGGCGTTCAATTTGAACAAATCTAAGCCAATTCTTCCTTTTTTCGT
>CALWTU010000043.1 GCA_944384515.1 uncultured Clostridia bacterium
TTTTTTTAACATTTTGACAAAGAATCGGGCGTTTTAGAGTTCGCTCAGATTTTTGAGGAAATAGATATCCCTGTTTTCTATTCTGAATTCTTTTCCGGAAAGATAATTTAAAATGCCGGCGTCGGTCTTAAAATTGAATTTAAGACGGTAAGAGTAGAGAGCCTGATAGTTAAATCCCTGTTTTCTGTCCTCTTTGTTAATTCCGTATTTCCCGTCGCCGAGCAGGGGGTGACCGATATACGCCATATGCGCCCTTATTTGATGTGTACGTCCTGTCAGCAATTCCACTTCAAGCAGAGAGCATGTAGAAAATTCTTTTTGCACTTTGTACTTGGTAATGATTTTTTTTGCGCCGCCCGGCGGATTTTTGCCGTACACCTTTACGGTTTTTGTTTTTTCGTCTTTTGTGAGGTAGGCATACAGCGTGTCTTGGTTTTTGTTTAAAAAACCGTGTACAAGGCACAGATAAAACTTGTCTATTTCACGCAGTTTTATTTTTTCGTTCATTATTCTGAGCGTCTCGGCGTTCTTGGCGCATATCACAATTCCCGCCGTATTTCTGTCTATCCTGTTGCAGAGCGCCGGGGCAAAGCTGTTCTCATTTTGCGGCTGATACTCCCCCTTTTGATAAAGGTAAGCGATTATTTGGTTTATCAGCGTGTTGTTCTCGCCGTGCTCGTCTTCATGGACCGAGATACCCGGCAGTTTGTTTACAAGCAAGATGTTATCGTCTTCGTAAATGATATTAATATCCGGTTTTATTGATGAAAATTTTATCTCATCCGTGCAGTCCCTGAAAAATTCGTCTGCGATAAAGCACTGTACGGTGTCTCCCTCTTTGAGAATAGTGTTAATCTCGGCGCGCTTGCGGTTCAGCTTGATTTTTTTAGTCCGGATTGATTTATACAAGAGACTTGTGGGTAAAAGGAGGGACTTTGAAATAAATTTGTCAAGTCTCTGTCCGGCATCGTTTTTGCTGACGGTTAACTCTCGCACACAAAACCTCCTGTTTTAAAAAATACTTAAATTATAATCGGGCTATTGCGAGAGTCTCACAATAGCCGTAAAAAATATTATTTTGTACCGAAAATTCTGTCTCCGGCGTCTCCGAGACCGGGAACAATATAAGCATGGTCGTTGAGCTTCTCGTCAAGAGCCGCACAGTAAATATCAACATCCGGATGATCTTTCTGAAGCTTTGCTACACCTTCGGGTGCCGCAACAAGGCACATAAGCAGGACATTTTTAGCACCCTTTGCCTTTACCATGGAGATAGCGTCGGATGCGGAGCCGCCTGTGGCGAGCATGGGGTCAACAACAATTACAAGTCTCTCACCGATATCGGGGGGCATCTTGCAGTAGTATTCAACCGGCATATGAGTTTCGGGGTCACGGTAGAGTCCTATATGACCGACTCTTGCAACAGGGACAAGACGCAACAGACCGTCCACCATTCCAAGCCCCGCTCTGAGTATCGGAACAATGGCAAGTTTCTTTCCGGCTATTCTCTTGAATGTCGCTTTCTGTATCGGTGTTTCAATTTCCACATCTTCAAGCGGGAGATTTCTCGTTATCTCATAACCGAGGAGCATTGAGATCTCGTCAAGCAACTCACGGAAGTCTTTGCTTGATGTATCCTTGTCTCTCATGATGGTCAGCTTGTGCTGAATCAGCGGATGGTCAATTAAATGAAAAGTACTCATAATATTCTCCTTGTTTTTTATCACATATATTATACTATTTTTTTCGTCTGTTTTCAAGATAATTTAAGCAAAAAGATAAAAGATTGACAATAAAACCTAAAATATATGATAAAACAATGATTTTTTTCTTCATGGAACGGCTAAAACATAACAAAACGAAAAATACCGCCGACAAAACGGCGGATTTTGCTTAATTGTATTTTTACTGCAATTAACTTGACATATAAACTTGATTTGTTGTATAATAAATAAAAAATGAAAGGAATACTTTTTTGGAAGATTTAGAGAGGTACGGTGATTATAATAACGACGAGGACGATTATATACCATATAAGCCAAGCCCGCTCGGCAAAATTTTAAAGATTCTTCTTATCTTTACCTGTATATCCGTGGTTTTTGTGCTTGGTTTCAGAATGTTCCTTTTCAATTATTATCCCGACAGTATGAAGAATATTTATTTTAACGATAAATTAATGCAGTATTATAAAGATAACGGAAATGAGCTTGACGCACTGACGCAGGAGCTCAGAGCGCCGTATGACGACAACGACCTCGGCAGATTTTTTGCGGACAACCTCATCGTTATAAAAGGTTGCGGACAGCTTCAGCTCTCCGTGCGGTACAATTACTCTTTGGCTGATATCATTAAAGAGGAGTACGGAATTGATATTGATCCGAAAAAGGACAATCTATTTACATTCCGCCTTGCTAAAAACCCGGTAAATGAGGGTGAAGACCCGGTTGTTATAGGTGAGCTTTCGTATATTGAAAGTGCGGATAAAATGATGTATAAGTATCATAAGCTTGTTTTTGACAACATTGATTTTGACGCAAGCGGAGAGGATAAGATTTACTGGATAAGACTTGAGATTTTTATAAACGGAGTTGAAATGGAGTCACCTTATGCAATTCCGATTTATGAGGATAACGAGAACTATAACTTTTTTAAGGAATATCCATTAAGCAAGGATGAGGTGCCGAAGTTATGATAAGTGAATTTGACTCGAGAATAAAACCTCAGAACAACAATGCAGTAAAGTTTTTTGCTCTTTTTATGGTTATCAGCGCAATTTTTTTCGGAGTTTATTATTGGATTGATAAATACAAAGGGATTGTGGGACTTATCGGACTTGTTTTTCTGGTTGTTGCAATTCTGATTTTTACAAAGTATATCAGTACCGCCTATCATTATGCAGTTATGATAGACAGCAGGAACATACCGCTCTTTATTGTATATCAGGTTGTCGGAAAGAGAAGTGTTACGCTTTGCAGGATAGAACTTGCCGATATCAAAAGCATCACAAAGGAGACCGAAAAGGAGAGAAGGGCACATAAAACTCCAAAGGACCGCCTTTTGTTTAAGTATACCCCCACGCTTTTTCCTGAGATAACATACCGTATGGAAGTTAATGCAAGAAGCGAGAAATCCGAGATTTTGATTGAGGGTACAGACGAGTTTGCAGATTTGCTCAGGGAGTACGCAAAGACTGCACTCGAAAACAGAATTCTCTGTGAAGAGTAACCGAGAGCGTAGTATTTATCATTTCGCCCATATATAAACAGTTTATCATTTTGCTCACACATAAACAGGCATATACCGCC
>CALWTU010000044.1 GCA_944384515.1 uncultured Clostridia bacterium
TTCTAAGTTTTTGTAAAATTTGAATGGTTTCTGATATTGAATTTTTTTGATTATGCTCTTTAATAAAAAATGGTTTATTAGATATTTCGTTAACTTTATATTCAAGAATTGTAAGAGAAGTAGGAGATGTATAACCTCAATTGAACCACGCGACTATCGCGTGGTTTTCGTTATACAATAAAGAGGAGCGAAGATTTGCGCTCCTCTTTGCGTTTTTGTTTACTGCTTTTTTGTTTTTTTTTCATTTACCGCTTTGACAAGGTCGGTTATTGCATACTCAAAGTTTACGCCGTAAAACCTCGCGTGAGGGTCCTGCATCGTATATTTCATACTGAGGTATGTAATCTCGCACGCCACCGAGAGCGCATCCTTTATTTCCATTCCTCGGGTTATGCATCCCATACTCACAGATGCAAACAGGTCGCCTGTACCGTGATAAAGCTTCGGTATTCTGGGCGTTGTGTAGTAGAAAAAGTCATCAGAGGTGCTGTCATAGTAATACACTCCTATTGTAGACGGCTCAAAGCTTATGCCCGTGAGCGCAACCTTAGGTGCCCCGAGTTCAGAAAGGCGTCTCAAGAGGTCCTTTATATAATCCTCGTCATAGTTTTCTCTGTATTCAAGGCCTAACATAAACGACGCCTCGGTGAGGTTCGGAATTATAAGATCAGCCTTGCCGCAAAGCTCGGACATTTTCTTTGCAAAATTCATGTCAAAGCCTTTGTAAAGCTTGCCGTTATCCGCCATTGCGGGGTCGACAAGCACAAAGTTATTCTCCCTTTTAAAATCAGAGATAAACTTGCCGACAATCTCAACCTGTAAGAGAGAGCCGAGATAACCCGTATATATTCCGTCAAACTCCATACCGAGCTCTTTAAAGGTATCGGAAATCGGTGTTATCTGGTCGGTAAGATCCATAAATGTAAATTTCGGAAAGCCGGTATGTGTAGATAAAAGAGCCGTCGGCAAAACCGCCGTCTCTACACCGCATGCCGATATTATAGGCAATGCTACCGTCACCGAACACCTGCCGACGCATGAAACATCCTGCAATGTTATTATTCTTTTCATTTTTATTCTCCTGTTAATTAACTTCTGTTATATCCGCTCCGAGTCCCCGAAGCTTATTGACAAAATCACTGTATCCGCGTATTACGCGAAAAGAGTTGTTGAGAACGCTCTCCCCCTCGCTCCTCAGCGCAGACATCACAAGGGCGGCGCCCGCTCTGAGATCCGGAATATCGGTAGTGCCGTTTTTCAGTTTTGATGGGAAGATATTCGCAGTGCTTCCGCTCCGCTGATAATAGAGTCCGAGCTTTTCAAACTCGGAAAGATAGCCGAATCTGTCCTCAAATACCGTCTCGGTAATCTGCCCTCCCAAAAACATCGCCATCAACGGCACAAACTGCGGCTGAAGATCTGTCGGAAAAGACGGATAAGGTCCTGTTGTTATACGGAGAGGACGGGTTATTTTTCCCGAGACAGTTATATCGTTTCCGAGCCGCTGTATACTCGCCCCGCTCTTTGTCAAAGCGTGAAAAAAACTGCCCAGATGCTCTGCGTCCGCCCCCGTAACTTTAATATTTCCGCCAAACATAAGCGACAAGACAGAGTATGTGCCCGCCTCAATCATATCGGGAATTATCTTATACGACGAGTTTTTCTGTGTGCCTCCGCTTATAACGAGGGCCTCATCCGTTATACTTATATCGGCACCTGCACCGTTTAAAAAATCTATAAGCCCGACAACATGCGGCTCCTTGGCATATCCGAAAATACGAACACACATCTCTGTATTAAGAGAGGCTATAACGGAGTTGACCGTCGCGCCGACAGAGGGATTCGGAAGATATATATCACCGGCAGGAGATTTGTCAAGAGTTATCTTGTCCCCCGATATTTCAGCTCCCAATGCGGAAAATGCCATAAGGTGGTAATCTATCGGTCTGTTTGAAAAATTACAGCCTCCAAACGGCTGATTATATGCATAACCAAACCTACAGAGGCACGCTCCGAGCAGATATGTAGACGCCCTTATCTGTGAGACATATTCCGTATTCGGCATCATAAATTCAAGTTCCGTTGTGTCGATAATCACACTGTCTATATTATATATTATTTTTGCTCCGAAATCAACAAGAATTTTAAGTGCAAGCTCAACATCTTTAATTTTCGGCAGATTATATAATTTTGTCACGCTCTTTACGGCAATCAGGGAAAAAAGTATTGGTAAAGCACAGTTTTTTGAGCCGGATACCGAGATTTCACCCTTCAATTCCCTACCGCCGTTAACAATAAATTTTCCCATATGTACCTCCACAGCAGTATATTCACATAATATGCATTATTTAAAATATTGTGCTATGAAGTCGCTTACACCCCTTTAGTTAAGTATCCTACCAAAAACACGGTAAACTGTGCATAAGTATGCACTTTATCTTTATCATAGACCGACTGGTGAAGTCCGTTTATATCCGAAACGCTCTCTCCAAACGGAGTGTCGTATTCCGAAATATACTCGCTGTATAAGCGAATATCCTCCATCTCCCTCGCTGTCAGTGTTTTCAGAGCCTCTTTATATAAATCCAAATCTATCTTTGAGATGGCAGATAGCAGATAAATTTTAGCGTTAAGGATACCGCTGTACCGAAGAGCCGGTATATCAGAGTTATAACATGTCAAAAAAGCAATAAAATTAGCCTCTCCCTCTCTCATCACTCCCGAAAAATGCACATACTCATGAAAAACGGTAAACGGATATAGAAAATCCGGAAGGTTGGTATTTACCAGAATTTCACCGCTGGCAAAAGAATAAAGCGAAAAGATTCCCATATACGATGCAGCTTTTGATAGTTCTATCGGTTTTACCCCGGGAACAAAAATATTTTCTCCTTTACCTGAAACATTTTTATACTCATCCGAAAACAGCTTCCTGTATTCAGGTAAATCAAAACTCATATCAAAAACCGTCTCTTCTTCGCAGAGTTTAAGAGAGACAACCGTGTCGTAAAGCATCTGTTTGGTCACAGAGTCCTTTTCGATCAAGTATTTTTCGGTTATACTTTCGCTCTCCTGCACAGGTATGTTATACCCGTATCCGAGAGTTAATATATAGACATTTGCAAGTATCAGAACGCATGTAAGAAAACGCCTGAAATTTCTTTTCGCTAAAGAAGCGTTCTCTGCAAATGCAACAATGTATATCAAAAGAAAAATCAGCACAGGCGAAATAATCACAACCGCCTCAAATACAGAATACTTAAATGCCGAACTAAGAGTTCCGAGAACGATTTTTATATTATACCCCACTTTCTTAAACAAAAAGTGCCTCGCACTATCCGTGATGTTTGTCTTAACAAAAAGTGCTAAAAGAAATGCTGTTAATGTAAGCATAAACAAAAACAGTCTACGCCCACGCCGCGCTTTTAAAATATTACTCTCCATTTCCTTATCCCTTTTACTGTAATTTTTGCATAATACACAAAATCATATAATAGCTTTCTACGCTTTTATTATTGACTAACACTTATGTATATAGTATAATATTAGACGGTTATGGCTGTTGTTTAAGTACTATCGGCTGCATACTGACTATGACAAAAATCTGATTTACTGAAAAGGGGACTTACAATGAGTACTAACAAGAAGTACGTTACATACGAAGCTTTCGGTGCTGTCGGAGACGGAAAAGTTGATGACTTGCCTGCTATTGTGAAAGCACACGAATACGCAAACATCAATCACCTCGATGTTAAAGCCGACGACAATGCAACCTATTATATCGGCGGCAAGAATATTTGTGCAACAATAAAGACCAATACCGATTTCGGCAAGGCAAAATTTATAATAGACGATGTCAGCCTCGAAAACCACAGACAAAGCTGCTTTAGAGTAGTATCCGACTCCGAAAAATTCACACCCGAAATAACTTCTTTAAAAAGCAATCAGAAAAAAGTTGATTTTCCGCATGAGGGAAAAGTTTTGGTTAAGGTTGTATCCGACTCGTACAACGTATATATCAGAAAAGGTCTTAACAAAAACAGCGGTAACAATATAGCAGATGTATTCGTAGTTGATGAGGACGGAAACGTTATAGGAGATATCAACTGGAGCTATGATTATTTTACAAATATTTATGCTTATAAGGTTGATGATGAACCTATTACAATCAAAGGCGGTATTTTCACAACAATCGCTAACCAGTGGAAGAGCGAATATCAGTATCACTCAAGAAACATCTCGATCACGAGATCTAACGTTACCGTAAAGGACATTACACACTATGTGACAGGTGAACTCGATCACGGCGCTCCGTACGCCGGATTTATATCTGTCGGAGAGTCCTATAATGTCAAGGTAAAAGACTGCCTTCTGACACCGCACAGAACATACTTTACCGAGAGCAAAGTTCCCGGAAAGATGGTCGGCATGGGTACATACGACATGACGGTAAACAACGCCGTTTGCGTAAATATAAAGAATATTAACCAGACAATAGATATCCTCGATAACAGATACTGGGGACTTATGGCAACAAACTTCTGCAAGCTCTTGTATATCGAAAACTGCAAGATCTCCAGATTTGACGCTCACTGCGGTGTTACCACCGGCGGTATAAAAGGCTGTAATCTCGGTCATATGGGAATAAACCTCATCGGATTCGGCAACTTTACCGTTGAAGACACTCAGATTAACAGGCCCAACATCATCAACCTCAGAGAGGACTACGGCTCTTCTTTCAACGGAGATGTGACAGTTAAAAACTGCATTTGGAGGCCGACAAGTGCGTCATCAATCATAAACGGCACAAACACGGGTGACCACGATTTCGGATACACCTGCTACATGCCGAGAACATTTATTATTGACGGACTTACAATAGACACAAGCCTGCTCAAAGATGACGATGTACTGTATATTCTTCCCGTATATGATAAAAATTATGAAGAAAACAAGCCGTTTGCTTACAAAACTGTAGAAAAACTTGTTGTTAAAAATGTCAAATTCGTCGGCAAAAAACTTGAACTTAGGCTTTGCAAAGACGAAAGACTCTATCCCAACATCAAAAACTATGAGGTAGAAACAGTATAAAATATTGTGTCTGCCGCAATACAAAAACGGAGGGGCAAGAAATTAATCTTGTTCCTCCGTTAAATTTTTAATTTTAAAATGTTTGGGGCAAATATCTATGTTATAAGCCCTTTTTTGATTCTCACCTTTGAGAGTTACGAGTTCTGTATATGGACATCCATTTGCTTGAACGGGATCTCTATACCCTCGGATACGAACTTATCATTAACACTTTGCAGTATATCAAAATATACCTGCCAATAGTCAGTACTGTTTGTCCACACCCTGAGTGTAAAATCAAGAGAACTATCGTTATGCTTTGAAAAACGGCAGAACGGTGCGGGATCTTCAAGAACAAGCTCGTGCTTGTCCGCCTCGTCAAGAAGTATGCGCCTTACCCTTTCAATCTCCGTTCCGTATGCCACGCTGAAAACAAAGTCAACTCGCCTCGTATCATTGTGAGAATAGTCGGTGATTGAGTCGCTCATTATCTTTCCGTTGGGAATTGTTATAACCTTATTATCAGGTGTTGTCAAAACGGTGTAAAATATGCCGATATCCGTAACGGTGCCCGTCTCTCCCGCAACCTGTATAAAATCACCTATTCTGAAAGGTCTGAAAAAGAGTATCATAATTCCGCCCGCTATATTACTGAGTGCTCCCTGCAACGCTAAGCCTATTGCAAGTCCGCATGAGGCAATCACAGCTACTATTGATGCCATAGGCACACCCATGATCGCAATAATGGATATTGCCAGCACGATATACAGTGTGATACTGATAAAGTTATTTATTATTGTCACAACCGTAGTATCAGACTTTTTGGCAAAGCGGCTTTTGCGAATACGCTTCATTATGAATTTTATCAGCATTCTGCCTATTACAAAAACAGCAATAGCAGCTAAAAGCTTAAAGCCTATATCAACAGACTTTTGTACAATAAAAGTAATAAAGTTTGACACCTCTACATTTATATCCGATGTTTCGGTTGTATTTGCCGCAGCAGTTAAAAAATGCATTTTATATCCTCCTTTTTAAAAAATTATACCATAACAAAAAGTCAAAGTAAATACTTTCGGTAATATTAAAAAACCAACTTTTTTATATGCTCAAAAAATGCCGAGATATTATACTCTGTATCAAAAAATTCAGATAAATAATCCACATTTTCAGTGGAATACTCAATATTTTTTGAAAATGTTCTAAAACACAAGGCTGCATTCTCAAGAGACAAACTTCCCTGTCCGTGCAGCATAAGCGCTATGGCCAAAACAGAGAAAAAAGCAATTGATATCCCCGCATATTCGCAAAAATCGGTATAGAACCTGATATAATATCTGTAAATAAAATACATAAGTATATTCTTGCCGTAAAGGGTGAAAAAACTGTCAAGAAATTTTAAAAATTCTCCCGTATTCTCCTCCGCCTTTCTTATTCCGAAATCAGCATAAGAAAGAAAAAGCCTGTCCATTACTTCAATATTCTTAAGTGCGTTTTTCACAAAGCAGAAAACACCCTTTTTGTCGGACTTTTCGGTATAAAAGTCGTTTGTACTGAAAAAATCAGAACTTAAAATGCCAAAAAACGAAGAACAAACAGTATCTGCACCCTTGATTATATCAAAAATATTTTGTCTTTGGGAAAACACCTTATTTAAAGACAGAATTTTTTCTTTCGGCAAGTCATAGCTGTCTGAAGCTGAGGTCAATATAAGCAGAGCGGCACTGTGACAGCAAGCTCCGACTCCGCCCTCTTTTATATTGTAATTGGTATTATAAAATCTCGGATGCTCCTTGCATATCCGACACAGGCTATCTTCTCCGGCATGCGTAATGATTTTGCACCATCCGTCATCAGTGAGCATCGGGCATCTTTCGTTTCTGTCGAGTGAAAAATGGTATACCCCGTCCTCACACACTATACCGGAAACAGCTTCTTTGAAAATCGGAAGTTTCCCTGTTTTGTATTTACTCACTGTTTTATTATCAACATCAATTTCCCAACCTATGCAACAGTTGTCAGGACATTTTCCGCCGATACATTCAAAATTATCATAATACTTCGGAAAGGTTATATTCATTATACCTCCGCTCATTATCATTGATATTTTTTACTGATTTTTTTTACTGCTGAATCAAAATTCCTTGAGTGATAAATTTTATCAAAAACCTTAAGTACTGTTGCAGGACAGTCACTGTTAAGTACAACATCAACTTCATCTTTAACATATTGCGGCGCAGTCTTCAGCGCAACACTGAAGTCCGCCATTTTAATCAGAGGTATATCGGTCCTTCCCGAGCCGCATACTACGAGTTTTGAAAAATTCTTCTCCTCAAATATTTTTTTGATTGCTCCCTCTTTTGTCGCATCCTTGCTGTTGATCTTCATATAATAATATCCCTCAAGCCTGTAAGGATAAACCACAACATCAAGTAAAGTATCAATTCCTTCATCCTTGAGATAGTTTATAAACTCATCAATTTTATTCTTGCGGTCTATACAAACAAACAGCGGTGTTGAAAGCTCCTCAGGAAACGGCGCTCTTACAAAAATATAATCCTTTGTTTTTTCCCTTACTTCAAAATAATGCCTTTCACCCTCGTTTTCAAGTTTGGTGTAATAGCAATGTGTAAAATGCTTGTCTACATAATAGGTAAAGGAATTAAGACCTGCTCTCTTCAAAAGGCTCTCAATTTTAAATCTGTTCTCATCATCAATACAGATTATATTTTCATATCTTCTGTGCTTAAAATCGTATATTACCGAGCCGTTCATCAGAACCATCGGGAAATTAACATCTATGTCTTTAAAAAGTGTGTTCTGCGGCAAGAGAGCTCTTGTCGTAACAAAAGACATCGGCATATCCTTGTAATACTGACTTGCAATTTTGTACTTGATAAAATCGTCCATTTTATCCTCTTTAATAAAACTGTTATTTAAAGAGGCGCAGTACATCACATCCCGCCGTTTGAACTGCAGCGACGCAATATTATTTATAACCAGAGATACTCCGACGCCCACAAGTGTTGATAAAACACGGTTTGTGGCAAACTGCACTATCGGCATACCGCCGTTTCTTATCGAAATAGTTACACTGAGGTAGGTAAGGCAGGTAATAAACACTGCCGTCTTCTGCTTAAGATTTACTGTTATGACAATAAGCGGAATAATGCCGAGCGATATCCATACAAATGTAATGAACTTGAATAAAATAAAGTTTGTCTCATTCATTTTAAGAACATCAATTAAAAAATACTCGCTTATAAGAATAACAAGCATTCCGAAATATCCGCCGATAATAGATCCCATTGACCTTATTTTCGCCTGTGCAAAACTGCTCTTTCTGTCTTTGTGCAGCGCATAAACGGCGGCAATGGCCGCAAAAAACGGTGTGTACATATTTGACGGCGCTTCCCACTCGGAAGAATCAATGCCCACCATTTTATCTACAAACAACAGCAAAATATATATGAATATGGATATAAAAACGGCAAGCGCCGTTTTAAGAATTCTTTTACCTACATTTAATTGAATTTTCATAGCTACTCCCTTTCGCAACTTTTTTATTGTAGCACAGTCTTATAAAAAATTCAACTAATTTTTACAAAATAATTAACTCTTTATTTATTTTTTGTTTTTAATACCCGTTTTTTTGAGAAAAGGCATTGACAAATATATAAAAATATGGTATCATTACATCGTTGCTTTATAAGTCTTGAAAGTGACTCAATTATTTGAACAATTATCAGCTTTCAGCTTAGCTGTCAACTTAATATGCGGACGTGGCGGAATTGGCAGACGCGCTGGTTTCAGGTTCCAGTGAAGCAATTCATGTGGGTTCAAGTCCCGTCGTCCGCACCAAAAGGCTGTCTCATTGAGACGGCCTTTTTTGTGCGATGGCGGGTGCGCAGAACCCACTCCCCGAGCCAAGTACAGCTCTGATTTTTAAGAAAATATACGGCGAGGGGGAAAGTTTCGAGCCGAAACTTTAGGCGATGCCCACTTAATGACAATACAATGGCATCGCTTGTTCAAATCTCCCGTCGTCCGCACCACATAATGACTGCAATTTTGATAAAAAGTTGCAGTCATTGTTTTTTGCCTATTTTCAAGGGTTTTCAGCCTTTTCATATATAAATGAAGCCACCACGGAGCAGT
Organism: uncultured Clostridia bacterium; assembly: GCA_944384515.1. Taxonomy (GTDB): domain Bacteria; phylum Bacillota; class Clostridia; order Oscillospirales; family CAG-272; genus UBA1740. Next base: position 9,229 of record CALWTU010000044.1, read on the forward strand.
TCCGATGGCGGCTTTTTCGCTTTTTCCTCTTTGCAAGAGAGGTTTTATGCACCCCCTTTTGAAAAAGACTTCATACCGATTTTATTCTTTTCCGTCCATTGCCTTCATTGCTTCCTCGCCTTTAGCTTCTGCCTGTAAAATAGAGTTCTTAACAGCACCCCATCCGCCTTTTGCAATCGGCTCATAAGCGGAATTGCAGTCGTAAATGATGGCAGACTCTTTTGCAAAGAAACAGCCTATATCTCGCTATGGTAAAACTCGCAGCAAAGTTAAAACCCAAAGCCGTAGTTTTAGAAAATGTCCCCGGTATGCTTCAAACTACGGTGTTTTGCAAGAGGTAATTAAAATCGATGAAAAAGACGGAGATGCCAATACCTACGCAAATAATAAGCTGTCAAAACTGAATAAGGTCAAGGAAAGTTTTTCAATTGAAATCATCGAGGCAGTAAACAGCTACACCCGTGCCGGCTCAATGATTACAGTTGATAATGCGAATTATTTAATTGAAAGCACCGACCATAGCATCAAAAACGGAATACATTATGTGAAACTGGGACTTAGAAAATTCGGTTAATACGTCTATGGACAAATTGTAGCCATTATAGTATAATAAATAAAAAGACAAATCGGAATTTGTTGGAGAGGGATACCACTATGAATATAGAAGCGCAATTTAACTTAATAGCTAAAGAATATGATTGTAATCGCAGAAGGTTCATTCCATGTTTTGATGATTACTATGAAAATTCAACAAAATTTATACTTTCAAGTATTAAGAAGCCAAAGAGAGTGTTGGATTTAGGAGCCGGAACAGGTTTGCTGTCTTATTATTGGTATGTACAATGCTCGTCAGCGGAATATATGTTGGTTGATATAGCTGACGAAATGCTTGATGTATCGAGAAAAAGGTTTTCGGGATTGAATAATGTTCAGCATAGAGTAATGGATTATACAAAGGCACTTCCTGAAGATGATTTTGATGCTGTTATATCAGCATTATCCATTCATCATTTGGATGATGCTCAAAAAGAAAATTTATTTATAAAGATTTATAACATGTTGCCAGAGGGTGGAATATTAGTGAATTATGATCAGTTTTGTGCTGATACACCTGTGATAAATGATTGGTTTAATACATATTGGGAGAGCCAGTTGTATTCCAGTGGATTGATTGAAAGAGATATCGAATTATGGAAAGAACGCAGAAAATTAGATAAGGAGTGTTCTGTCGAAGCAGAAATACAAATGCTGAACAGATGCGGATTTTCGGAAGTCAAATGTATCTATTCTTATCATAAATTTTCTGTAATTATAGCAGTTAAGTAACTATTATGACAGCTACAAATTCCGGTTTATAGAACCAAACACACATTAAGACGAGCATTCGTGTTCGTCTTTTTCTATGCTCATTTTTAGGAGGTGGCGGTATTGAACGGCATAACAGAACTTGCAAAGTTGCTTAAAGAGCGAGAACTTTGATAAGTTCGCTGTTAAATTGGAAAAGTGTAAAGTGGAATATGTGCATCCTATCAAAGAGCATTCATGGGGACAACGGGTGGTTAGAATCTATGACCCCGATAAAAACATTATTGAGATTGGCGAAAACACGAAGGCTGTTTGTAAGCGTTTCTTGGATAGTGGTATGACCCCCGAAGCAGTTGCAAAGAGAATGGATGTGCCTATTAAATTTATAAACTCTTGTATGCGTTAAATAGGGGGTGCAAAATCACTCTGTATGAACCTTTTATCAAAATTGCGGTCATTTGCCAAAAGGCTGTCTCATTGAGACGGCCTTTTTGTGCGATGGCGGGTGCGCAGAACCCACTCCCCGAGCCAAGTATAGCTCTGAATTTTAAGAAAATATACGGCGAGGGGGAAAGTTTCGAGCCGAAACTTTAGGCGATGCCTACTTAATGACAATACAATGGCATCGCTTGTTCAAATCTCCCGTCGTCCGCATCAAACCGACCATAATGGCGCATGCTGTGCCCTTTCTTTATCTCTCACACTTCAGTCATTGCGCAAAGCACCCTCCCCCCCCCGTCCCTAAATTTAAAGGAACACAATCTGCATTACTTCTGCTCTGTTTGCGATAGTATTTCTAACCAAATCAGAACAGCATATAAATCTGCAAGATTTAAACTTTTTGTGTGATGAAGAATTGTCAAGTCAAGTTCAAGCGTTCTGATTTTATCATCGGAACGATAGACTTGTGCTTTTTTATTCGGCATTATCTATTTTCTCACTCTATCGCTTTGTATACGTAACTAAACACTCGATTGATATAGTATAAATATCCAAAAAAATGAATTTATGAACGCAATGTAAACTTTAAATTAATTCATATTTTTCCATATATTTTGTTGCTTTTTGAATATTAGTACTGTATAATAAAGATGAATTAAATAATGACAAAGCCACTTTTCGACGGAACTCATTGAGTAAAAAAATAATGCATAAACAAAGGGACGGATACAGCGTAGAGACTATTAGTCGAGAATACGAAACTAAATATTAAAAATTTAATTTAAAGGAAGGGGTGCTATAATGAAAAAGCTACTATACTCAGTTATTATTCTTGCAGCCGCACTGACTATGCTTATGGGATGCAACGACAAGCCTGCTGATTCTGTACAAGCTCCCACGGCAGATATTCTTCTTCCCGAGGGTGCCGGCGACTCCGCGACGGGAAATGAAATAAGCATTTCGCTGAAAGAGGGTTTTACGGATAACAACCTGACGACAAGTTTTGAGATAGTTTCAGGCAATATGGCTCTTGTGTCAGTCAATGGCGGCAGTGCCGATTCCGCTATTGAATGGAGTGATGAGTGCAACGTAGTACTCAAGGTGAAAGTTGGTGACGGTGCGCTTGGCACCGGCAAATTCAAATTTTCAGTAACGTCATCTTGGGTTGAGTCCGGCGGTCTTTCGAAAGCGACGTTCACGCATTCTGACACAGATGTTATATTCTACGCAACGAAAAACGGTAAAATCGCATATTCCATGGAGTCCGAGTGGGATGCTTTGGAAAAATTAAACGATGCGACGCTTGATCATACAAGACCTATTACAATAGATTTTGTTCTGCCCGAGGGTGCCAGCGACTCCACTGCGGAAAATGAAATAAGATTTTTGCTGAATGAGGGCTTAACTGATAGCAACCTGACGACAAGTTTTGAGATAGTTTCAGGCAATATGGCGCTTGTGTCAGTCAATGGCGGCGGTACCGATACCGCTATTACATGGAACGACGCGTGTAATACAGTACTCAAGGTGAAACTTGCTGACGGTGCGGCAGACTCCGGCGAATTCAAAATTACAGTAACATCATCTTGGATTGAGTCCGGTACTCCGAATGCATCGCTCACGCATTCTGCCACAATAGGCATATTCTATGCGACGAAGGACGGTAAAATCGCATATTCCATGGAGTCCGCAGCGGATGCTTTGGAGAAATTAAAC
>CALWTU010000045.1 GCA_944384515.1 uncultured Clostridia bacterium
AGTACGCAAAGACTGCACTCGAAAACAGAATTCTCTGTGAAGAGTAACCGAGAGCGTAGTATTTATCATTTCGCCCATATATAAACAGTTTATCATTTTGCTCACACATAAACAGGCATATACCGCCAAGCTCGGCGGTATATGCCCCTTTTTCGGTTATTCCGAAAAACTCTTGTTCTGATTGCCTATGAACTTAACTTTATTTACTCTCTTCTATTATGATTTTGTCCTCAGCATTGGTATAATAAATGTAATTATAAATTTTAAGCTTTCCGACGGTGTAGATTCGGATCCGTAGCTGACTGAGACGGTTACGCTCTCACCCAAAGTACATATTTTCTCCGACACATCAACATCAATGTAATAGGGGGAAAGCGGAGGAATTTCAACAATATGATCACCATTTGGCGGTGTATTTGCGCCGCTGTTTTCCCCGGGCGTGTCCGTTGGGTTCTCATTTTCTCCCGTGCAGGCGACAAGAGACGGTATCATGAGTGAGCAGATTAACAAAAGAGCGAGTATTTTTCTGATATATGCCTCCTTTAATTAAAATTGTTTCGTTGCACACTGCTGTCCGTTAATGGGCGGTACGCATGCGCCGATAAAGATAACTGCTTTTTCGGGTTCGAGATTTGATAATAACTTGTTTTTCTTAATTTCAGTATACTCCACACTGTCATCTTGAGTATACAACATACTCAAATAAAATGCAATATAAAGAGTTAAAAATCAGCATATTACATAAATATAAAGTAAAATTTTGGCTATTTGGCGCGTCTTGTGACTTTTTATATTTACAAAACGCTGTTCTTTGTTTAAAAGATATAATTTGGGTTTTGTCTTTTTCGAAGAAAAAACATAGAATAGTAAGGGGTATTATAATATCCCAATGAAAACAAAAGGACAAAAATCTATGGAACGAAATGAAAACGGATTTATAGAATTGAACACACCCGGCAGAAATGCAAGGTATGACAGAGAAGATGAGAATATCGGAGAGATGAGAAATATGAACGGCGGTAATAATGTTATGCCGAATCTACCTACAGAGCCGGAAAACGGCACCGGGGAAAGAGCGGTAACACCTGACCCGCCGGTAGAAGGTGATAACAGCAAGACTGACTGCGATGACGGTTTTCAGCTTGGAATGGTATATTCTCCCAAACAGTGCTTCAGAAAACTTTATAACGAGCAGGATGCGCTTATGAACGGAACGCTGTTTGAAGAGTTAAACAAGCCTTTGGAATACTAAACAAAAGGAGAATAAAAATGAGTGACGAACTACACAGTATGATGAAGAGGATACAGGAGTTGTCTTTTGCAAAACTTGAGACCGAGCTGTATCTTGATATGTACCCGGAGTGCAGGAGAGCCTTGAACTATCATCAGAAGCTCAGAGACCAGCTTGAGGTTTTGGTAACCGAGTTTGAGAACAAATACGGTCCAATCACGACGGATGGAGTGGTAGGAGACGGCTGGAATTGGGTAAAAACAATTTGGCCGTGGCAGACAGATGTAATGCGAGGTGAAAGATAATGTGGATATATGAAAAGAAATTACAGTATCCTGTAAATATAAAAAATCCCAACCCCCGTCTTGCGGGTGTAATAATATCACAGCTCGGCGGACCCGACGGAGAACTCGGAGCTGCTACAAGGTATCTTAACCAGAGATATACTATGCCAAACGGTGAGGTTATAGGACTTCTTACAGATATCGGCAGCGAGGAGCTCGGACACTGTGAGATGGTAGCGGCAATACTTTACCAGTTGACACGAAACCTTACAACGGAACAGATTATTGCGGGCGGTTTTGACAAATACTTTGTTGACCATACAGTGGGCATATATCCTACCTCGGCAAGCGGAACGCCTTTTTCGGCAGCGGCTCTTGCGTGCAAGGGTGATCCTGTCGCCGACCTCAACGAGGATCTTGCGGCAGAGCAGAAGGCAAGGGTAACATATGACAATATTTTAAGACTTTCGGATGATCCTGATGTTAATGATGCAATAAAATTTTTGAGGCAGAGAGAAATTGTTCATTATCAGCGATTCGGAGATGCGCTGAGACGGACACAGGATACTCTTAATCAGAAAAACTATTATTCATACAATCCTGAGTTCAATTGGAATAAAATGCCGAGAAATACCGAAAAATAGTATAAAACAAAGATTTATTCCATGAAGGAAACTATAAAATATAAGAATGTCCTGATTACGGCGAGACCGGAGAACCCTCAAATCAAACAGTTAAACGGTAAATGACTGCAGTATAATTTAAAACAGATTTAACCGAAAGCATTACAATAAACCGAGTCATAAAAAAGTCGAATTGTAAAGACGGTCGCTACAAAAAACGAAAGTGCAGTGAGAAAAGCTGCACTTTTGTTTTTTTGCTTTGAGTCCTATTTAATAAAACTAAAAATCGAAAAATTTTTAACCTCAAAACCTTTTGAAGTGTATGATATTCTGATGCCTTAAAGTAAAGTCTTGAAGAGTTTGATTTTGTCTTGTTGATTTTGACGGTTTGAAAAACTTGTTTGAAGTTTAACATTCTTCATTGTGAAATTTACTTTGACATTCTGTTATGAAACAGGTTTCAAAACCGATTAAAGAGTACGGTATATGGCAATTGCACAAATACAGCCGTTATTATTTGTAAAATCAGCTCGTAAAAGGATAAATATAATGCAAAATGTTGTTTATATCTATTGACACATTAATAAATATTCATTAAAATATGATTATAGTTATATGTTGCACATAAGATTACTTTTTTCTCTTTATGATATTGTCGCATATGTACAAAGTTTGTCATCTTTCGTTGTACATATTGACAAACAAGCTTATATGTGTTAAAATATTAACGAAGTTCGTTAAAAGATTAACACATCTTTTCGTCCGATTGAATAAATGACGAAATGATTGTCAACAATTAATCTGCGTTTAAATAATTATATATATATATTTGGAGGAAAAAGCACAATGAACACAAATTATCCGATAACTGACAGTGTTGAAACACTGGAGGCGCTTTTGAAGAGGGTAAGAGAGGCACAGAAGAAGTTTGCTACATACTCTCAGGAAGAGGTGGACAAGATTTTTAAGGCTGCGGCTATTGCAGCAAACAAGGCCCGTATACCGCTTGCAAAGATGGCTGTTGAAGAGACAGGTATGGGTATTGTAGAAGATAAGGTAATTAAGAACAACTACGCGGCAGAGTATATCTATAATGCGTATAAGAATACAAAGACATGCGGAGTTATCGAGGAGGACGCGGCTTTCGGAACAAAGAAGATAGCTGATCCTATCGGTATTATTGCAGCGGTTATCCCGACAACCAACCCCACATCAACCGCTATATTCAAGGTGCTGATTTCTCTTAAGACAAGAAACGGTATCATTATCAGCCCCCACCCCAGAGCAAAGAACAGCACAATTGCTGCTGCAAAGATAGTTCTTGAGGCGGCTGTTGCAGCAGGCGCACCCGAGGGAATTGTGGGCTGGATTGACGTTCCTTCCCTTGAGCTTACGAACATGGTAATGAAAGAGGCTGACACAATTCTTGCAACAGGCGGTCCCGGCATGGTTAAGGCTGCATATTCAAGCGGTAAGCCGGCTCTCGGAGTTGGTGCAGGTAACACTCCTGCGATTATCGACGATTCTGCTGATATCGTACTTGCGGTAAGCTCAATCATTCACTCCAAAACATTTGATAACGGTATGATATGCGCATCCGAGCAGTCATGCATTGTTATGAAGTCAATCTATGCTCAGGTTAAGAAAGAGTTTGAGCTCAGAGGATGTTACTTCCTTAAGGGCGACGAGCTTGATAAGGTAAGAAAGACCATTATCATCAACGGCGCACTCAATGCAAAGATAGTAGGACAGAGCGCATACAGAATTGCAGAGCTTGCCGATGTAAAGGTTCCTGTTGAAACTAAGATTCTTATAGGTGAAGTTGAGAGTGTTGATATCTCTGAGGAGTTTGCGCATGAGAAGCTCTCTCCCGTACTTGCAATGTACAAGGCTGAGAATATAGGCGATGCGCTTGATAAGGCAGAGCATCTTATTGAGGACGGCGGATTCGGACACACCTCTTCAATTTACCTTAACACAATCACAGCAAAGGATAAGCTTGACGAGTTTACTCTTCGTATGAAGACCTGCCGTGTTCTTGTGAACACACCGTCCGCATTTGGTGGTATCGGAGATATATATAACTTCAAGCTCGCTCCCTCTCTTACACTCGGCTGCGGAAGCTGGGGAGGAAACAGCGTATCTGAAAACGTTGGAGTTAAACATCTTTTAAACATCAAAACAGTAGCGGATAGGAGAGAGAATATGCTTTGGTTCAGAGCACCGGAGAAGGTTTATTTGAAGAAGGGCTGTCTCCCCGTTGCTCTTGATGAGCTCGGCACAGTTCTTAATAAGAAGAAAGCGTTTATAGTAACAGACAGCTTCCTTTATAACAATGGTTATACAAAGAATATAGAGAAGAAACTTGATGAGATGGGTATCAAGCATACAACATTCTCAAATGTAGCTCCCGATCCTACTCTTGCATGTGCAAAAGAAGGTGCAGAGCTTATGAAGGCATTTGCTCCTGATACAATAATTGCTGTCGGCGGCGGTTCCGCAATGGACGCCGGAAAGATTATGTGGGTACTTTACGAGCATCCGGAAGCTGATTTCATGGATATGGCAATGCGCTTTATGGATATCCGCAAGAGAGTATACACATTCCCGAAGATGGGAGAGAAGGCGTACTTTATCGCAGTTCCGACATCTGCCGGTACAGGTTCAGAGGTAACACCTTTTGCAGTTATTACAGACGAGAAGACAGGCGTAAAATATCCTCTTGCAGATTACGAGCTTATGCCTAACATGGCAATTGTTGATGCAGATATGATGATGAACGCTCCTAAGGGACTTACATCCGCATCGGGTATCGACGCAGTTACTCACGCACTTGAGGCTTATGCTTCCATGCTTGCAACAGATTATACGGACGGACTTGCACTCCGTGCGCTTAAGACAATATTCGAGTATCTTCCCAGAGCATATGACAACGGACCCAATGATCCTGTTGCGCGTGAGAAGATGGGCAATGCGGCAACAATGGCAGGTATGGCATTTGCCAACGCATTCCTCGGAGTATGCCATTCCATGGCGCACAAGCTCGGAGCATTCCATCACCTTCCTCACGGTGTTGCAAACGCGCTGATGATCGACGAGGTTCTCAGATTCAATGCGTCAGAGGCACCGAGCAAGATGGGTACATTCTCACAGTACGATCATCCTCACACAATTGAGAGATATGCTGAGATTGCCGACTATCTCGGAATAAAGGGCAAGACAAACGAGGATAAACTCGAGGGACTTATCAAGAAGATTGACGAGCTTAAAGAGTACTGCGGAATTAAGCCTTATATCAAGGATTATGTTCCGGATGAGGCGGACTTCCTTGCAAGACTTGACGAGATGGTAGAGCAGGCGTTTGACGACCAGTGCACAGGAGCTAACCCGCGCTATCCGCTCATGAGCGAAATCAAAGAAATGTATCTCAACGCATATTACGGTAAGAATAACAGATAATTTGGAGGTAATATAAATGGCAGACTATAGTTTGGACAGAGTTATCGGTCTCAGACCGAATAAAGTTGTATACCGCAGTGAAGATAAGGCTATTAAGGTTTTTGATGAGAATTACTCTCAGTCTGAGGTTCTTAACGAGGCGCTTAACCAGTCCCGTGTTTATGAGAGCGGGCTTCCTGTTCCTAAGGTAATTGAGGTTTGTAAGATAGACGGAAAATGGGCGATAGTATCTGAGTACATCGACGGAAAACCGCTTTCCCGTCTTATGCATGACAATCCCGAAAAGCTTGATGAGTATCTCAATCTTTTTGTGGATTTGCAGCTTAAGATGCATGAGAAAAAAGCTCCGAAGCTTAATAAGCTTAAGGACAAAATGAAAGAGAAGATCTCAGCGTCTCCTCTCAGCGCCACAACAAGATATGAGCTTCATACAAGACTTGATTCAATGCCTAAGCACAACAAGATTTGCCACGGAGACTTTAACCCGTCAAACATAATTATTCAGGATGACGGAAAGGCGTATATTATCGACTGGTCTCATGCGACACAGGGAAATGCGTCAGCCGATGCTTCAAGAACATATCTGCTTTTCTGCCTTGAGGGAAACGAGGCTCTTGCAAACAAATATCTTGATCTTTTCTGCAAGAAGAGTGACACGGCAAAGCAGTATGTTCAGAAATGGATGCCTATTGTAGCGGCGTCTCAGCTTGTAAAGGGAAATCCGGAAGAGAAAGAATTCCTTACAAGATGGACAGATGTAGTTGATTACGAATAATTCGGAGGTTATACCGCGATGAAGGTTACGGTTTGTATAGGCAGTTCCTGCCATCTTAAAGGATCGAGAGAGGTTGTTGAGACATTCAGAAGACTGATTGCCGAAAACGATCTTAAGGGCAAGGTAGAGCTTGGCGGAACATTCTGCCTTGGTAATTGTGTGAACGGAGTATGCGTGGATGTTGACGGAAAAACTTTTTCCGTCACACCCGAGACTGCCGAAGAGTTCTTTTCAAATAATATTAAGGGAAAGTGCTGATAATAAATGGGAAATTACATAAATTTCAACAAATCCAATTGTAGAAATTGTTATAAATGCATTCGAAACTGCCCTGTAAAGTCGATTAAATTTTCAGGCAACAGAGCAAACATCATAGACAGTGAGTGTGTGCTCTGCGGTGAGTGCTATGTAGTGTGCCCGCAAAACGCGAAAAATATTGTCGATGCGACAGAGTATGTATCCGTACTCCTCAACGAGGGGGCTCCCGTAATAGCCAGTATAGCCCCCTCCTTTATCGCGTACTTTGAAAAGTGCGGAATTGAATCAATGAGGGGTGCGCTGAAAGAGCTTGGATTTTCGGATGTAAGAGAGACTGCCGAGGGAGCTACTCTTGTTAAGAGGGAGTATGAAAAGCAGATAAAGGACGGTAAGATGGATATTATTATTTCCTCCTGCTGCCACTCGGTTAACCTGCTTATTGAGAAATATTACCCTGAAGCGATAGAGTATTTGTCGCCGGTTGTTTCGCCGATGATTGCACACGCCAAACTGATAAAGAGCGAGAACCCTTCCGCAAAGGTTGTATTTATCGGTCCCTGCATATCGAAAAAAGAGGAAGCGGGCGGCACCGAAGTTGACGCTGTGCTGACTTTTGATGAGCTTGCGATGATGCTTGATAAAAAGGGGATAACGGTACAGAGAGGTACAGACGTTACTGAAAACAGCAGAGCGAGGCTTTTCCCGGTGGTTGGCGGAATTATTGATACTATGTTTATGCCGAAGGATTCGGGGTATACATTTATCAGTGTCGACGGAGCTGAGGACTGCAAGGCGGCGCTCTGTGATGTAGTGGCGGGAAATATACATAAATGCTTTATTGAGATGTCGATGTGCAAGGGCAGCTGTATTAACGGCCCTGTCATTCTCAAGCATCAGAACTCGGCTCTCAGAAGATATAAAGCGGTAAAAAACTATGCGGGTGAAAAAGACTTTGACATAAACCCGCTTGATGATATTGCGAAAAATCATCCGTACAGGGGAGTAAATAACAGAGTACCCACCGAAAAGGAAATTACGGAAGCTCTTTCAAAAATGGGCAAAACAAAGCCTGAGGATGAGCTTAACTGCGGCAGCTGCGGATATAACACATGCCGTGAGAAGGCTGTGGCGGTGTGTCTTGGCAAGGCGGACTATACGATGTGTCTTCCGCATATTATGGATCAGACCGAGAGATTTTCCAACAGTATTCTCGACAATACTCCAAACGGCATTCTCGTTATAAACGAAGAGTACGAGGTGCAAAGGGTGAATTATGCTGCGCTTAAAATGCTGCACATAAATTATGAGAGCGATGTTCTGGGTGAACCCGTTGTAAATATAATGGATCCGACGCCGTTTTTTGAGGTGCTTGAGAACGGCGGCAGAGTCAGAGGAGTTACCGACTATTATGCTGAGTTTGATAAATATCTCGAGCTTAGTATCGTTCATGACAAGTCATCGCATATTCTTATAGCTATTTTCCGTGATGTGACCGTAGAGCATAAGGAGCGTATCCAAAAGGAAGAGATGGGCAGGCAAACCATTGATATTGCGGATAAGGTTGTTGAAAAGCAGATGAGAATTGTGCAGGAGATAGCGTCGCTTCTCGGAGAAACTGCTGCGGAAACTAAAATTGCTTTAACTAAACTAAAGGATTCTATTACTAATGAGAATGCTAAGAAATGAGCTTTGCAGAGATATAGGCTATCTCAGTATAAACCATATCGGTGAGCAGCTGTGTGGTGACCATGTAGATGTTGTCGAGCAGGATAACGGAGTGGTGATAGTCCTGGCGGACGGACTCGGCAGCGGGGTGAAGGCCAATATTCTCTCAACACTGACCGGTAAGATTATATCGACTATGCTTTCTCAGGGTATGAAGATTGAGGAAGCTGTGGAGACGATTATGGCAACACTGCCGGTTTGTCAGATACGCGGCGTGGCTTACTCTACATTTACGATAATAAGAATATACAACAACGATATTGCCGAGATATATCAGTATGATAACCCTCGTGTGATTATGTTTAGAGCAGGGGAAAAATACGATTATCCGACAACAGAATTGCTTATAGGCGGCAAAAAGGTGTTGCGCTCTGATATAAAACTGATGCGTGACGATATAATAATAGCATTCAGCGACGGCGTAGAACATGCGGGAGTCGGAAATCACTATAATTTCGGTTGGACGCGGGAGGATATTATCGGATATATAAAACCGTTTCTGGCTGCAAATTACACTGCAAAAACTCTTACTACAATACTTCTTGAAGAGGTTGAGCGGCTTTATGACGCAAAGCCTATGGATGACGCGACGGTATGCACGATTAAAATCCGTGACAGAGTGCCGATGAATCTGCTTTTCGGTCCGCCGCAGAACAGGGATGATACAAAGCGTATGATGTCGCTGTTTTTTGCCAAAGAGGGAAAGCATATAGTATGCGGAGGCACGACCTCCACTATCTGTGCAAATTATCTTGGCAAGCCGCTTGTGCCGTCTCTTGATTTTTTCGATCCGGATATACCGCCGACTGCGACGATAGAAGGGGTGGATCTTGTTACGGAAGGCGTTATAACGATTAACCGAGTGCTTGAGTACGCAAAAAATTATCTTGAGGATAACAAATCCTACGAGGATTGGAGTTATAAGCAGGACGGAGCGTCAAAGATAGCGAGACTCCTCTTTGAAGAAGCGACGGATATAAATTTCTTTGTCGGCAGGGCGATAAATCCGGCGCATCAAAACCCTAATCTGCCGATTAATTTCAGTATAAAAATGAGACTTGTAGACGAACTCACAGAGTGCCTTGAGAAGATGGGCAAAAAAGTTAAGGTGGTTTACTTTTAAATATGAAAATAAGAAAATTTGATACAAAAGTACAGCATTTGAAATATAAAGTTCTCCGTTCGGTAGCGCGTCATGCATGGGCAGGCGACCTTATGGAGCACCTGATCGATATACCTAAGGAACTTGTTCCGGGAAAGCATGCGACAATGCGCTGCTGCGTATATAAGGAGCGTGCAATTCTCTCTGAGAGAATTAAGATTGCGATGGGACAGGGAGAAGATGACTCAAATGTTATAGAGGTTATCGATATAGCATGTGATGAGTGCCCGCAGGGAGGATATGTCGTTACCGAGACTTGCCGAGGATGTCTTGCACACAGGTGCGAGGACGTATGTCCGAGGGGCGCCATTACCTTTGACGAAAAGCAGAGGGCAATTATTGACAAATCAAAATGCATAAACTGCGGTAAATGCGCTAATGTATGTCCGTATTCCGCAATTACAAACAGGACAAGGCCTTGTGAAAAGGCTTGTAAAATAGGTGCGATTTCAAGCGATCCCGAATACGGAAACGCAGTAATAGACAATAGCAAATGTATTTCCTGCGGCGCATGCGTATATCAGTGTCCTTTCGGAGCGATAACCGACAGATCTTATATTCTTGAGGTTATAGACCTTATTAAAAAATCACAGTCTGAAGGAACAAAGCTCTATGCGGTAGTGGCGCCGTCGATTTCGAGCCAGTTTACATACGCAAAGCTCGGTCAGGTTGTTACGGGAATCAAGAAGCTTGGCTTTTACTCTGTTGTCGAGGCAGCTTTGGGTGCGGATATCGTTGCTGACCTTGAGTCAAGAGAGCTTGTGGAGAAAGGATTTTTGACAAGTTCGTGCTGTCCTGCGTTTGTTGATTACATCAATAAGCAGTTCCCGACGCTTGTTCCTTATGTTTCTCATAACTTCTCACCCATGGTACAGATATCAAAGTATATAAAAGAGACAACCGAAAACGCAAAGGTTGTATTTATCGGTCCGTGTACCGCCAAAAAGAAAGAGGTAAAGCAGCCTAAGGCGCGTGAGTGGGTTGACAGCGTTATAACATTTGAGGAGCTTCAGGCGCTCTTTGACAGCAGGGATATCGACATTTCATCACTTGAGGAGACCTCACTTGACAACGCTTCGTATTACGGCAGAATTTTTGCAAGATGCGGCGGACTTTCAGACGCTGTTGCGCAGGCAATGCGTGAGCACGGAGAGGTTGACTTTAATCTTAAGCCTATCGTATGCGACGGTATAGAGCAGTGCAAAGCGGCTCTTATGCGTGCAAAGGTTAAAAAGCTTGACGCCAACTTTATTGAGGGCATGGCTTGTACCGGCGGATGTATCGGCGGAGCCGGCGTTCTTACACACGGCGAGAAGAACAAAGCCGAGGTTGACAGCTACGGCAGAGAGGCGTTTGAAAAGAGCATTACAGATGCTATATCCGTGTTGGATAAAGATAAAATCAAGTAATTTGTGAATTTAAAAATATAAAAACACAGAGAAAAACTGTTTATCGGATTATAAATACAGTGATTATCTGTAAAATAAAAAGCAAGGGAAAGATAAGTTCGTACCGAAAACTTAATCTTTCCCCTGTTTTATTTATTTCATAACCATCAATTCAAAAAATAAAAATTACATAAGTTTGTTAATCAGTTTTGTCTTTACAAGATAATAGTAGAGAGCAGAGCCTCCGATTCCCGCACTGATAATCTCGCCGATTCCGACCGTAACAAAGCAATAAATATAACCGTCAGGCACACCGTAAGCGTATATCAGAACAAACGGTATGATTATTGCGTTCGCAAGAATTGTCGGCAGTGTCGCAAGCCAGATAAGCTTGTGCGGCAGTCTTCTCAAAAGCCATGCGCCGAGTGCTCCGACGAGGGTTGCGAGAGAGCCGAATATGATATCATAGATTACACCGCCGACAAGCAGGTTTGAGAGCATACAGCCGAGTGTAACGCCTATAATTGCCTGCGGCATAAATACAGGGAGTATGCATAAAAATTCAGAAAATCTTATCTGTATTACTCCCGAGTCCAATCCGAACAGCGCGCTCAGATATGTAAGTACTACATACATGGCGGCAACAACTGCGCTTTTTGTGATAAATTTTGCCTGTGTATTCATTTTTTCTCCTTAGTTTTGTTTTTTCGCATAAAGCTGGGTGAGGATGGTTACGAACTCACCGAGAGACATTCTAACACAAAAGTCGGAAAAAATCAAGTTTTAATTTTCAATTCATCAAAATGTATAACAAAATTTCGCCCTTTTTATATAATAATAAGAAAAGGGGGAGTTATGGAGTATTCGATCAAAGATAATAAAAATGCGGAGATATTTCTTACATACGATGAATATGAGATGTATTTCGGCGACATTTTAGGTGAGATAAGCTCATATGAGGCAAAAGAGGGGATTTTGCTTATTATAGATAAGATTTGCGACTTAAACGAAGTTTTTTTGAATTCAAAAGATATATACTGCGATATTTTTTACCTTGATGAGGGAGTAAAGGCTGTTATTGATTTTGTCGAGAGGAGCGGAAAATTCGATGAGCTCAAAATCAGTATTTTTACACATCCCGACCGTCTGTACTGCATATATGACGGCGATGGACTTGAAAAGCTGATAAATAAAATAAAGGGGTTGCCGTACTGTTTCAGCGTGTATCGCTCAGAGAGCGGGGCACTGTTTGTCGTGTTCCGCGAGTATGATTTTGTCTCTGAATATGACAGCGTTTTGTTCTCCGAATTCGGTTACGAAATGCCTAAAAACCTGATTATATACGTTCGTGAACATTTTGAAAAAATAAATGTTTGAAAAAATTAAATAAAGCTTGAAAATATATTGACTTAGAGCGCTATTGTATATATAGTATAGTTGACTGAATTAAAAACCGAAGTAAAAAGGAGACAAAAATGAAGAGTATAAATCAGTTGATCGGAGATTTTTTGATACCTCATCTTGAAAAATTTGTAGAGATTGCAATGGATGAAGAAGCATTTCAGTAGGCAAAACTCGAGGGTTTTGGGGCTGAAAACTCCTGGGCTTTATGCCTCAAAACCCTGCTGTACTGCTCTGTTTTGTCTGCCGAGACGTATGCCGTGCGGATTTTTAAAGTTGAAAACTTGGTTTTCCGAAAATTTTATTAAACATTTTTTATGATATGCAAGTTATCTCCCGTGGCGTGTGAAATTATTTAAGAATTTTAACGGATTTTGTTGACATTGGCGGATATATACTGTATACTGAGTTTACTAGGATAATGTAAAATGGTGTAAGGACTTTGCGGGTGCAAAACAAAAGGCATATGAATATGAATATACCGCAGACGGTCAGCTTTATAAGTTCACGGATAATTTAAGTGATAAAAGTACAGTTTACAGGTATGACAGCAATAACCGTCTTGTCGGCTTTGTAGAATATGAAAATGACGATCTCATACATGATTTCTCAGCAGAAATATTCTATAATGACAAAGGATTGCTCAGCGGCACTTACTATGACCTCAATTATCTTAACGGTTCGGCTACAGATTCTGCCGCATGGTCATATTCTTATACATATCATCCCGATGACAAAATAGAGTATGTATCTATCAGAAACAGTGAATCAATCGGCGGAGAATATTTTTACTACGACTGGTATGACAGAGTAAATAAAAAGGTATATACTTTTGAAGCGTCAGATAGCTCATCCTCGTCCTTCAGATACGAGGTCAACTATACTTTCGAAGAGTATTCAGGTAACTCCTCCGACAGGATAGCGACATATACCGGTACCATAAATAACACCTCTTCCCTCACCTATACATATTCTTACGACGACAACGGAAATATAACTAAAATCGTATACAGCACAGGCGAGGAAACAAGATATGTATATGACAGCTTGGATCAGCTCATCAGAGAAGATAACGGTTTGTATAACCGCACATATACCTACTCTTATGACAATGCGGGAAATATCACTTCAAGAAAAACTTACTCATACACCGCCGCAAATGTAACTCCGACAAACCTATATTCAACTTATACATATTCTTATTCAACTTCTGCTTGGGGCGATCAGTTAACATCATATAACGGACACCAGATTACTTACGACGAGATAGGCAATCCTCTCAGTTATTATAACGGCGTTTCGTATACATTCTCCTGGACAGGCAGAAATTTAACCGGACTTGTCAAGAGCGGCAATACATATTCCTTTACT
>CALWTU010000046.1 GCA_944384515.1 uncultured Clostridia bacterium
CACCGTTCTCTACAAAATTCTGCGATCTGATAAAAACAATATCCCCGTCATAAATTCTCGCACCGATCATCGAGTCTCCTTTTGCTTTAAGGCAAAAATCAGCGTCGTTTGCAATGTCGGTGGATACATACCCGTCAAATTCTTCCTCGGCATATATCGGCGCACCGCAGGCGATCGTTCCGAGGATAGGCAGTTTCTTTTTCGAAACGGAAAATATGTTGGGGTACTTCTCAAGAGGCGTCTCTGCGTGCCAGCCCATAAGGTAGTTCGGGGTAGTGTCAAGCGCCTTTGCAAGCGCCTCGATTTTTTGGGGCGGTATGTTTGCGATGACTCCGTTTTCGTATCTCTGTATAGTCTGCTTTGAGGTGTTGAGTTTATCTGCCAGCGCTTCAAGCGTCAGCCCCTTGTCTTTTCTGAGCTGCTTGAGATTATTTCCTATCATTTGTGACACCGTCCTTTTCATTTGCGTAATTTTATACACATTTCGACATTAGTTTAGCATAAAGTCACTTATTATGCAATAGCTTTTGGCAAAAAAATCAAATTTTTTTAAAAAATCACTTGACAAGTGACAAATATTCTGCTAAAATTGTCACATAACAAGTTACTTAACAGTCATAAAAAGTGACAAACTTTGATTCCCGCCCCGAAAAAGGCTTGTCCCTTTTGAAAATACGAACTTGTTAATCAGTGCTTTTTATATATTATATTCGGTTTTTTATGAAAAAATGTTTTTTAGTTTTTTGAGTGCTTTTGAGTAAAAAGAAAGGAGAAAAATGTATATAGGAGTAAACTGTGCAGACGGTACAACCGACAGAATATACCGTATGCCGAGCGAAATAAAAGAGGATATAGAGGATATATCGGACAAAATACAAAAGACATATCAGATGTTCAACATCAGGTCAATGCTGCTTGATATTATAGAGGATGAGAGCGCACCTGTCAGCAAAGGAATGGTGAGATCGCTTGAAGAAACTCTCAGCGCCGCAAACGAGGCTCTCGAGCAGCTCAAAAGTCTTGATGACGAACTTACAGAGCTCAAGGATGAGTTAAGGGAGGTAAGATGGGTACTAAACAGATAGTCACACTTGACAAGGTGGTAATTGCGCTCTGTCAGGATTACGGCAGGCGTGCCGAGCTGATAAGCAGTAATAATGCGTCACGGCGAGTTGACATTGAGTGCAGATATATGAATTTTAAAATTTTTGACGCTGTGGGGGAGATCTCGGGAGTGGAGAAGCATATACCTATATATATTGAAGAGATAGGCTCGTCGATAGGATATGCGCAAAGCCGCCTGAGCTTTCTCAGCGAGACTACATATAAGCAGTATAAGAGACTTATGAAGGACAATATCGCAAGGAAACTGCACCTTTGCGACTGAGGCATTATGCATCTTTTTTACGCTGAAAAAACCTCTTATGAAAGATTTTTTAAAAGATTTTTTTAAAACACATTCTGACAAAATTCACTCTTTTTATGTGCTATAATTTTTTAAAAAGTATTTGGAGGATGTTTAAGGTTATGGAGGATTTATATTTTAAAGAGGACGGTGGTACGCTTACCGTCTGTCTTTTCGGTGATATTGACCACCATGTTGCAAAGGGAATGCGGGAGAGGATAGATCTGACGCTCGCTTGCAAAAAGCCCGAGCTTTTGATAATGAATTTTTCAGGAGTCAGCTTTATGGACAGCTCGGGCATAGGGCTGATTTTAGGCAGGAGCCGTATGTGTGAGCAGCTCGGCGCACGGCTCAGGATTACGGGCGTCAGCGACAGCACGAGAAAACTGATGCAGCTCTCAGGAATAGAAAAAATAAAGAATATTTCAGTCAGTCAGTAAGGGATATTAAAAATATGAGAAAAATAATTAACGAAATGAAGGTAAGAATACCTGCCCGCAGTACAAACGAGGCGGTAATGAGAGGTGTGGTATCCGCATTCTGTGCGGAGCTTAATCCCACGGTTGAGGAGCTGGGCGATTTAAGGTGCGCTGTCAGCGAGGCTGTTACAAATTCCATAATTCACGGTTACAGGGATTTGCCCGAGGGCAAGATCGGCTATATTTACATATCACTGCGCCTATACGATACAAGAGAGATATCCGTTGAAATATCGGATAACGGTTGTGGAATTGAGGACATTGAGAAGGCAAAACGCCCCATGTTCACCACAGGGTGCGGTGAGAGATGTGGTATGGGATTTCTTGTAATGGAGAGCTTTACCGATTCTCTTACGGTAAAATCAAAGCCGAACCGCGGCACTACCGTCCTTATGAGAAAAATACTTAAGCCCTGATCCGAGAGGAGTTATGTTAAAAACTGAAAAACCCTATGACAAAAACCTTGAGTTAATCAAGAGATACCGTCTTGGAGATAAGGCGGCAGGAGAGGAACTTGTGCTTCTTAACCGCCCCCTGATTTACAATATTGCGGAGAGATTTACAGGTCGGGGGGTAGATAAGGATGAACTGTTTGAGATAGGCTCAATAGGACTTGTCAAAGCGATAAACACATTTGATTTTTCGAGGGAGTGCGCATTTTCGACTTACGCCGTGCCGCTGATATTCGGCGAGATACGCAGATTTTTGCGTGATGACGGTATGATAAAGGTTGCCCGTGAGAGCAAGAGGCTCTCAGCCCTTCTTAATAAGGAGAGGGAGAGGAGACTGAATACAGGGGAGGATGTCGGAATAGTCTCGCTTGCAAAAGCCGTCGGCGCCACCCCCGAGGACTCCGCCATTGCGCTTTTTGCAACTATGCCGGTGCAGTCGTTTGAGGACAGTATCGGCGAGTCGACCGACGAGCGCAATCTTGAGTCCACTCTTTGCGACGCCGATGAGGGAATCAGAAATTTTGATAAGATGGCAATAAAATTCGCCCTCGAAAAACTCGGTGATACAGAGAAAAAAATAATAATCCTCAGATACTTCAGAGATTTTTCGCAAACGGAGACCGCCAAGATCCTCGGACTCACTCAGGTTAAAATATCCCGTGAGGAAAAGAAAATTTTAGCTAAGCTCAAAACTATGCTCGAATAGCAGAGTTTTCAGACAAATGTTAATAAATTGTGAATTATTAAAAAAGCTCTTGATTTTTAAATGCTGTTAGTATAGAATAGAGCCATAAGTGTTAGCACTCATAACATTTGAGTGCTAAAACCAATTAAAACGGAGGATAAAAAGATATGAAACTCAGACCATTGCTTGACAAGGTTGTTTTAAAGAAAATAGAAGCTGTTGAGACAACCAAAGCAGGTATTATACTTCCCGATTCCGCAAAGGAGAAGCCGGATGTATCGGTTATAGTTGCGGTTGGCCCCGGCGGTGTGGTTGACGGTAAGGAAGTTGTTATGACACTCAAAGAGGGTGAAAAGGTTATTACCGCAAAATATTCAGGAACACAGGTTAAACTTGAGGATGTGGAGTACACGATTGTGAGCCAGTCCGACATTCTGTGTGTAGTTGAGTAATTATAAGGAGATGATATAAATGGCAAAAGAAATTCTTTACGGAGCTGATGCGAGAGCCGCATTGCTTCGCGGCGTAGATCAGCTTGCAAATACCGTTAAGATCACACTCGGCCCCAAGGGCAGAAATGTTGTTCTTGACAAGAAATTCGGTTCACCCCTCATTACAAACGACGGTGTAACGATTGCAAAAGAGATTGAACTTGAAAATCCGAGCGAGAATATGGGCGCACAGCTTGTGCGTGAGGTTGCGACAAAGACAAATGACGCGGCAGGCGACGGTACAACTACCGCAACACTGCTTGCTCAGGCTCTTATCCACGAGGGAATGAAGAATGTTACCGCAGGTGCAAATCCTATGGTACTTCGCAAGGGTATATTCAAGGCTGTCGATGCGGCTATTGCAGAGCTTAAAAAGCAGGCAAAGGCTGTTGACGGCACAGAGGATATTGCGAGAGTCGGCGCTGTCAGCGCAGGTGACGAGTCTGTCGGCAGACTTATTGCAGACGCAATGGAGAAGGTTACAAGCGACGGAGTTATTACCGTTGAGGAGTCAAAGAGCGCACAGACATACAGCGAGGTTGTAGAGGGAATGCAGTTTGACCGCGGATACCTCTCACCCTATATGGTAACAGATACAGATAAGATGGAGGCTGTGCTTGACGACTGCCTTATCCTTATCACAGATAAAAAGATTTCAAATATTCAGGAACTTCTTCCTCTTCTTGAGCAGATTGTACAGTCAGGCAAGAAGCTTCTTATTGTTGCTGAGGATGTTGAGGGCGAGGCTCTTACAACACTTGTACTTAACAAACTCCGCGGTACATTTACCGTTGTTGCGGTTAAAGCGCCCGGATTCGGCGACAGAAGAAAGGAAATGCTCCGTGATATCGCAATCCTTACAGGCGGCGAGGTTATCACAAGCGAGCTCGGACTTGAACTTAAGGATGCAAGCATTGCACAGCTCGGCCGTGCAAGACAGGTAAAGGTTAACAAGGAGAACACAATCATTGTTGACGGTGCAGGCGACAAGACACAGATCAAGGAGAGAGTAAACCAGATCCGTGCGGCTATCGAGACCACCACATCAGAGTTTGATAAGGAGAAGCTGCTTGAGAGACTTGCAAAGCTTGCAGGCGGCGTTGCCGTAATCAAAGTCGGCGCGGCTACCGAGGTTGAGATGAAGGAGAAGAAACTGCGTATCGAGGACGCTCTCAACGCTACAAAAGCGGCTGTTGAAGAGGGAATCGTAGCAGGCGGCGGAGTTGCGTTTGTCAATGTGCTCGGTGCGGTTGAGGCAGTTTGCGAGACGCTCAGCGGCGACGAGAAGACAGGCGCTATGATAGTTGCCAAGTCTCTTGTAGCTCCCATGAAGCAGATTGCGGAGAACGCAGGACTTGACGGCTCTGTTATTATCGCAAAGATTCGTGAGAGCAACAAGAAGGGCTACGGCTTTGACGCATATAAAGAGGAGTACTGCGATATGTTTGAGAGAGGTATTGTAGATCCCGCCAAGGTTACAAGAAGCGCTCTTGAGAATGCGGCATCAATCGCATCTACAGTTCTTACAACAGAGTCTGTTGTGTACGACAAAAAGGAAGATAAACCCCCGATGCCCCAGGCACCCGGCGGCATGGACGGAATGTATTAATGCATAAAACCGTGCGCCGATGCCGAAAATGAGCTTTGCGACAGCACAGTACCGATTTCAAAAACGAAGACGGGCGACAGCCTTTTGCCGCCGACGGCGGCAAAAGCGGTCATCGCCGCCGCAAATATTAGTCGGCATACCCGATGCTAAGCTAAGCTTTTAACCGTGATGAAATTTGCTTTGAAAATTCACTGTTAAAAACCGTACCGTAAAACTTCGGCACGAAAACGGCGATAGCAGGACTCAGCGGAGTTTTCCGAGCGTTGTAGTTACGGCGCATTCTGAAAAAACAATTACGGTGCATTTTGAAAAAACAAAAAACAAAGCGGATGAGACGGCAAAAGCCTGTTCCTCCGCTTTACTTTTACGGCAGTGCAAAGGGCACTGCCGTTTTTGGGTATGACGGGCATATCAATGCTCTGTGGTGAAAGTCCACCGAGGCGTAGTTACCGACGAACTCAATAGCGACTCCCAAGGTTTACACCGTGAGGTGTAGGCGAGAAGAAGGGATAGCGAAATCGTAGCCTGACGAACAGAAACTCGGTACGAAGGCGTAATAGGCGG
>CALWTU010000047.1 GCA_944384515.1 uncultured Clostridia bacterium
AATACCTTTGATTCTATTATCATCCCAAGTCCAATTGCGCTGAAAGTCGGGTAATTGAATCTTTCCATTTGCAACTCCGCGCAACAACTCACTTAATTCAGTATCCAAAGACTTGGGAGCTATATTAATTGCCATAAAGCCACCCCTTTTTCAACAGGTTTATTTTGATTTATTATATCGCAAATAATCTCCAAAGTAAAACAGGTCAAACATCCCATGAAGTTTTTATGGATAGTTCAAAGTTCGTACAAGGGCGACAGCTCGCCGCCACATTGAACCAGAATGCACAATTCGTGTTCAGGTTTTTTCATTTACTTTTCTGGAGTTTTACTCTATCTTTATAAAAAAGATGAACATGTTACTGTGCATACTTATTGTTTTAAACTTAATTAAAAAGGATTGTGCTCGTTTGCTGTAAAAATCTGCTGTGTTAAGTGAATTATGAATATTTAGGGGAAGCAACAATGTATATGTATCCAATTTTGTTAATGGCGCTAATATATTTTGCAACACTATTTTTCTCTTGCTTTTTTACAATTTAAACGACATCGAAAAATCCAGTAGCCATGCGGTTTTTTAATTTTTTTACACCCACTCCCAAAATTGCCTGTTTTTCGGCTGTTCTTTCCATAGTTTTGGAAAGAACAGCCCTTCTTTTTATTCCCTGCATTTTTTCGATGCTGTCTCCCGCTTCCTGCCGAAATCCACGGACTCCGGCAAAACCATTCCGCTTTCCATCGCCTGTGCCGATGAGAGTTTTGAACTGTAATCAAGGTGAGCATAAATATTAGCTGTAGTTGTAAAGTCGCTGTGCCATAACCACTCTTGTATACATCAGCCCATAACATAACAGGTATACAGAAACCGAAACTCAGCACAATGGTAAGCCATGTTTAACTGAAAGAATATTTTCTTTAGAAGTTACTGTTCTATTCATAATTCACATCTCAGAATGAATGATACCCATTATACCATAGACTGCTGACTTTGTCAATCTGGCGAAATATGTCATTTCTGTTTTTAAGAAGTAATATATCTTATAATAAAAGTCAGCGATCTTCATCTCAGTTATTCCGCTTTTGTTTATTGCAAAGTATAAGAAAAATAATTTTTGAAACCAAAAAACTTAAAATGTAGATTAAAATCGGAATCAAAATTTTTAAAAATGAAGAGAAAAAGAAAATAAAAATCACAAAAAGAGGTATTATTACTATTTTGTCTATACCATGTATCTTAAACAAAACTGCATACTCATCTTTTGACAAAGTATTGTATGCAGAAAACGCTGTTTCGCTTTCTCCTTTTAGCGCAGAGCGGGCAGATGAGATGAACGTAATACTTTGTATTACCGAAAGTAAAATTAATAAGAACGGACAAATTGACGCGGCATTGATCAGAAAATGCATAAACTTAACACTCCTTATTCTTGTTCAAGTCAATTTTTGTGGGAATATACTGTTTTAATGCTCCAAATCTACTCCGCTATCATGGCACGGAGTTTGCTCATTCGGGTGTCAAGGTCGGCACTGCGTTCGGCGCAGATGCGAAGTTCTTCTGCCATTGACTCGGTGAATACGGTATCTTTTTTGTAGCGCAGCTGATGCTCAAGGCTCGCCCAGAAGTCCATTGCGATTGTGCGCAGCTGTATCTCAACTTTCATATGCTTTTTTTCGTTGGCAAGAAAAATCGGGACGGATACAATTAAATGCAAACTTCTGTAACCGTTAGGCTTTGGATTTTGTATATAGTCTTTTTTGGTAATGAGAGCGATGTCATCCTGCTTTAACAACGCATCCGCGAGCATATAAACATCCTCAACAAATGAACAGCACACTCTGACTCCCGCAACATCGTTGATATGTTCTTCTATCGCCTGTATGCTGTATCCGTAATTCAGTCGGTTAAGCTTGTCTATAATTCCCTGCGGCGATTTTATCCTTGTCTTAATGCTGTTAATCGGGTTGCGGTCATGCTGCAGAGAAAACTCCTCATTCAGCACATTAAACTTAGTCTCGATTTCCATCATTGCGCACCTGTAATATGCCATCAGTCTTATTGCCGGCAAAGAACTTTCGCGCAGGTCGTCAAATATTCCGCTTTCCTGTAACTTTGAAAAGAACTTGTTATCATCTTCCCTGCTTGTTTCTTTTGTGTTGTTCATAAGTATCTCCTATGTAAATAATCAAATTAAATTTTATCACCTCAACTTAATTATAGCAAATTTAACTCTATTTGTAAAGATTATTAAATTTAAAAACAATGAGGAACGAGGGCTTTTCTACTCTGTTATGTGTTGATAACACGTGAGCTTCAAAGACAAGCTTCTATATGAACAATAAAACTTGTCAATCACTTACTATCATTTTTTGATTGTAATAATTAGCAAGATATTATTTCATATCTCTTATCAGAAATCTATTCCAAGAAACAACAAGAAGTAAAATTGTAACAACAAATTTGATTCCACATACAATCATCAAACATCCAGCTGAACTACTATCAGATATAATTTGTCCCCTAAACACATCTGAAAACAAAAAAGAAAGTGATGTTGTATTGAAGACAAACGTCAAACAAACAAACAAGATGTCAACCACAAAAGCAAGGAACAGATTTTTTATAAGCATACTAACAAATATGAATATGAAAATATAAGTCAATAGGAAAACAAGCCAAGATATAAACGAATATAATGTATAAAGTGTTTCACTAATCAAATATACGGAGTCGTTATAGACAAATAGTAACGGTAACGGCTCAGAATCTCGAAACATAACTAAACCGTTCAAAACCATAAACGACATAACTCCAATAATTATACTAACGGATAATAAAGCCACAACTTTAAATTTATCAATGGCAATGTACTTTCGTTCTTTTTTTTGATAAAGGAAACGATATGTACCAGTCAAAAAATCCATATTAAACGCCAAAAGAACAATAAAGCAAAACGCAACAAGTAAAACAAATGTAGTTATGTCAATTGAATAACTAATGTAACTATTGTAATCTTTAGTATTTGATGTTCCCATTACCTCGTAAAGCATAAAGGAACCATACTCAAGTTGATTATCTTTCAGATATTGATAAATTAGCATTTGTTTCTCAATGTTTGATAAAGAATCACGTTCTTTATCCGGAAGCGACATGAGTTCGGTTTTTCTTTGTTCTAATGAATCTATTTTTTCTTGTAAATCCTCGCTACTGTTGTATTTCTGAATTCCATAATCAGTTAGATAATTTTCGTTTCTATACGAATACGATACATTTATTCCCAAAGACAACACCAAAACAATCGCTAAAATAACAACAACATATCCTTGTTTGAATAGTTTGATAAGTTCATCCCTCATATCGTTTGCCTCAAATCATTATACAAATCCGCTAATGTTTTTCTTTCCTTCTTTACTTCTATTATACCGTACGAAGCAAGTTCCTTGATAAGTGTGGAGGCATCTTCAATATTAAGCAATTTTATACTTCTATCAGTAATTGGAACTTTCCCGTATGTTAATGATGTTGTTGATATAAAATTCTCATATGCCCGAGAATCCACAAACTCCACTATGTATGCATTGGGTTCTGAAAGTGTAGCCACGACCACTTTATGAGAGGTTGTACCGCCCAATAGAAAATAAACCGAATCACACAATTTGTCCATTTCATACATATCGTGGCTTGATACAAGCACATACTTGTTTTCCAATTTGGTTATCTTTTTTATGAGTTCGATGAATACCCTTTTTGAATCTATATCTAATCCGTTTGTCGGCTCATCAAGTATCAATATTTCCCGATCATGTAACATAACATAGATCAACGCAAGTTTTTGCTTCATACCATATGAAAACTGCCCGACCTTTCTGTGTATATCATTTAACAAACCAAATGAACTGGCATATTTGTTTAGCCTTTCAAGCGATAGATCTGGTATGAAATACAATAAATTATCCATAGCAGACAACTCTGGATAAAACGAAGGAGCCTCAATAATTCCAATAGCGTGTTCTGGGGGGCAAAAATCTTGTTCGCTCCATTCAATATGTCCTTTGTCACTTTTAAGAAATCCTAAAATGATCTTCATAAGAGTTGTTTTACCACACCCGTTAGGACCTAATATCCCAACAATTTCACCTGGGTGCAGCTCCAAATTGCATTGTTGAAGAACCTTTTTTTCTCCAAAGGACTTTCCCAAATCATTTATAGCAAATACATTCATTGCTAATCCCCCATCTTCCTTACACCGCAAAAAATAAGCTTTTTTCTTCCTCAATAAAAAGACGGAGGGAGAATCATCGAAGATTCCCCTCCGTTTTCCATCATTTCAGATAGGATATTATTCCAGACTCATCAACATAGCCAATCTCGCTATTGATAAAATCTAAAACAATACACGGATACTCTGTTGTACTCTTAGAGGAGTCATCATATCCAACTATGCGAATTTGTTGTTCACTATCATTGAATGAAACGTAATCATCCGAAAAGTTCGAATAAATCGATTTACATTGTTCATAATCAAATTCTGCAAACACGAAATCCATTATATTATAATATCCGTCCGCAAGTTCAATATCGTACATACTGAAACTCGAGATAGAAACACATGGAAAGTATAATGAAATATCGCCTTGATCGTATTCCGAGCATAAATTGACAAATCGATACTCATTGCTATTTCTTCTTTGATACAGTAAATATAGGTTGTTATCTTTATATAGCAACCATCCAGATACCTTTGCTCCTTCTACATAAAACTGATCTTGCAATAAATAATATTCACTGTTTTCTACAAGTGGTTTTACATCGTCGTCATTAGAAGGGACAAAATTCATTCCCGCTCTGGGTGTGGTTGAATAACTTTCGACGCTAAGTTTACCCAAATTTATATCAGTATCGAATCCTTGATGTTTAATACAAGTGATATCAACACGCTGATCTGAATTAAGGTATATTAAAATGCACGACAAGCAAACCAAAAGCACACCTAACGCGGCACATATTATAATTATTTTCTTCTTCATATTTATTCAGGCACTGCAATGGCAACGACATCATCGAAATGAACATATGAATAAGCATAGATATCATTTGCAGATTCGTTGTCCCAACCGTCGTTTATGACTACAAATAATTCTTCTGCCGTTTTTGTGGTAGTAACACCGAGCCAGTTAGTCTTTTGGTATGTAACCGTTACTGTTACAAAGCCGAGAGCATCTACACCGTGTCCATCAATACTGATTTGTACGGGAACCCCATCTTCAAACGAATTTCTCATTTTCGATTCCATCCAGAATATACTATAATCAGTGTACCACATAGGAGAATACCATGCAAAGTTTTCATCCATTATTTCATCAGCAAGATCTCTTGGCGTTCCCGAACCATCCCAACCAACATCGTGTGCCGATGCAACAACTCGAGCAAAAATATCGTGTATAGATCTGGTGAGTATTGTGCTAATTTTCCCGTCATCAAGCATACATTCCGTCAAGATAGCAATCGAGACTTCTGTACAAGAGTTATCGATATCGAAATCGTAATATGAATTGTATCTCTGATTGAACATTTGGTTCAACGAGGTCTGCCTATGATTATTGCTTTGTATCCAATTATTTATACTAAATGAAGCGGAAACAGACACAGAGCTATATTCAGAATACATATTTCTTACTGCGGTTCTTACTTCGTCCGGGGTTTGGTAAACGGTATATGTAGAGGTTGAAGAAATACCATCAGACACATCTTCTGCCGAGGCGGAAACTGGCATACCGACTACAAGAAACGAAACAATAAGGATAGCACACAACATCCGAGGCAGCGTCAATTTTCTCATTTTTTTTCATAAAAATTCCTCCTTTATTTGTTGTAAGGTGACTTAATTTAATATACTACGCATATAGTTTCCTAATATGATCATAACTAAAACAGAGCAACGGATATGAACGACTCTCGAACATATTGGGTAATATTTTCGATATCATTACTCTATTTTTTATATTAAAACATTGGCTTTTCCTCCTATGACTTTGATAAAATCAACGCATATGGGCGCAACTCCAACAGTCCTATGAACTATTTTTGTCGATATAATTTAGATGGTTTCTCGCACTTGGATTTTTCGATCAAGTACAATGCATGTTTTGTTGAATTGGTGTAAAAAACTATAAAAGGGGCTTAACTATTTCTTCGAGATTATTCATAATCATCAAACTTAACCGTTATCTCTCTTTGTTCTAAATCGTTTGTTGTTATCATATAGCTTGTACGATATGATATTTCTTCTCCGTGTATAACAAAAGTAAGATTTCTTTCTCCAAGATTTTTGATTATAAACGCTCCATCACCATCAGTTGTGTAACCATCTGGTAAATCTCTATCAGTAACACCTTGGACAATGACATAGGTGTTAACAATCGGTATATCTGATGAATTGATTAAGGTGATCTTTACATCAGCAGTAATCGGTTCTTGTTCGTCCTTACATCCGGTGGTAGAAAAACATATCATAACAATTAACAATAAAGCGATGGAAACAATGAGAATTTTTCTCTGCGGAAAATTCATAATAAATCACATCATTCCTCTCTAAAAGAATGGAAGAAGTCGAACAGACTGCTCGTTATGCGTGTTCCGGAATTGCCATACGAACCTTCTCCGTAAGCATGAATTCCCACAACGTAGCGATCGGCATCATAAATGGGAGAACCACTTTGTCCCGGTGTTGTATCTATATCGTTATAATACACCTTACGAGTTGCACTTTTGGTAATCTCTCCGCTCATAGTGTACATTTTGCGATAATATTCACCAGCATAGCCAGTATAGCATATTATGGCAACAAAATCAATAAACATTTTTAAGAATCTCTTAATGTTTCCAAAATATTTATAATTTTTGGTTGTTTTATTCAAATTAATTAGATAAAATGCTTACAAATGCATTCTTTAAGGAGGCCAAAATGTCTTTAAAACTTGTTAGAATAGACAGTGCCGAGCACCCGATGTTTGAAACTGCTATGAAACTTTATGTAGAGAGTTTCCCGTATTCTGAAAGGCGGGAGGTCGCATCTCAAAAAAATATTATGGGAAATTCCGATTATTTTTTCAATCTTATTTACGACGGCGATACATTTGTCGGAATAATTACGTTTTGGGAAAGTGACGAGTATATTTATGTCGAACATTTTGCAATAGAACCACAGTTCAGAAGTTGCGGTTACGGCTCAAAAACTTTAAAGCTGATTGATGATATAGCGACGAATAACATCATATTGGAAATAGAGCCGGTCACAGACTCTTTGACAGGCAGGAGAAAAACATTTTATGAGCGTGCAGGTTATACGGAAAACCCACATAATCATATTCAGCCGCCTTATCACAAGGGAGAGAGTGGAGTTAAACTTTTGATTATGACCAAACCCGGGATAATAAGCAAAGAATTGTACGATAAGTACTATGATTACATGAAAAACACCGTTATGAAGGATACTTTTTAACCGGATCGTATTATATACAAAACAAAAGGGGGATATTATTTGTCCCCTTTTTTTACATAAATCGGCATATTTCGACAAAAAACGCGTGATATTTCGACAAAAAACGCGTGATTTTATTGACAATTTCAACATAAAGTAGTATAATTATTATTAAGTAGTATAATTATTATTAATTTATTAATTTTATTCCATCCCGAGGTTGTCATGAAGAAAACAGTAAGATTATTTCATGTAATTTTTCTTTTATCAATGCTTTTTATTCTGTTTCCTACAATAGGATTCGGAAACAATTCAACCTATGTAGAGACTTTTGAGCAATTGCAAACTGCATTACTCGATCCGGATACATCAGAAATAGATTTATCATCCGATATTGATATAGACGGACAAAAACTCGAAATCAGAACAGATAAAACAATTAATTTAAACGGTTTTTCTATTTCCGCTTTACCGTCTGACGAAATTCCGGTATTTGAGCTTCATCCTGATGTTTACTTTACAGTTAACGGCGGCGGAAGTATAATTGCAAGCAGAACACTTTATTCAACAGCAGAAAACAGCTGTGTTGAAATCAACGGCGGTGACGGTCTGACAGTTTCTCCGTCATCGGATGATTATTCACACTCGTTTTTTGAAATCAGCCACGGTATTTCAGTATTTACCGGTAAGATCATTTTGCAACCTTCAATTTTCCAAGGTAATGCTTATACCAACTTAATAAATGTAAAATCAAATCTTGTGCTCAGCAATGCAGAATTAATTGCACAATACGACTTCTCGGATTATGATATAAAATTACCGCTACCTCAAAAGAACAAACTGTTTGTTGTTTTCGGGGGAGCAAAAGTCAATATAGATTCCTCGACTGTAAGCAATGAATACGGCGCTGTCTTGACGTTTGACAACACAAAGTTAAATTCTTTCGCTTCTGTCGTTGCCACAAAATCCGATATACTCGCCGTAACGACTAAAGAAGAATATTATCGAGGAACTACAATAGAAGCAAGAATATCAAATGTTATAGAAATGACAAACATGACAGACGGCACCTCGGCATATCACAATACGTCATTTTATAACTGTAATGTCAAGTCAAACTGGAATGTTTTCTGCGGTACCTATAATGCTCCAATTTCTAACGGAAGCATATATTTGAAGGACTGCATTATTGAAAATGTGAGGAAGAAAAACAGCGGATTCTTCTTTATGGACACGCAGAAGACTGTTATTGACGGCGGCATTGTATATAGTACTTCAAATTTTGAGGCAAGGGACGCGTACTTTAACTCTTATACATTTGAAGCAGGAGTGCACTTTTTGGAGGGAACGGCATTTACCGCAAACTACTTCCCTTTCAGCATGTACACTTTTGAGGAAAACTGCACGCTGAAAAGAGGTCCTGACTGCAACGGCAATCTGTCAGAATACGTACTTTTGGATGCCGATTACACTTATACGGAAAATGATATCCAATTCTCCTCTGACTTTGACGGCTATGAAAACTTTGAGTTTCACGCCGAACCAAATGATGTAAACCCAAACGGCGGATACTATACCGTGAACGGAATAGAGACAGATATCATACCGGCAATGCCGCAGTTTATACAAAACGGACTTTTCGGCAAGTACGGAAGCATGGGAATTTATGAGAAAACATATAATTCTTCATCAAACAAATTTTTAAAATTCAGCTATGACAACTCAAAAGCAGATACAGCCGAAATTCCCTACATCGGATTTAAAATTGACGAGAGCAACGGAGCCGATACAAACTACGGTGCTTTCAGCAACAAATATCTGCTTGTTGATTTTGATATTTCCTCCGAGAGTTTATATTATACTGTGCCGAGGATCGCATTTGACTTCTCTTACATTAACGGTTCAGGAGAATGCGTTAAAACCAGCGGTGATGAAAATATCATCAGCCTTCCCTATGACACGATAATTTCACAGTATATATGGCGACATATTACAATTGCCGTTAAATACAGTTATACTGAAAACAATGACGGAACTTATGACTTTTCCTCGTCGGTGCTGAATATTTATCTCGACGGCAATCTTGTCTGCCAAACAAACGCATTTGAAGATTTAACCTCCGTAACACTCGGCACTTCTGAAAACGGTACTCAGATTTTCACCCTGTCGGAGATGAAATTCTTTTTCAACAAGACAGACTGCACGAATTTGTGCTTTGATAACTATAAAGTTACAAAATATAACAGTTCAAATTCTGATTTGATGGAACAAATTTTCAAAAATCCGTCAAAAAATCTTTCTGAATACTATGGACTGCCGTTTAGTGACAGTTACAGTTACGAATACCCGAATCCCGTACTGAACGGAAATAAAGTTTCCGACATAATATCCTCGCTTGATAACATCTCGGACGGATCTAACCTCGTCGTATATACCGATACCGTAATAAGCGCAGTAAATAAAGATGTAGTCATATTCTCTAACGGTTATAATGTTATCTACTCATCTTCAACACACAAATGTATAAAAGTCGGAAATGTTCTCTACTTTACAGAGGCGGCGGAAGAGGACAAGGTAAACATACATTGGTCAGACTTTGACGGGAACACCGTCGCTGTCACTCCGCATATAAGCGGAAACTGCATTATACCTATCGGAACAGATCTTGTGCCGCTGTCAAAGACCAACGGATGGTATAGTCTCAAGGCTACAAGTTTTAATCTCTTGGATTACGAGGTTCTTGAAAACGGAGACCTGCGTATTTTCCCGGATATGAGCACAGCGATACCTGTATCCAACATTTCCGGAATAAAGTACAGCCTCGGAACATATACAAATTTTATCTTTTACTATTATATTCCCGCACAGCACGATGCAGTGGAAAACCTTAAAATCTACTCTGCCGATAAAATCTCAGAGGAATATAATTTCCTTAATCCCGATTCGCTTGTACACGAAAACCTGTCGTTTGTCAAGATAGACGGCAGAGACTATTACTGTATAAAAGTAGCTGAAATAGGTGCAAACAATGTTGACAAATGCACAATTACAGTTACATACGAAGCAGAAGGAATAAAGCTTACTCAGAAGCTTACCCGCACAATATCAGATTACTTTGACTTTATAATGGAAAGCGACGGCTTTAACGATATTGAAAAATCGCTTATAATGAACTGCGTAAGATATGTAAATGAAATATATAAGCTGGCAAACGGCACTGATATCGGTTATGACAAGTACGAGAGTTTACTGAATAATCAACAGTATATAACCTATCTTACGGATATTTCAAAATACGGTGAATTTACGGATATATTAGCCTCAGACGCACAGGCGGTTGACTACTCACCGCTTACCGGTTACATAAAGGCGGCGTATTTTAATATCGGAGACGGATTTATGCCGGGATTTGCATTTAATATATCAGATTCCATTTGTCCGGGCGGCACTCTTAACGGAAGTTTAACCATAAAGTATAAGAACTCACTTACCGACGAGCTTATATCGACTGACGGCATATTTGATGTATATGAAAGCAATAACACCACCGCATATCGGATATTTGAAGACAAGGCGGCTGTATACAACATCACTTCCCTGCGCACCATAGAACTCAGCGTAGAGGTTGACGGAAGCGTCAAAACCGTCAGCGGTACTTATAATCTCGCTACATATATTCTCGAACTTGAAAAAGCGGGAACAGACGCAACTTTTGCAAGGGCGCTTTACGCATATGCCCTCTCATCCCAACTGTATAAAACTACAGAATAATATTTTTACATAATTTAAAACAAAAAAATCCCCGATAAAAAGCAGATTGACCTTTTATCGGGGAGCTTTATTTTATTTAACTGCCAATTAATTAAATGTCGTATTTTGAAAGTATCTGGCTCGGGGTCTTTTTAAGAAGAGTTATTGTAGGAAGCAAACCGCAAATAATAACAATCAAAGTTATAACCGCAAACAGTCCTCCGGCAACCCAAAGCGGATAGTAGACATATGTCTCCATCATCGCGCCTTTAGATACACTGCCGATAACATAACTCATCAATATAAATCCTATATAGACGGTAAGAGTAATCAGAACCAGTGTTTCAATAAAGAATTTGAAAATTAGGTTTTTCTTTGAAACACCTATTGCGCGATATATTCCGATTTCTTTTATTCTGCTCATAACTGAACTTCTCATTATAAAATACATGCAAAGACTCATTACAAGAAACAGCACCGCCATGGTTATAAGGTTAGTCTTAATATCCGTTCTATCCGATTCAATTAATGAATTATAGACATCACTCGGTGCCAATACCCGCATAGTTTCAGAGTTCTCGCCGAAAGTTTGCCTCAGATAACTCTCTGTTGTGGCCGGGTCTGTTGAATAAAGAATATAGTATATTCCGAGAGAGGACTGCTTTGGCAAATGGTTGTTCTCAAGCTGATTTTCCATACTGTCAATTTCAAATTGATAAAGCGCTTCTTTCACCGTTTTGCCGAATCCGTCGGCTATGGAAATATAATCATTTTTCGACACAAAGAACATACTGTCAACAGATGAGTGATTATTTGAATAAAACTCATTTTCATACTTTTTATATATAGTTTGACTGAGATTATCAAATTCTGCTCTTATCTGTTTAAATTCTTCAGTTTGAATCTTGTCATACTGAGGATAAACTCCGTATTTGTTCTTGTAATATGAGCCGAGTGCAAACTCATAGTTATACTGACCGTAAACCAATGCAAGCGCATCCTGATCGCCTTTATTCAAAACAGCCCATGGTATAACATCGGGACTTGAAAGATAACTAAAAGATAAGTATTCCCTGATTTTTGAAAAGCTCTCTTCAAAATATTTGAAATAGTTTTCGTTATACAGTATGTTAAGCTGATCATAGTATTCGGCACTGTCAGGAGTTAATGTGGGATATTTTTCAAGCATGAGTTTTGCAATATAATCATCGTAACTATGCAATGACGGAATTTCGGGGTAATATTTACCGAGAAAATCTCCGTACATCATATCCTTGCCTATAACAAAAACCTTGCTTACTTTAATTTCTTTTCCGTGTATACTGATTATTTGGTTTTCTTTAATATCAGTATCATAAATTGAATAATATACAGTTTCTCCGTCTGCAATCTGTATGTTATATTTATCTGCCGTATCTACCTTTGTGCTGTACTGCTGCATAACCGAAGTTGCTTTCGCGTATTCAGATAAATAAACAACAATATCGTCGGATTTTACGACTGCGGCAATACGGAATGTTTGATTTGATTTTCCACTTTCTCCGATTATTGTGTCACCTTTATCATAATACGAACTGCTGTTTTTTGAGTACATTCCTATAATATCAGAGTAATCTTTGATATAACTCACGGCAGACTTTGACAAAAGAATGTCTGCAACCGCTGATGTCAATACTATATCATTATCCTTTAGATTATCGGTTTTACCTGCGAGAAGCCTACTGTCCTTTATCATCGGATGAGTGAGCACTGCTGAGTTTACCGAAAAATCATTTGTGAGGTTATTCAAATTGAAAGACTCAAAAAATCCGGTGTTAAATGAAAAATTCTTAAATCCTTCCGTATGAATCCCAACACTTGATATATAGTTTACTTTCGCCGCATTTTTGTCTAAAGTGAAAAGTTTATCAGCGTTTGCCATGTCATTTACGTAAACATAAAAACTGTTTTTGCTATACTGCTCTCTCGCTTTTACAATCTTTAAAATAGAGGTGCCTAAAATTGATGTCATAAGCACAAGCACGGCGGAAAAAAGCACTAAAGTTGAACACAAAAGTTTTTTGCCTTTTTTTCTTTTGCCGAAATTACTTTTGTAGCCGCTTATAATAGCAGACTTAAGACCGAACAGCCTGCCGTATCTTTTCCCCTCTACCGGGGGAAGTTTTGTCATATCTATCTGACTTGTCTTAGACTTTTTCTTTTCCTCTTGCTGATATACGCCCTCTTTTAATTTAGTCTCCGTTTTGCTGTCAAGGAAAAGAACATTCTGATTATCTACCTTCAAAAAAAGCTTGCCGTTTGCGTTTACGATTTTTATGTTAAGAGGAGTTTTTATATCGTCACCGTAATACTCCAAATTTACATTATTTGAATTTAAATCCTGCTTATTAAGCTCGCCGAGATATATCGTGTTCTTATCTTTTGAGAAATATGATTTTTTGTTGTCATTGTCTCTGATATTCTTTATCTTACCGTCAACCACCTCAATCATGGTGTCGCAATAATAGTCAACCAAATTAGCCTCGTGAGTTACAAGCAGAACAAGTCTGTCCTTTGCAATTTCAGATAAGAGCTCCATAATCATATAGGTATTTGCCTCGTCGAGGTTACCCGTAGGCTCATCTGCAAGGATTACATCCGGATTTTTTACAATAGCTCTCGCTATCGCAATTCGCTGTTGCTGTCCGCCTGAGAGAGTATCCGGGGTACGGAACATGTATTTGTCCATGTCTACACCCTTAAGTGCAATTTCCACCCTCTCTCTGATCTCATCTTCGTTATTCATGCCGACAAGTCTGAGCGCATTGGCAACATTCTCATAACAGGTAATCTTCATATTAAGATGGTAGTTCTGGAATATGTAACCAAAATGCTTGTTTCTTATCTTGTCATTTGAAGTTGAGATTTTCTCACCGTTGATAGTAAGCTCTCCGCTGTCAAAATCATCAAGACCGCCTATAACGTTAAGCAAAGTTGTTTTTCCGCATCCGCTGTTTCCGAATATGGCAACCATGCCTGACTTTGGGAGTTCCAAAGAAACCTCGTTGATAACATGAATCTCATTTTGCTTTCTTTTATTGAAGAATTTATTAAGGTTTCTGATTTTTATCATTTAGCATCCCCTCCCCTCAAAGATTTCTTGACACTTTCTTTGAACAGTCTGTCGATCTGCTTATGAGCAACTCTTGCGGTCATAATCAACATACCGAGTACAATAAGCAGATAATGCCACCAGTAAAGATATTTAAACAAGGCATTGAGCGACGGAACCGTAAATATTGTTATGGCAATCACAGGAAAAAGAACAAACGCCGGTATAATCGAGATAAACATTCTCGAATACATACCTATTCTTATAACCTTTGCGGATATACCCATAGAACGCATGATAGCCATATCAGCTTTAAACGCATCCATGGCTCTGTGACAGCACAGATTTATAAAGAAGGCTATGAAAATAACGGCTCCGAACCAAACGCACAGCGTGATTATATTGAATATCTTTAAGAGTATGAGTTCAAAAGATACTTGCTCATATGTGTCTGTTGACAAAACGGCAATATATCCGGAATTTGAGAGTTTCTCAGCCGCCTCAGCCGCCGCTTTGTCATTTTCAAAAAATAGTGAAAACTGCACATAATTATCTTTGAACGCATTTTCCACCATCTTGTTTGCCACATCGACACTTATGTAAATAAAATTATCTTCGGCAGACTGCGCCAATATTTCACTGTCAACAATATTTGAATTGTCAAAGGTATATGAGAAAGTGTAATTCTTTGACGCTGCATAATAATTTGATGAGATTTCTCCCGTAATTTTTATATCAGGATTACTCAAATCATATTTTGACAGTTCGGAAGAAGACAGATAAATGCTATCTCCCTGCAAAGCGGGAGATACAACAACTTGATAGAAGCTTACTCTGTGAGAAATGTTCTCATAACCCGTAGTTGATTCCACAAGAACATCTGCATAGTTAAAGTACTCTGTTATATATTTCATATAGTTTGCGGAAAAATATGCGTCTTTGGTCAAAAGAATCTGAAACGGCAAATTATTATCGTAAAAATACTTTACTCCGACAACATCGTATTCATAAGAGAAAAGTTCAAATTTATTATTGATGATACCGGCTTTGCCGAAATAATTTCTCAGTGAAATCGGTGCATACAAGAAAATCTCATTATCCCTCTCGGGGTATCTTCCGATAATATCACTGCCGAAGTCTTTGTTGTAACACAAGGTTGCATTTGTATATATATCGTCGAGTACCAGAAATGCAGAACCGTAATCGAGCGGCAAATCGTATCTTATATAATCTTTTACACCGTATTCACTCGCCAAAAGCCCAAGCTCTTCGTCGGTAATCAGGCTTCCGTCATCTTTAGTTACAATAACTCTGCCGTCCATGGGGGTGAACATTGTCGGGTCCCCGAAACTGCTGTATGATACATTGAATGAGGAAGTTACAAAAAACAAACCGAGAGTGCCCATTAAAAGCAACAGCGAAATAAAAACGGTAAGTTTAGGCTTTGATGTATAAATTGCGCCTCCCAACTTCAATCCGTCTTTGAAGTCATTGACAAACTCTTTGTTCTTTTTGTTTTTCTCTGCTTCTTTTATTTCCTGCTTATTTTCTGTTACGCTTTCTTTATTATCTGCTCTTAATTTATGGTCAAATTCTATCGCTCCGTCATAAATCCTTATTTCTCTTGTCGCATAGTCCTCTACCTGTTCAAAATTGTGTGTTACGACAATGAGCAGTTTGTTCTCCGCAACCTCTTTCAAAAGCTTTATGATTTCAACAGAAGTTTTCGAGTCAAGATTTCCCGTAGGCTCATCCGCCAGAATTATCGGGCTGTCCTTTGCAAGTGCTCTTGCAATTACGGTTCTCTGCTTTTGTCCTCCGGAGAGCTGACTGCCTTTATGGTGAATTCTGTCTGTAAGTCCGACCCTGTCTATAAGTTCAAGAGCGCGTGCCCTTCTCTCTTTTTTATTCTTGATGTTCATCAAGGCAAGTTCTACATTTTGCAGAACCGTGAAGCTATCGATAATATTGTAATCCTGAAATATAAACGAAATATATTCTTTTCTGTACTCTTCCCAATCCGACTGGATATAATGCGATGTCGGGTTGTTCTCAACATACAACTCGCCCTCTTCATAAGAATCCATTCCGCTTATGATATTCAATAAGGTTGATTTACCCGAACCGGATTTTCCGGTGATGGCAACAAATTCACCCTTATCAAAAGAGAGATTTATACCCCGTATACCAACGGCTATATTTCCCTCTGAAACATAGATTTTACCTATGTCCTTTAATTTTAGAAGTGCCATGTCCCTCTCCTTTAAAATTTTAATGCCGCCAAAGCGGCAGCTGTTCATTCCATTATAGCATACGGGGTATATAAAGTCAATTAAATTTAGTATTAAATTATCTATAAAATTTCTTAAATTTCGCAAGTATATTGAAAGAGAAAAAAATATCTGTTATAATTTAGAAAAAAGCCAACGGAGAGATTTTATGAAACTTCTTGAAAAAGCCAGAGATAAAGAGTTTTGGAAATATGTCAGAGAAAGCGAAAGTTTTAAAGCACACAGAGATGACTTATTAAAAATGTATAATTCGTATGCCGTAAATGACCTTCCGGCAGTAAAGTACTCAGAGTTCAAAATGTTCTGGGGCAGCGGCAACCGCAGTATATACGAAAAAAGTTACTTCAGCCGCAGACAGGCTTTGAACGCCGCTGCGTTTATGTCGCTTATCTATCCTGAAAATGAAGAATATCTTAACAAATTAATGGATATAATTTTTGCAATATGCGACGAATATACATGGTGTCTGCCCGCTCACCAGCACGTGCTTGACAAAAGCAACAAATGCGTTATCGACCTTTTTGCGTCTGAAACAGGCTTTGCCCTTTCCGAAATATACACAATGCTTGAAGACAGACTCGATCCCCTTATTAAAGACAGAATAAAAAAAGAAATAGAATACCGCATAATAACTCCTTTTACCTCTGTTGAAAAATACAGTTGGTGGGAAAACGGAACAAACAACTGGACAGCCGTTTGCACAGGTTCGGTTGCCTGTACAGCTATGCTTATGTTCCCTGATACGGCAAGAGAGCTTATACCGAGATTTATGAAATCAGTTGAGTTTTTCCTCAGCGGATTTTCTGATGACGGTATATGCTTTGAGGGATTTGGATACTGGATATACGGATTCGGATTTTTCACGGTATTTGCAGATATGATAAAAACATTTACTGACGGCAAAGTGGATTATTTCAAAGATGAGAGAGTAAAGACAATTGCTACCTATCTTCAGAAAATGTATCTTTATGAGAATGTTCAGATAAGCTTTGCCGATGCGATAAACAACTCAAAATACCAGCTCGGACTCCAGCATTACCTCAAGGACACATATCCTTCGGATGTACTTGTCTATGACTTTAAGTTATCAGAACTGACTGACAACTGCGCAAGATTCTGTCACCACTTAAGATCCTTTACCTGGTTTAACGAGAAATATTTTTACAGTCCCGATCCCATATCGAAAAATGATACATATTATGCAAAAGACGCCCAGTGGTTTATAAAGAAAACGCCAAGCTATGCACTCGCTGCAAAAGGCGGCAACAACGACGAGCCCCACAACCACAATGATGTAGGTACATTCATTTTTGCAAAAAACAACAGACAGATCATAGCCGACCTCGGCCGCGGAACATACTGCCGTCAATACTTCAGAGCAGATACACGGTATGATTTTCTTGAGACGTCCTCAAAGGGACACAATGTTCCGATAGTAAACGGAAAATTCCAGTCTGAAGGAAAAGAATTCAGATGCAAGAGAGCCGAATACGAAAATAACACACTTACTCTTGATATATCCGGAGCATACGACTGCAATGAACTTACCGAGCTCACAAGAAGATTTGACTGCTCCGAAGAATTCGTATCGGTAAGCGACAGTTATAAATGCAAAGGTAACTTAAAGATAGTTGAGAGACTTGTCACCTATGACGAGCCGAAACATACCGGAGACGGAAAGATTGTTATTTCAGACGCAACGCTTGTATACTCCTGTGCAACAGTTGACTCGGTTGTGATTTTACCTGAGAAAACCTCCGAGGGCAAAGACTGCTACCTTATCAGCTTCATTTTGAAAGAGGGAGTTACACACTTCTCATTCAGCATAAGATAATATTTAACAGCCTCACGCTTATTTTCTGCGTGAGGCTGTTTCTGCTATTTGTATTTCATATATA
Source organism: uncultured Clostridia bacterium (assembly GCA_944384515.1). Classification (GTDB taxonomy): domain Bacteria; phylum Bacillota; class Clostridia; order Oscillospirales; family CAG-272; genus UBA1740. The sequence goes on from CALWTU010000047.1 coordinate 18,508, forward strand.
TCGCCAAAGGCAATTTTTATACTGTCTACATAGAGATTTTGACGGTTTGCATCTATCTTCAATACGGTCCCCGAAATTTCGTTGTAAATCATCTCCGACGCCTCATAATAGAGCACCTTCACTTTACAACCCTTATATAGGGACACAAGCACACTGTTGATGCTCTCCGTCATGTCGTCTGACGGCTCTTTCTTTTCCTCCCGTATTTTCTCTTGCTCTCGCAGTGCCGTCTCAAAACCCTTGAGCGCCGCAAACGGAGCAAACTGCTTTGCCCTGTCAGTATTCGTCATCCGAAGAGGCGGCTTACATTTCCCCACTTTTATGTCCTCCTATCTGCTTGTTTCTCTCAATAGCAGTCGCCGCCTTATCTAAACTAAGTCCTCTGATAATAGAATTTTTCCCGTATTTGCTTTTTATGTTCATCATAAGTTTTTGTACCTTGAGCTCCTTTTCTTCTATTAAACTTTTATCCTCGGAAAAGAAACTTATCTGACTTTTCCCTGCATTTTCCGCAACTACATTGTTTGCTGATATATTTATTCTTCTGATAGGCACATCCCGGCTCACCGTGCTTTTGTAAAGACCGAGAATTGCTCCCGCTATCACCTTTGATGAATTGGTAAAACCGGTCTTAACGCTTCCGCCGTCTGCGCCCGCATTGCAGAGATGCGAATATCCCACATAAAGGCTGAAGGACTGCGCAACAACATTTTTGCACACAAGCTCCAGCGCCAGCTGATCCGCCATCTCATAAAGAACCGTCATTCCCTCATCAAAGCTATAATCCCTCATCAGCACCTGTCCCGAAGAAATACTCTCGGTTTTAGATGTATATGCTTTGATGTCCTTCATAGTCGCCGTCTCCACCCCGAAAGCATGATCATACAAAAGCTCCGCATCTATGCCAAACCAACTGTACAGATATTCCTCCGGCGTATTCGCTATATCCTCCATTGTAAATATACCGTGTCGGTTCAGTGTCCTCTGCGTGCCGTGACCTATCCGCCAAAAATCGGTAAGAGGCTTATGCCGCCACAGAATTTTCCTGTATTTATCCTCGTCAAGGTAAGCAATAAAATCCTTTGATTTTTTAGCGCATATATCAAGCGCCACCTTGCATAAATAAAGATTTGTCCCTATCCCGCAAGCCGCCGGTATACCAAGCTCGGTATATATCTGCCCCATAAGCTGTGCCGCAAAAGCTCGTGCCGACAAGTTATATAAAGATAAATAATCGGTCGCATCTATAAAAACCTCGTCTATGGAATATACATGTATATCCTCTTTGGCAATAGACCTGAGGTATATGCTGTAAATTTTCGCCGAGTAATCTATATACTTTTTCATCCTCGGCGGAGCTGTTATATATTTTATATTTTTGGGAATTTCAAATATTCTGCACCTGTTTTTCACTCCGAGTTTTTTCATTGCCGGTGTCACCGCAAGACATATTGTCCCGTTTGACCTTTCGGGGTCTGCCACAACAAGATTTGTTTTTATCGGGTCAAGTCCTCGCTCCACACACTCAACCGAAGCGTAAAACGATTTTAAATCTATGCAAAAATACTGCCTCGTATTCACGCACTGCATCTCTACACCCTTCTTTTCAGCCTGTGCATAAGACAAACCGCAACACCCTGTATCTGCAAATTGTCAACATGTATATCGGCATAAGTACTTTTATCTTCATTGCATGAAATAAGAACATACTTTCCGCTCTTTGAGTCGTATCCCAATTTTTTGAGATTGTTAACCCCGTCATACAGCGCCACGACAATGTCCCCGATGTCCGCTCTTTCCTGCTTTTTTATAACGACATAATCACCGGGATATATGCCTGCATCTACCATCGACTCTCCCTTTGCGATAAGTACAAAAAACTCACCTTTGCCTATCAGACTCTCCGGCAGTTTGATGTATTCTATAATCTCCTGACTCTCCTCTTCTCCCTCTCCGCACCTGACATATCCGAGCACCGGCGCCGAAGAATGCTCGCACTCCATATTAATTCTCTCCGTACATATGGATTTTCTGCCGTTGTACTCTATCTCTCCGCTCTCATTCAGTTCTTTGAGATATCTGTGCAGGCTTGTTGTGGCAATACCCGTAAATTGTGACAGTTCCCTCACAGACGGAATCCTTCTATACCTGTCATAATACTCATTAACCGCATTTATAATAATTTTCTTCTTTTCAGTTTGCATATTCACCTCTTGTGGAACATTTTGTTCCAAAAGAATTATAACATATACAAACCGCTTTGTCAATCGGTTTGCAGTTTAAAATCCAATCCAATTAATGGAAAAAGCATCTCACAGTTCAAACTGATAATGTCTCTAAAATATTCTTTACGGAATATCTTACATTAATATCAGGACTGTGAGATGCTTTTTTATCTGTCTATACCGAGAGAAATCCTCATTGTTCCGAAAAGTGTGGACTGAAGATTTTTAACAAGCTTCTCAGGATCTTCTTTCATTCCCGAATAAAGCCAGTTTATAAAAAATCCTACCAAAGTATGAGTATATATCTTGGCTACAAAAAGTTTTTTGTAACCGCTGACATTATACCCCGCCGACTTTTCCTCCACTATTTTTAAACAGTATCTGAGTACTGTTTCAAAAAGAAACTTTTCAATGGCGCGGTGATCTATCGAAACGATAACCTTAGACAAAAATTCTTTCTCTTCATACGCAAGTCGGAACAAACATAAATATGCCTCCTCCCATGTTGCATAAGAATTTTTTTCGATATCAATATTCTCTCTGAATTTTTCCTCAATATCCCATTCGATAAGATCGTATATGTCGTTAAAGTGATAGTAGAATGTCATTCTTGTAACCTGACAGTCATTTGTGATATCACTGATGGTAATTTGATTGAAATTACTCTTTTTAAGAAGTTTTTTATATGAATTAACCAATGCTTTTTTTGTTATATTTTTCATTAAATCCTCATAGAAACTTGTTTTATTTAAACGCAGAACATCTTTATTTTATAATCGTCTGAACGCCCGATACAAATAACTTTTAATATATCCCTGTTTTTTATATTCTTCTTTGAACAGTAAAACATTAAAAAGTATCAGAAATATCGGCATAACTGAAATACCGCCTGCTTTAAAGCACTGGTATATGGAAAACGCAAACAAACCAAACAAAATCAAATGATACAAAGGAGCGGTCAGAATCATCCCCTTAAGAGTAGTACCCGAGTCTGAACTCCTTATCCTGCCGATGAAAAAAGTACCTATCAGAAAACCGTTATCCCTTGTGGGGCGCATAGTCATCTCACAAGTTATTCTGACAGAGTTCTCTTTGTCTTTAATCTTCATCTTGGGTACTCCTTTTTGCGGATCAAAACGAACTCCTCTGTTAACCAATTCATTATTTTTCAATACAGATAAAACCTCTTCTCTGCTGTGAGAAGTCTTTAAATTAATAAAATTCATTTTCTGTCCTCATTAATATTCGATACACGAATAAATAAGATTTCTGAGTCTGGGGATTACAACCTTATGTACACCGCCCATGTGTTCGGCATGAAATACCGCAATGCTGCTTTGGGGATCTGCGGAGAGGTAACATAACCTTGCTCCGTCCCAACCAAACTCGCCGACCGGGGCGATATTGCCGGATATCTGCGGCTGCATATTGACTCTCACGCCGTAGCCGTAACCGTAACCGGTATTATAATCAGACCAGAACTCCTTGAGTTTTGCCTCATCGTATACATTTGTGGTCATAAGCTTCAAACCGTATGAGGAAAGTATACGGTTTCCGTTCTTACCGACACCGCCGTTTGCAAGAGCGTCCGCCAAGAGTATAAAGTCATTTACACTCGAAACAATTCCGGCACCTCCGCTGTCAAACTCGCTTCCCAATCTGTACACATTCGCATCACTCGGAATTTCTACACAAGTTCCGTTTTTCTCATCATAATTGTACTGAACCGCCATTCTGTCCTTTATTTCGGGAGTAATGTGGTAGTAACTGTCCTTCATTCCGAGAGGGTCGAAAATATTCTCTTTTACATACTGAGAAAATCTCATTCCGCTGACAACTTCCACAAGACCTCCGGCAACATCAAGAGAAATGCTGTATAAATAATGAGTTCCGGGATGATACTCAAGCGGCTCCTTTGCAATGGCTTTACAAACATCAACCGTGGGCGCCCTGCCGCCGGTATTTTTAATTACTTCTTTGATGGCATCTGAGTGAACGTTATAATTCATGCCTGAGGTCATGGTGAGAATATCTCTTATGAGAATAGGTCTTGAGGGCTTCTCCGTGCCTATTACATTTCCCATATTGTCTCTTACTTTGACTTCGATATCCTTGTACTCGGGAAAATAAGCGTAGAGCGGATCTGTGGGCACAATCTCTCCCCTCTCAATAAGCTGAGTAGCGGCAACCGCCGTAACAACCTTTGAGCAGGAATAGACATTGTACAGCCCGTTTTCTCTGACGGGCGTGCAGTATTTTATATTGTCAAAACCGCTCCTGTGCCTGAATATTTCCTCGTGATTTTTGTATATAACCGTTTCCGAACCCGGTACGCTGAGCATAGGGAGATAGTAATCAAGAAAATCTTTTAAAGGCTGAAAATTCATAGCTTTTATCCTTCCTTCCGAACAGATTTAATATTTACAAAATAAAATCGTCAGATCACATATAAAAAGTAACCGACCGTCAGGTTTTAAACTCGATAACCGTAACACCGGCATCGCCCTCGCCGTATGCGCCGTGCCTGAAGCTTTTTATCCGTTTATCGTTTTTAAAGTACTTCCACAAGGCGGCACGCAAGGCACCTGTACCTTTGCCGTGAATAATGCGCACGGTAGAGATACCCGCCAGTACGGCATCATCAAGATACTTATCAACCACAAACCATGCGTCATCACCTATCATACCCCTGACATCAATCTCAGGCTTAAATGATGACACAATGCTCTTTTTGACCTTGCCCTCGCTGACAGGTTTTTTCTCCTGTTTGCTGACAAACTTTTGATTACCCTCGATAAGCCTGAGCTTATTTACGGCAACTTTTGTTTTGAGAATACCGCATGTCACACCGATAAGTCCCTGTTTGTCTTTCGGCGCCGTAACAACACCCTCTCTGCCAAGGGCGACAAGATAAACTCTGTCTCCCACCACAAGTTCGCGCGGCGGCTCGTAATCGTCATCTAAAGCAATCTCCTTAATGTCGATTCCAGAAAACTGAGCCTCGGCCTGCCTCAAAGAGGTGCGTATTGCCTCGCGGGCTTCTGCCATCATCTGATTTCTTTTTTCTTTATCATCCTGTTTTTTCAGTGCCTCAAGCTGATTAAAGATAAATTCACTCGAAAGTCTTGCACTGTCAAGAATCTGCTTTGCTTTAAGTGTCTGTTTTTGTATTTCTTCGTCGCTTTTTGCGATTTTTCTTTTAAGTTCTTCCTCTGCCTTACTCTTAAAAGTCTCATATTCGGCTCTGAGTTTTGCCGCAATCTCCTTCTCTTTTTCCATCTCCATTCTGTTGGTATCAAGCCTTAAAATCACATCCTCAAATCTCTTGTCGTCATGCTCTATAAACTTATTTGCTCTCTCAATTATTTCATAGGGCATACCGAGTTTTTCGGATATTGCGAAAGCGTTTGATTTTCCTGGAGTTCCGACTATGAGTCTGTATGTCGGTTTGAGAGTATCAATATCAAACTCACATGAGGCATTTTGCACCCTGTCAGTCTCAAGAGCGTAGACCTTGAGCTCGGCATAGTGCGTTGTCGCGGCGCTTAATGCTCCGCAGGATTTCATCTTCTCAAGTATGGATATTGCAAGTGCCGCTCCCTCGATGGGATCTGTTCCCGAGCCGAGCTCATCAAAGAGCACAAGCGATTTATCCCCCGCTTTTGAAATGATGTCTATAACATTTACCATATGTGACGAGAAAGTGGAAAGCGACGCCTCTATACTCTGCTCGTCTCCTATATCGACAAGCACCTCATCAAAGACTCCCATAACCGACTCTGCAAGTGCGGGAATCTGCAGCCCCGACTGAACCATAAGAGACAAGAGTCCCAGTGTTTTAAGAGTTACGGTTTTTCCGCCCGTATTCGGTCCGGTGATGATAAGAGTATCAAATTCCTCGCCGATAGCCACATCTATCGGGACAACTTTATCCCGTGGGATAAGAGGATGTCTTGCCCTCTTTAAATTTATCATTCTTTTGTTGACAATATCCGGCTTCTCCGCCCTCATCTGTATGGCAAGAGTAGCGGTTGCAAATATAAACGCAAGTTCTGTAATATTGTGATAGTTTAAAGATATAACCGATGAGAGTTCGGCACACTGACTTGAAAGGTCGCTGAGTATTCTCTCTATCTCGTGCTCCTCCTCGCTTGCAAGGCTCTTGAGTTCATTGTTAGCCTCAACAACCGCCATAGGCTCAATAAAGAGCGTTGCGCCCGATGAGGATGTATCATGCACAAGTCCCTTCATCTCATTTTTGTATTCCGCTTTAACGGGAACCACATATCTGCCGTTACGCATGGTAACAAGGTTGTCCTGCAGATACTTTATTCTTGCACCGCCGATATAACCCTGAAGTGTATCCTTTATTTTGTTGTTTGTAATTTTTATCTTGCGCCTTATCTCACGCAGTGCGTCACTCGCCTCGTCCGCAATAATATCTTCAGACAGTATGGCTCTGTTTATTTTCTCCTCAAGCTCTCTGTTCGGTATGAGCCTGCGAAATATTTCATCAACAGATGTATCAAAAGGCTTGTCCGTATTAATGTAATCAAGAACAAGCCTTGCGGACTTTAACAGCGCCGATATGTCAAGCAGCTCTCTCGGCGAGAGTACAGCGCCTTTATACGCCCTCTCCGCCGCCTCTGCAACTCCTTCCTTGGCGCTGAAAGCGGGATAGCCCTTTATATTTATCAGGCGCTTGGCGTCCTCACATCTTGTCTGCCTTGCAATAACACTGTCATACTCTGATGTCGGAACCAACGCCCTTGCTCTTGCCTTGGCACCGTCGGTTGACGCACACTCGGCAAGCATTTCTATTATTTTATCATACTCCAATGTTTTAAGAGTTTTAGAAGAAAATAGCATTAAACTGATACCTCTTTATAAAAATCAAGAGATTTGAAACCTCTCTCAAGCTGATTTAACAAATATTCCTCACACGCCCGGCAAAAAAAGTCAAGGTCGGTATCCGAAATGTTAAAAGAAAATATTTTTTCAAGCGGTGCAAATACGGCATACGCCATTGCAGTCTTTGCTCCCTCGGGAAGAATGCACACAATATTGCTCTCATTGAAGTTCTCTTCATGCACCGAATTATTGTTCTGCCGAAGCTGACAGTTAAGACATGTAACATATCCGCCCATTACGTTAAGATAAAAATCCCCCGCTTTTTCACCGCACGTCTGACAGGCAAGCACATCCGGCATAAATCCGATAATTGACGCACACCTGATCTCAAAAACAGCCTTTATCTTCTTTAGCAGATATTTGTCTGAGGATATTGCAAAAAGAGAATTCAGCGCCAAGCGCAAAAGGTCATTTTCCGCCTGGCTGACTCCGACATGACACAAAACCTCGCAAATGTAGGAGGCAAGCGCCAGCCTCTCTATATTCTCCCGCAACCCGAAAAAGCTGTCAATAAGTTCAGCTTCTCGCACCCAATAATATTCCCCTTTTTGATAAAGAACAAAGTCCGAATAGCAAAACAGTATCGTTGATGACATCTTGCGACTCTTAAACGACCTTGCGCCCTTAGCCATTGCATTCACTATTCCCATTTCATGGGTGTATATTGTAATAAGCCTGTCCGACTCTTTGATATCGACAGACTTTATCACAAGCCCGCGAAGCTTTATCTCCGTCATAATTCCTCTTTCTTGTATCCCAGATTGGATATATTGAAATCACTGTCCCGCCAGTTTTCCTTCACACGCACATAAAGGTCAAGAAATACACGCGTGCCAAGAAGTTTTTCTATATCCTCCCTGGCATAAGTTCCGATTTTCTTAATCGTTGCGCCGTTTTTACCTATGATAATACCTTTATGACTTGCCTTCTCGCAGTAAATCTCCGCCCTGACAGAAACAAGATCCTTTTTCTCTTTCCACTCCTCTATCGAAACAGCCGTTCCGTGAGGAATTTCCTCATCAAGCGTTCTGAGGAGTTTTTCTCTGATGATTTCCGCCGCCATCTGTCTTTCCGGCTGGTCGGTAACAATGTCATCAGGGAACATCCAAACACTTTCATACAAAAATTTTCTGCACTCCTCAATCACCGTATCAACGCCCTTTGCATTCTTGGCGCACACGGGCACAACGGCATCAAAATCAAACGCATTCGAATACGCCACAATCGTTTTCGCAATATTCTGCGGCTGAACGGTGTCTATTTTATTTATAACAAGAATTGCGGGAAGTTTGTCGGCCTTGAGTCTCTCGATTACCTTTGCTTCAATGTCCCCGACTTCCTCTTTTGCCTCAACGACAAGTATAGCCGCCTCAACTCCTCCGAGAGCGTCGGATGTAGCCTTGACCATAAAATCTCCGAGCCTTGTCCTCGGTTTATGAATTCCCGGGGTATCGAAAAAAACAATCTGTTCTTCTCCCTCGGTATATATTCCCACAATGCGGTTTCTTGTTGTCTGCGGCTTTTTTGAAACTATTGCGACTTTCTCCCCCAAAATGGAATTGAGAAGAGTGGACTTTCCCACATTAGGTCTTCCCACTATGGCTATAAACGCAGTCTTCGTCATGGTCAACTCCTTATAAAACTATACTTTCCTTGATTTTCTTCTGCTTTCGGCACTGCAGCTCTTCATCCTGCTCGCTCCTCTCGTGGTCATAACCGAGCAGGTGAAGCATCGAGTGCACGGTAAGAAAAGCAACCTCTCCTATATAGGGATTTCCTATCTCGGCCGCCTGCTCCTTGGCTCTCTCAAGCGAAATAACAATATCACCGAGTACGGCGCCGCTTATACACTCCCCCATATCAAACTCTCCGTTATCATAGAGCGGAAAGGAGAGGACATCAGTCGCTTTGTCAATGCCTCTGTATTTTTTGTTAAGCTTTCTTATATACTCATTGTCGCAGAATGTCACCGAAACCTCAGCGTCATACCTGAATTTTTCCTCATCGAGAGTTTTTAACACTGCCTGTCTCACAATCGACTTGAAATAATAATCAATCTCCGGAAAATCTTTCGTTTTATAAAAATGTATCATCAAACTTCTCTTGCTCATACTAAAATCCTGTATTTTATTTTTTGTATTTAACTTTTTCTCTCTCGTATTTATCGTAGGCGGAAATAATCTTTCTGACAAGACTGTGTCTTACGACATCACGCTCGCTGAACTCAAATATTCCGATACCGTTTATACCACGCAGAATTTTCGAGGCGGTGGACAAACCGCTCTTCTTTCCTAACGGCAAGTCGGTCTGCGAAAGGTCGCCTGTAACGACAGCCTTTGAATTGGCACCGAGACGGGTAAGAAACATCTTCATCTGCTCCTCCGTCGTATTCTGCGCTTCGTCGAGTATAATAAACGAATCGTCCAAAGTTCTGCCTCTCATATACGCAAGCGGGGCAATCTCGACAGTACCCCTCTCCATATGCCTTTGAAAATTTTCCGCTCCGAGCATCTCAAAGAGCGCGTCGTACAAAGGTCTGAGGTACGGGTCAATTTTGCTCTGCAAGTCTCCCGGCAAAAATCCAAGCCTCTCCCCCGCCTCAACGGCAGGTCTTGTAAGCACAATCCTCGATACCGATTTATCGCGAAGCGCCTCGGTGGCCATTGCGACCGCAAGAAAGGTTTTACCCGTGCCGGCAGGTCCCAACCCCAATACTATTGTATTATCCCGTATCGCCTTGACATAATTTTTCTGTCCGATAGTCTTTGCCTTTATGGGTTTTCCTTTGTTTGTTATACAAATTACATCCCCGAAGGTCTCCATTTTTCCGCCGTCGGGATTATCCCTTACAAGACCGATAACATACTCCACGCTCTCCGTACTGACCGTCTCGCCCTGTCCCACCATCTGCTTTAAATACTCAAGTGTCCGAGTTGCCATATCGACATCTTTCATATCTCCGTTGACGACAATGGCATCTCCGTGTTCCGTATCCTCATTTCTGTTAAAGATGTGAACACCGAAGGCATCCTCAATCATGTGTATATTGGTGTCATATGCACCGAATAAAGCCGCCGTCGCCTGATTTGATCTTGTCATTACTATTTTTTCGCTCATTAAATTACCTTTTCCGCAAAATAAATATATTTAATTACCGCTGAAATCGAATTTGAGATCCACTCCCACGCTTTCGCTGAGGAGAAAATACGTATTCATACAATAACTCGAATCCCGAAACTCGCCCTCGGTATGAATTTTCAGAAGTGTCGCATTTTTAAGCCGCTCTTCAAGTAGCTTTGAGCTCTCTTTTGCAGCCTCTTTTACCATCTGCTCATCCGAGAGTTTTATATCTTCGGAATAAACAGATTTCTTGTATGTAAGCGTGAATGAGAACGGCAAGCGCTTGCCTCTTTCGCTTACATAGACTACTTCATCTTCTATTATATCACACTCTTCTCCGAAATGTCTATATGATTTAAAAATATTAATGGAAAAATTAAAAATATTTAGTTTTATCGAATAAAGTTTCGGATTTTCGTACTTTGTCAGTGTCTTTTCGTCCTCTATCACAACGCTTATCTTATCCGACACTCTGCCGACAACCTCCCCCTTTGCATGCGTAAACACCGTTGTATTTTCATTTGAAATTATGCCCGAAACCAAAAGGTCCCCCGCCTTGACGGTATCTCCGACCTTGACAACCGCTACACCTCGCTCGACATTTATCTCTTCAATAACACAGTCAACCTTTGCCACAATGTTTGAGTATCCGGTCTCCTCTTCTGCCGGAGGGGGAGAATACATTGTTACAACATTTACATAAGCAACCGAGCCGCGGCGGTTTATGTTTATCCATGCGATATCATCCGACTTTGAGAGCATATCGACCTCAATCTTGCTTTTATCCACTTTCCACCAAAAACTGCCAACCGACAGCCCCGACTCACTAAGCTCTTCTATTATCTTGTCTCTGTCAAATTCCCCGTCCCCCTCAATGCGCACATCATACACAAGCATTGAGGAGAGAAACAGAAAAATGAAGGAAATAATCATCGCACAGATAACTCCGTATCTCTTTCTGTTGCGATAAAGAAAACCTCCGAATCCCAAGAGTTCAGACGCCGTTAATTTGACACGCCCCCGTGTCAGCGCCTCAATTTTGCTTCTCTGATCCTCTCGTAAATAAAAATAGTTTTCCCTTATTTTTATACTTTTATTGGCTCTCAGAAATATATTTTCAAGAATAACCTTTTTATCCTCTTCAAACTCATATTTCCTGTATCCTATCAAATATAAATCAAGTCTAATCATAAAAATTCTATTTTATCTACCTTTCCCGTTATATCTACAAGTCTGTTTTCATATACATTAATCTCAAGCTTTTCTCCGCTTATATGTAAACTTCCCCTCCTCATTTTAAGCTTTATCAGCGTCTCGCTGAAATCAATAATAGATGTCACCCGGCTGACACTCAATAGCTGCCGATTTAAGACTCTGTCCATCTCTATATGATAAATAACGCTGTAATTTGAAGTCTGTTGATTTTTTGGCATTATTCACTCCTCCGAAACATAAATCTTTAATATAACCTATGAAAAGGAATATTGTAAAATGACCATATCCGAAACAAACAACAAAGATTGTAAAAAAACAAAAAAATCAGGAATACAGTTTTTTTCTCTTTTTTCAATAATTGTCTTACTGTATTTATCATTTTTTATTTCTCAGAAAATCAATGAGTATGTTATGCTCGGACTGTATTTGTGCTTTGGCTCGATTGTAGGAAATATTTTTCCATTTATGATTATAACGGATTATATTGAGGCGACGGCGGATTTTACATCAGCAAAAAAACTGCGCAGATTATTTGAGAAGATTTTCAAGATAAATTCAGACGCCCTCGGCGTGTTTATAATAGGTATAACCTGCGGTTTCCCAATGGGGACAAAATCAAGTATATCACTCTACAAAAACGGCATCATATCAAAGGATGAGTGCGAGAGGCTTATGACCTTTACAAACAATATAAGCCCCGCATTTTTAATAAGCGGTATAGGCGCGTCAATGCTATCCTCCCCGATATACGGTGCGGTAATTTACATATCCGTATTTTTATCTGCAATTATGACGGGTCTGCTGCTTGGGATAGGAAAGAGGCCGACACAAAAAATTACGAATAAGCAAAGAGGAAAATTTAATCTCGCAGACTCTATAAAAAACGCAAGCTTTAACACTCTGTCGGTATGCGGCACAATAACATTCTTCTCCATTGTTACCGGTCTTATAAACGAAAAATCAGATGAGCATTTTTCATTTATTCCCATGTTGTTTTTAGAATTCAGCAATGCCTCGCTTTTAGTTGCGAGCACAAATTTCACAGAGCTCATTAAGGTTATGCTGATTTCATTCAGCGTTGCGTTTTCAGGCGTATCCGTATATCTGCAATCGCTGAATTTCATAAAAGGAACGGATATTGACGGTAAAATATATCTGAAGGGTAAGCTTTTACAGGGACTGCTCTGTTCGCTCTGCTCTTTTGTAATATTCATTTTAACAAAAAACTTTCTCTGAATATAAAAAACCGAGCCGCAAAAGGTTGAGGTTCTTAGCGGAGAATTACAATATTATCGATTTGCACCGCAGTAAACAAATAATTAACGGGGCTGAGTCAAATTGATTTTTTGGGCTTTGCCCCTATACAAAAGCAACAAAAAACCAAGATCAATCATTTGATTTGACCTTGGTTTTTTGTTATGGCTGCACATAGCGTTCACAATTTGTTAATGCTATGAAGCAGCCCCGTTCGCCATTTGATAAATTGGGATTTATCGTTCTAACAAAAACTGTTCAAGATTTCTTTCGTGATGATATTTTATCGATGCCTTTTTATCTTTTTCCAAAATAACATCATTTAAGTTGATTTGGTTTAATGATGCGATTGCAAAAGCATAATGAATCACATCAACCAATTCATTGGCTAATTGGGATTTCAAATCTTCACTATCAGATGCTTTTCTTCCATCTCGTTTGTTTAGAACTTCAGCAACTTCTCCTACTTCTTCAACCAATTTCATGAATAAACTGGTATCAATACCGTGGGTCTTGTAATGGTCATATAAGTAATCTTCATAATCAGTAATACTTACTTTCATCATAGCACCTCATCAAATTCTTATTTATCATTCTGTTTTATCGCCAGTTTTGCCTTTGTATTACGGCGTTGCTTGCAACGCAGGCTTCGGGCAAAGCCCATACCCCTATTCTTCTGCGTATAATTCGTCATAATACCACCGCATATGGTTTTCATAAATATATCGCAAATGCTCATCATAGTCCTGACGGTTACGAATGATATGATCATTGGAGAGATATTGCCATATATTCACGCCGTATTCCTTATTGCAAAATCTTTTAAACGTAGATACGAACCGCGACGGAACGGAGTTCTGCACTGTAGGGACCGGCGTCCTCGACGGTCCGTTATCTATGCCTTTTACCCACAGCATAATATGAATATGGTTTGGCATAATTACGTAACTCTCGACCGACAGATCCTCGTAAAAAACGTTCAATTGATGGATGTATTTTTCTGCGATTTGTCCGTATTTTGTTAATTTGATTTGCGGACCGTCGGAACGCCGGTCCCTACAACGCGCGAGAGGATACACTTTCTCTCTTTCGTACATATCGTGAGAAACACGGCTTGGTTTCGATTATAGTCCGCACCCTTCAATCTGGTGGTCTTGCGATTTTTTAGTTCGTCCATTTTCATCACCCATCCCATTATACCACAAATCGGCAGAGAAAACAAGTTCTCTGCCGAAGTTTTTGTGCCCGTAAATACTCCGTTAAGCACAACAGTGAAAGCGACTCGGTTTAATTTATTAAGTTCAGATCAAAAATTACTTAAGCTCTGCAAAGTACTTAATGGTTCTAACCATCTGAGATGTGTATGAGTTCTCATTGTCGTACCAAGCAACAACCTGTACCTGATATGTCTCATCGTCGATCTTAGTAACCATTGTCTGTGTTGCATCAAAGAGTGAACCGTATGTCATACCGATAACGTCGGAAGATACAATCTCGTCTGTGTTGTAACCGAAGGAAGCAGAAGCCTGTGCCTTCATAGCAGCGTTGATACCCTCAACTGTAACATCCTTGCCCTTAACTACAGCTACAAGTATAGTTGTAGAACCTGTGCAAGTAGGAACTCTCTGTGCAGAACCGATAAGCTTGCCGTTAAGCTCGGGAATAACA
>CALWTU010000048.1 GCA_944384515.1 uncultured Clostridia bacterium
ACACAATCCTTGAAGATTATAGCACACAAAAGTAACCTTGTCAATACCTTTTTTTCTTAAAAATTATTTTTTCAAAAAGCAGTTTCAAAGCAAAACAATAATCAACAAAAAGTTTTATTTTCGGGCATTGCCCGAACATACAAAATAAAATTATATTCCCGCCTGAAGTTTAAGCTTGGTCAAGAGAGACACAAGCGGCAAAATAAGGAAACTCGCCGCAAAATTGCCCACAGCGTGAAGCACATCCCAGCTGAAGCCCGCTATAACCCATGCAACCATACCGGAAAAATCAAGTCCGTACATTAACATCTGACATGGCGCATAGAGAATTCCGAAAGACAATCCGTGCAGTGTCACAACCGTCATATATGCAAAAAACGCGACACGCCTCGGCATCTTTTTAGGCAATAGCATAACCACCGCCCATAAAACCGTCCATATGTAAAGATACGGTATCCACCACATTGAAAAACCGGCATAAAGACCGTTAATCATAACATAGATGTAAATCGGAAATAACGCTTTCACTCTGAAAACCACGGTAAAAACAACCGTAAACATTCCCAAAAAATGAATGTTGGGAAAAAGCTCCATGATAATCTTTGAACAGAACATAAGCGCCCCGAGCATAGAATAAACGGTAACTTCTTTTATTCTTTTTGCATTCGTACTCATTATTATTTAGTGTACTTAAACTCGAATTCCTCTCCGCCGTTTACAGTAGTTTCGGAAATTCCCTTCTGAGCGTATTCGCCGCCGACATAGAATGCCCAGTAAGCCTTGTCCTTATTCCAATCTGCCAAAACCCCGTTAAATGTATCAAAAAATACCGGATCGTTTACAAGATTGTGCTCTGTCAGTGCGTCAGAGAGAGTCGTCTTGTCTGTCTTGATTGTCAAAACAATTGATTTGTCTTCAATTGTAACCTTAACGGATATTTCCTTAGCTCCCTCTCCCAGAGTTGTATCGCTCTTGTATGTAGCGTTATTCCAAAGGGAGTTGGGGTCGATATCATCTCCGCAGGAAACGGCGCTCATCACAACTGCAAGCAAAGCAATGAGCATAACAAAAATTTTGAAATTTCTTTTCATACTTTTTACCTCTTTTTATATTATTTTTTTATTGACAAAAAAGAAAAAAGCGCCGAAATTGGCGCAAACACAGCACTCCTTAAAAAAGGAGTGTGAAAAGCCAATTCTCTTCTATCTGCCCAAGAGACATCCAAAGGCACAGTCCGATAAGCATTCCGACTTCACAAAGGTCACGGTAATGGCTGTTGCTACGGATTTACACCGTATTTCCTTATCCCCGAATGAAAAAAACATCCGACAACGCAAAAGCGATGAACTGTCATATTAAATTAAATCCCGAAAGCGGGTACATGGTGATTTTAGCATAACTTCACGGTTTTGTCAATAGAAAAATACAATTTATGCGCTTTATTTATTTTGGAAAACAATTGACTTTGCCATATCTGTATTATATAATGATGTTGGCACATATTAAATTTTTACATAAATCGGGGAGAGAGTTTATGCTTAAAAGGAACAAAATAAACTGTGATGTATGTGTTATCGGCGGCGGTATCAGCGGAATGTGTGCGGCTATCAGGGCGGCACGGTGCGGTGCCTCGGTAGTACTCATGCACGAGAGACCGGTGCTTGGCGGAAACGCATCCTCCGAAATCCGTATGTGGATATGCGGAGCACACGGAGAAAGCAACCGTGAGAGCGGTATAATTGAAGAGATAGCGCTTGAGAATATGTATTATAACCCGACAAAGAACTATTACATATGGGACGCTCTGCTATATGATTTTGTAAAGAGAGAAAAAAATATAACTCTGCTCCTCAACTGCACCTGTATGGACGCAAAAATCAGCACGGGTGACTACGGGCACGGCAGAAACATAAAAATAACCGAAATTTCAGGCTATCAGATGACTACACAGAGTTACTTTGATATTTGTGCCGAAAACTATATTGACGCATCGGGAGACAGTATTCTGGCTCCGCTTACAGGGGCTGAATATATGATAGGACGGGAGAGCCGTGACGAGTTTTCAGAACCCACATATGTTGAAAAACACGACAGCCTCACTATGGGTATGAGCTGTCTTGTTGAGGGCAGAGAGACAACGAAAAAGGTTGATTTTACCCCTATGCCGTTTGCGACAAAACTAACCGGGGAAAATTTCAAGCACAGAAGACCGAATTTATATAACTCAAGCGAGAACTTCTGGTACCTTGAGCTTGGCGGAAACAGAGACAGCATACATGACACGGAAGATGTCCGTGATGAGCTTGTCTCACTCGCACTCGGAACTTGGGATTATGTGAAAAACTCCACAGAATTTAAAAGCGACAATTTTGAACTTGAGTTTCTCGGATTTCTGCCCGGAAAGAGAGAGTCAAGGAGAATGCTCGGAGAGTATGTCATCACAGCAAACGATATACTCGGAAATGAAAAATTCCATGACACGGTGGCATACGGAGGCTGGCCGATAGACGACCACTACCCCGACGGATTTTATCACAGGGGCATCCCCAACACAAATATACAGCCGGATGCGCCGTATTCCATCCCCTACCGTGCGCTCTACTCGAAAAATGTATCAAACCTCCTGTTTGCAGGGCGAAATATCAGCATGACGCATATGGCAATGAGCAGTGTGCGTGTTATGGCTACCTGCGCTCTTATCGGTGAGGCTGTCGGATGTGCCGCATATCTATGCAAAAAATACGGTTTAACTCCGCACGGGGTATATCTTAAAAAAATCGACGAACTGCAAAAGACATTGATGGATGCCGACCTCTTTATTCCATATAAGAGACGCGAGGTTTCAAAGCTTTGCGCCTCTACACCGATTTCAGGCGGAGATGACTCCCTCAAAAACGGCGAGGACAGAGTAAACAAAGTATACGGCAACCATCCCTTAGGCACAGATGTAATAAACGGTCAGACACTGGAATACAGATTTACCGCTCCCGTGTATATCCGCTCGTGTCATATCACATTTGACAGTGACCTTGACCGCAAAACCCTAAACGGCGACAGCTGCGAGAGGACGCACAGTACCCGTGCAAATATCCTGCTTGACAGCCCTCGTTTAATTATGCCGAAAACACTGTGCAAGAGTTTTCGCCTGACGGCACTTGACAGTGACGGCAAGGAGACAGAGCTGCTCTCATCCGACAACAATTTAAGACGCAGCTATCACATAGACATTGATATGACCGTCACCGCCTTGCGCCTCACACCTCTCGAAAATTACGGAGGAACCCAAAGCACAAAGATATTCTCCTTTGATTTTCAAGACTGAAATTTATAAATAAACTCAATACAAATATTACAAATATTATTCAGAAAAATTTTCCCATTCTATTGACTTTTCAAAGAATTTGTGATAAAATGAACTGCGTAATTAAATCATAAATTCAAATGGAGGCTCGAAAATGAAAAAGGTTTTAACGGTTGTACTTTGTATGCTTTTGGTCGTTTCGTTTGCGTTTTTCGCGGTTGCATGCGCAAGCGGGGTTGATGGTGTTTACAGACTTTCCTCAGTCAAGCTGACTGATCTTTTCAGTGAAAAGGTTCCGGATGAAATTCCGCAGGAAATATATGATTCATTCGGTACATCGGCCGTTGGCGGTTATATTGAATTAAATGAAGACGGAACATTTCGTTTATTTACTACGCTCTACACTCCGAACGGTCGTTCTCCTGAAGAGTGGGATCAGTACGTAACAGGTTTAGAGATTGATATAAGCGGTACATATACAGTTGATGGTGATAAGCTTACTCTTGTAAGTGATTCCAAAACTTATGAAGCGACTATCGCTGACAAGGCTGTTACGCTTACTATGGATGAATTTGGTGACAGAGCTCTTACCTTTACACTCGATGAGAATTAAGGCAACCAAAGTTTAATTTAAAGAGTCAGATAATCATATGGCGAAGTAATAAGGGGGCTGAGTCAAAAGCTTAAAATTAAGCTAATGGCTCAGCCGCCTTTTGCGCTGTCATCTGACAGAATTTATTTAAATTGCTATATTACTTTTTCTCTTCAACTGTTTCGTTCTTTACAGCCACAAGTTTAACAATAGCAGTTTCAGCACCGTCGCCGCGGCGAGGTCCCATCTTGAATACCTGTGTATAACCACCGTTTA
>CALWTU010000049.1 GCA_944384515.1 uncultured Clostridia bacterium
AAAAACAGAAATAACACCGGCACTGACTCCAAAAAGTCAAAGAGAAAGCAAAAGGCTTACTTCAACGAAAAGAAGGCATTTTTCTGGACTACCGTTGTGGCAGGCTCTCTTGCTGTGCTGTTGATACTCACTCTTGTAGTGGGCGTGGCGATTTCTGCAATCACCAACAGAAATATAGATTATATGAAGGAAAATCTCTCAAAGTACATCACAATATCAAAAGAGGATTACTCAAAGTTTGATGTTGACGCAATTTTCGACACGGTTGATGAGTCGGATATTGACCGTCAGATAATGCACCTGCTTTACGAGAACAAGGAAAAGGATCCGCTCTATGACGGAGCAGGCGTAAAAAACATCCCCATCACCGTCGGAGATAAGGTAAATCTCTTTTACAGAGGCTACACAATTAACGAAAAGGGACAGGAAGTTGATTTTGAGGGCGGCTCAAACCTTGCAGGTGAGATGTACGGACTCGACATCGGCTCTCTTGAGTTTATCAAGGGCTTTGAGGAGTCTCTTATCGGCATAAATCCGAAGGATTATCCTAAGTTTGAAAAGGTGACAAGCGGCGTTGTAATGGAGGA
The DNA here is from genome assembly GCA_944384515.1 of uncultured Clostridia bacterium. GTDB lineage: Bacteria > Bacillota > Clostridia > Oscillospirales > CAG-272 > UBA1740. Next base: position 588 of record CALWTU010000049.1, read on the forward strand.
CGATATCGTCTTTATTTCAGGTAAGATAATAAAGCCCGACGGCACAACGGAAACATTAAACTATAAGTATATTGACCTCTCCTGGGACTATGTAGACGAGATTTACGGCAAGGGATTTGAGGCATTCCTTGAGGGCGTTACCGACGCCGACGGCAAAGAAAATGATAAGAAGGTTATAGCCGAGGAGATTCCCGACACATCCTTTAAGGTGGAGGGACAGACAGGCTCTTATGTATACACCGATATCGAGGTGGTGTTTGCATTCAGACCTACAGCCGAGCCGCTTACAATCGAGGCGACTTTCCCCGCAAACTATCGGGAGGAGTCTCTCAGAGGCAAAACGGTAAAATTTGATGTCTATATCAAAAATATCATTGTATACGATACTCCCGAATATAACGACGAGTTCGTGACAAGCACACTCAAGATTGATTCCGAGACTCTCAACTCTTACGAGGGCGCAACTCCCGCGGAAAAATACCGCAATATTATCCGTGAGCAGCTCGAGGAGGAGAATGAAGAGGCGAGAGTGCAGATTCTTGAGCGTGAGATGTGGGAGCATTATGAGAAGGTTGTAAAGGTCAAGAAACTCCCCAAAGGCGAGGTAAAAGAGATTTACAACCAGTATTATGATGAGGTAGCGAGCGCGTACAAACAGTACCAGCAGACATACGAGTCGATAGACGATTTTGCACCGCTGTATTTTGACATCTCTCAGGGCGAGGATTGGAGAGAGTATATAACCGGCCTTGCCGAGGAAGCGGTAACCCAGAGAATAATCTTCTATTACATTATAAGACAAGAGAACTTCATCCCCTCCGAGGAGCAGTTTAAAATCAACTATGAGCTGCTTGTGCAGGAGCACCTCGACTTCTATGTAAACGACTACTACAAAGATGAGCTTGATAAGCTTGAAACAGAGGAAGAAAAGCAAAAGCGTATAGCAGAGATAAAAGAGGAGATGCTCCACAACTACGGCGAGGAGTACTTTGTCGAGAATGTCTACTACGAGTACGGCATCAAAGAGCTTGTAAAATACGCAAATATTATCGAAAAGTAATATAAGTATTAAACAAACCACTCAGATACGGTCCATTATATACCGATAAATTCAAATTAAAATCGCCTGAAATAAAATGTATTTTTCCCCGCGCCTTGTTTTTCAATATCGCCGCGATTTACCATAGCGCGAAGATTCCGCTCCACAGCTGAGGCACTGATGTTTGGACAGAGCTCGGCAATTTCCCGTTTTGTAAATTTGCCGATTTTGCTTTCGACGGCCTTGCGAACAGTATCCTCAGAGGTCGGTGATATAATTTTCATTCTGTCTTCAAATTCACGGTATGCACTGATGATGGTTCCAAGCAGGTATTTTATAAAAGGGGTGGGATCGTCCCGCTCTTCATGCCAACCGTTTTGGGATAATTCAAGTGCATCATAATAAGAACATTTGTCCGCGGCAATCTTAGCTTCAAGCGAGATATATTTACCTACCTCATATCCTGCACGGTAGAGAAGCAATGTGGTAAGAAGTCTTGACATTCTGCCGTTTCCGTCAAGAAACGGATGGATACAGAGAAAATCGTGAATAAATACCGGGATAAGTATCAGCGGATCAACTTTGCCTTCCCCGAGAGCGCGGTTATAGGCATCACAGATTTCATGGACTGCGGGTGCAGTTTCATAAGGTGCGAGTGGTGTAAACAGTGTATAGGTTTTTCCGGATATGTCTGTCGCACTTATATAGTTTTGCGCATTTTTAAATCTGCCGCCAAAAGATGAATCTGTATGGCTAAGCATAATCTTATGAAGCATGAGGATGTAATTTGGCACAAGCGGTATATATTCAAAACTCTCATGTACAACATTTAGTGCGTCACGGTAGCCGGCTATTTCGCTTTCACTGCGATTTTTCGGTGTTGTTTTTTCATTCATTAGTTGTCGCAGACGCGTCTGTGTCGTGCGTATTCCTTCTATTTCGTTGGATGCCTCGGTGCTTTGTATTTTTGCAATTTCAACAAGTTTATCAAGTTGGTCGGGTTTGTGCTTCATATACAGAGTTTGCCGTCCCTTAACTTCATGTATCTGTGACAGATAGTTTACAATTTCGTTGTCCCATAATTTATCATTAAGTTTCAGGTAGTCAAATCGCCTCATTCCCATCACACCCCTTTCTTTCTCGTCAATTATAGCATATATGACGGGAAAAATCAAGTTGTTGGTGTAAATTCCCGTGCAGTTTTTGCGCAGTCGCAGCAGAGGTTCTCTGTTCATAGTATATCCGATATTTTGTAGTTCTTCGCTTTTACTGAGCTATACTAAAATTATTTATATACTATCCCCAAAATACATTTTAACAAACAACAATGTCCCGAAATATGCAATATTCCGAATTCTGAACACCCCAAAATATGCAAAAAATGCATTTTATGATATCCCAAAATATGCATAAATCGCGGTTTACGATATCCCAAAATATGCATAATCGTTGACAAAGCGGTAATACTGTGATATAATGAATGCGAAAATGGGGTGATTTGTATGCTTAGAAGAAAAATGTACGATTATTTATTAAACTGGAAAAAGGAACATAAAAATGAATGCTTGCTTGTCAAAGGAGCAAGGCAGGTCGGCAAGACATACTTAATTCGGGCGTTCGGCAGGAGCGAGTACGAAAGCTTTGTCGAAATCAATTTTCAGGAAAAGGTAAGTTTAAAGTCTGTTTTTAACGGAGACAAAACTGCCGAGGAAATTTATAAGAGGATGACTGCAAATATTCCGGGCATACGTTTAATTCCGGGGAAAACGCTTATTTTTCTTGATGAAATACAGAAGTGTGCCGATGCCAGAACTGCTTTAAAATTTTTGGCTGAGGACGGAAAATATGATATTATTGCCTCGGGCTCTCTCTTGGGGCTGTCGTACGGCACTGATGCAGACAGGGAGGTAGAGCCGGTAGAATCAATACCTGTAGGTTATGAAAAGTCGGTGATTATGTACTCTATGGACTTTGAGGAATTTCTGTGGGCTTACGGATACACCGATGAGGCGATTGAGTATCTCAGAGATCTGTATGAGCGTTTTGAAAAGGTGCCCACAGAGACTAATGAGAGATACGAAGCATTGCTTCGGGAATATCTTGCTGTCGGTGGAATGCCGGAAGTTGTCGCTGACTTTATGAATTATAAGGATTTTACAAGAGTACAGCAAATACAGTCAAAAATATTAAGTGCGTATGCGGACGACATATCTCAGCATGCAAAGGGAGCTGAAAAGTTAAAGGTGCGCAACTGCTATGACAGCATACCGCGTCAACTTGCAAAAGAAAACAAGAAATTTAAATACTCCGAGGTAGAGCATAAGGGAACATTAAGGAAATTCGGTGACAGTGTGCAGTGGCTGAGTGACGCAAATATGGCGATTATGTGTCATAATACTACGACTCCCACACTTCCGCTGAATGCATACGAAAAAGACGGGGAATTTAAGTTGTATATTGCCGATACAGGTCTTTTGCTTGCGCTATTCGGCTTTGAAACAAAAAAGGCGTTGATTAACAATACTCTCACCGGCTTTTCCAAAGGCGGGATTTATGAGAATTTTGTTGCACAGACGCTTGTCAGCAATGGATATGCTATTCATTATTACAAAATTAAAGATTCATCCGAGCTTGAATTTATTATCGAAAAAAACGGAAGCGTTATCCCTATAGAAGTTAAAGCCTCAAATGCGCCGACAAAGTCGCTTGACAGGTTTGTCGAAAATTTCAAGCCTTATGTTGCAATCAAACTAATAAACGGCAATGTAGGAAAAAATGGCGTGAAGTACAGTATACCGCATTATATGGCGATGTTTATTTGAATGAGAACTTTAATTTTAAAATGAATTTAAGTTAAGATATCTTTACCGCAAAAGAGAAATATACGGTTAATAAAAAACAGCCCCGAACGCATTTTTGCGTTCGGGGCTGTACCCGTGTCAAGTTTTCTGAGTTGGTTTGAGCTTCATGGGCTTTTTCTAAGCTTCAAAAAACCGTATCAATCGGAAATACTTTAAATAGGCTTATAAAACTTATGTTTTACCTATTTAAAACAGCTCAAAACTCCCTCTCTGTCACAAATTATTTAAACAGATTTTTGAAAAAACTCTGTTTTTTGCCGGTGTTTTTGTCGTTTAAGGACTTTGCAAACTCACCAAGGAGTTTTTTCTGTTCGGATGTAAGGTTTTTCGGTGTCTCGACAATTACCGTGATGATAAGGTCACCCTTGCGCTTGGTATTTACATCGGGAATACCTTTTCCTTTAAGAGTAAAGGAGGTATTTGTCTGTGTACCCTCGGCAATTGTGTATTTCTCGGTCTTGCCGCCGAGCAGCGGTATGTCTATTTCAGCGCCCAGCGCCGCGTCTGTAAAAGAAATCGGAATTTCACAGTAGATGTTGTTTCCGTCTCTTTCAAAGAACTTGTGATGCTCGACTGTCACCTCGATTATAAGGTCGCCGTTAACACCGCCGTTTCTGCCCGCAGAGCCCTGTCCTCTCAGGATAATTCTCTGCATTGAGTCAATTCCCGCAGGGATTGTAACCTCAAGCTTTTTCTTGATTTTGATATATCCCTTGCCGTTGCAGTTTTTGCAGGGGGTCTTTATTATTTTACCGGTACCGCGGCACGCCGTACAGCTTCTTTGCGTCTGCATAAAGCCGAGCATTGTCTGCTGTTTTACCGTCACACGGCCGGTACCGTTACACTCGGTACATTTTTCAGGGGATGTGCCTTTCATTGCACCCGTCGCTTTACAGTCGGGGCATGCCTCCACCCTTGCAAAGTTAATCTCTTTTTTACAGCCGAATACCGCCTCGTCAAAGGTTATGCTGATTCTTGCCATTACATCATCGCCGTCGACCGCCATGCTTGCTCTGGAGCGTCCGCCTCCACCGGCGCCGCCGCCGAAGAATGAGAATATATCGCTGAAGTCAAAGTCGCCGCCAAATCCGCCGAAACCTCCGAAGCCGCTTCCGCCGCCGCCCATAGACGGATCAAACGCAGCGTGACCGTACTGATCGTATTTGGCTCTCTTGTCGGCGTTGCCCAGCACATCGTATGCCTCGTTTGCCTCCTTGAACTTTGCCTCTGCCTCCTTGTCGCCGGGGTTCATATCAGGATGATACTTTTTAGCAAGAGATCTATATGCTTTTTTTATCTGATCGTCGGTTGCGTCTTTCGGCACACCGAGCACCTCATAATAATCTCTTTTCGTATTTGCCATTCTTTCTTCCTTTGCAGTAAAATCAAATTTTTCTCTGACCGTCCGTCAAAACACTTTTAATACCCACTTTGGGCTGACTTAATATAAGCCAGCCCGTTTGAGTATTGAATGGGGGCAGGGTTTTGCTCCGTACCCGTGTTAAGTTTTATTCGGATCAGGTCTTATCCTCAAAGTCAGCGCCGTATACATTCTGATCGCCCGCAGAGCCCTCGGCACCTGACTGCTGTCCGTTCTGAGCGGACTCACGGTAGATCTTCTCGGCTATCGGGTAGAACGCCTTCTGAACAGCCTCTGTATCGCTCTTGATCTTCTCTGTGTCATTGCCCTTGAGTGTCTCTTTGAGCGTTGCGATAGCGTCGTTTACGGGCGCCTTGTCAGAGTCGGAGAGCTTGTCGCCGAGCTCATTCATCGACTTTTCAGTCTGGAAGATTGTATTCTCAGCCGCATTTCTTACCTCAACAGCCTCTTTCTGCTTCTTATCCTCCTCAGCATACTTCTCAGCCTCGTGAACAGCCTTCTCTATATCCTCTTTTGACATATTTGTGCTTGAGGTGATAGTGATGTGCTGCTCTTTGCCTGTGCCCTTATCGCATGCAGTAACATTTACGATACCGTTTGCGTCTATATCAAATGTAACCTCAATCTGAGGAATTCCGCGGGGAGCGGCAGGAATGCCGTCAAGGTTAAATCTGCCGAGTGTTGTGTTACCTGCTGCCATCTCTCTTTCACCCTGAAGGACATGGATCTCAACAGAGGTCTGATTGTCTGCCGCTGTGGAGTATACCTGGCTCTTCTTTACGGGGATAGTTGTGTTACGCTCAATAATCTTGTTGAATACACCGCCGAGTGTCTCAATACCGAGTGAGAGGGGTGTTACATCAAGAAGGAGCACATCCTTTACATCTCCGCCAAGCACACCGCCCTGGATTGCCGCACCGATAGCAACGCACTCATCGGGGTTGATGCCCTTGAAAGGATCTTTGCCTGTAAACTTCTTAACTGCTTCCTGTACAGCGGGAATTCTTGTTGAACCGCCGACAAGAAGTACCTTTGAAATATCAGAGGGAGTAAGTCCCGCATCGCGCAGTACCTTCTTTGTAGGCTCTATTGTAGCCTCTACAAGGTCGTGTGTCAGCTCGTCAAACTTTGCTCTTGTAAGCGTTGCCTCAAAATGCTTGGGGCCTGTTGCGTCAGCTGTGATGAAGGGAAGGGAAATGTTAGATGACATAACGCCTGAAAGCTCGATTTTTGCCTTCTCAGCAGCGTCCTTAAGTCTCTGATGAGCCATCTTGTCTTTTCTGAGGTCGATACCGCTGTTCTCTTTTGCAAATTCATTTGCCATCCAGTCAACGATTCTCGCGTCAAAGTCGTCACCGCCGAGACGGTTGTTACCCGCTGTTGCAAGCACCTCAAATACTCCGTCGGATATATCAAGCAGTGATACATCGAATGTACCGCCTCCAAGGTCAAACACCATGATCTTCTGGCTTGCTTCCTTATCCATACCGTACGCAAGAGCTGCGGCGGTAGGCTCGTTGATAATTCTCTTTACATCAAGGCCTGCAATTTTACCTGCGTCCTTTGTTGCCTGACGCTGTGCGTCGGTAAAGTATGCAGGAACGGTGATAACCGCATCAGTAACCTTTGTTCCCAGATATGCCTCAGCATCTGCCTTCAGCTTCTGAAGTATCATAGCAGAGATCTCCTGGGGCGTGTAGTTTTTGCCGTCGATTGAAACCTTTCTGTCAGTACCCATATCTCTCTTGATAGAGCTTATGGTTCTTTCGGGGTTTGTTACGGCCTGACGCTTTGCAACCTGTCCTATAAGTCTCTCGCCTGTCTTTGTGAAAGCAACTACACTCGGAGTTGTTCTCGCACCTTCAGGGTTTGTTATAACGATAGGCTCGCCGCCTTCAAAAACCGCAACACATGAGTTTGTTGTACCTAAATCAATACCGATAATCTTTCCCATAATAATTTTCCTCCGTATATATAGATAAATTTTTTAACAATTTTGCTTTCAGCTCACGGTTTTTTGGAACATAAACCTTCCGTAAAGCTGAATTTTTGGCTCGGACAACTTAATTTATTATTTCCGTTTGCCCGTTTTATAATCAGTTCGCCGTTTTAACCATTGCGTGGCGAATAATGTGTTTTCCTTTTTTGTATCCCTGCTGGAATATCTCGCAGACCTCGTTTTCTCCGAAGTTCTCGTCCTCGATGTGCATTACCGCATTATGCATGTTCGGGTCAAAAGTATCTCCGACCTTGCACACCTCTTCAACTCCGAGCTTTGAGAAAACCGAGCTCTTTGACTTGAGTATCATCTCAAGTCCCTCTTTTATTTTTTCTGTGTCGCTGTATATTGCGGCACGCTCAAGGTTGTCAATTATAGGCAGTAGCGCCGCTACGGTGTCCGCCATTGCGTTTTCGTATGTCGCGTCTTTTTCTTCTCTGGAGCGGCGCCTGAAGTTGTCATATTCCGCCGCCATTCTGAGAAATCTGTCATTAAGCTCTTTAAGATCCTCTTTGAGCTTCTCGTTTTCCTTTATCAGCTCCTCGTTCTCCTTTTTGGATTGCTTTTTTTCTTTCCGGCTCTTTTTGTCCGTCTCTTCCTCTTTGGTTTCCTCGGATGCCGTGTTTTCTTTATCGCTTTCTGTCTTTTCCTCGGAGTTTAAGATCTTGCAGCACTCTTTTACGGCTTCATCCCCCTCGGAAATCTCTTCCTTATCAATATTTACCTTGTTTTCTTCCATCTTTTATTCATCAGTCTCCTTTTGATTTGGATTGTTGAGCAGCCGCGCATCGCTTGCAAACATCTGGTCAATACCGCTGGCAAGCTTGTTTATCATGTCTATAACCTTTGAGTAATCCATTCTCTTCGGTCCGATAACTCCGACCGCCATCTCTCTGCCTCCGACATTGATTTTTCTGAAAATCAGCGATGTGCCCTTCATTCCGTCAGAGTCGTTATCCGTGCCTATATAAACATTTATGCCGTCCTCGTCCTCGGTATGTGAGCTTATCACATCAAGCAGTCTGTCCTTTTCCTCAAGTACTCCGAGCAGGCTCTTAAGCTTGTTGGTGTCGGCGTATTCGGGGTAGTCGAGCAGTTTGTTTATTCCGTCAAGTTTTACATCCGCCGTGTCAAGCTCGCTCATTGTCTCATATATAACCTTAACGGCAGGGTGCACAATCGAGCTTGCGCTTCCCATAATTGACTCAAGCTTCATGATAAGAGACATATTTATCTCCTCTGAAACCCTGTTTACAATGTAGATGTTGAGCGCGTCGATAAATCTCTTGAGATCTTTTTCAGTAATCGAGATGGTCAGATGTATCGGCTTTGCCTTTACCGTCTCTCCGCTGAACATCATGACAAGCAAGAAGTCCTTGTGTGAGAGGTAAACGCTGTCAAACTTGTATATTCTGGCGTTTCCGCCGCCCGCCTTGAACGCAATGCCGGTGTAGTCGGTAAAGGACGCCGCAAGCTTTGACGCCATAGTCAGAACCTCGTCCATCTCCGTGAGCTTATATTTAAGTCTCTCGTTTATTTCGTCAATTTCGGTCTTTGTCTCTCGGTACTGCTTGACGAGGCAGTCGACATAGAAGCGGTATCCGAGTTCGGACGGAATTCTTCCCGCCGAAGTGTGGGGCTGAACAAGATAACCCATTGCCTCAAGCTCCGCCATCTCGTTTCTCACCGTGGCAGAGGAACAGGAAATCATAGCGTTGGTGCACAGATAGTTTGAACCGACAGGCTCGCCTCCTGCTATGTGAGCGTCAACGATTGCCCTAAGTATCTGCTGTTTTCTCTTTGATAGCCCTGAGTAATCCAATTTCTTCACCTCTTATCCTCAATTTTAGCACTTGTCAAATGGGAGTGCTAATCTTGATAAGTATATTATAATCTTTTTTCCCACCTTGTCAATAGTTTATGAGAAAAAATATGTGAACTTTTTGTTAACTTTTAGCCGTCTGTAAATACAACTGCTAAATTTTGCGCCAAAAAAGTTCAGCAGTGCAAAACTCAGAAAAAACAAAAAATGCCCCGGTCACCATTATATATATTTAATGAAGGAAAATTTAAAAAGTGCAGGGGAAAATTAATTTAAAAAGGAAAGCCGCAAGCACAAAGCGCCACAGTATAAGCCGCATATAAAACAACTGATATAAATGTCATATAACCGCTTTCGGTGCCGAAGAAAATTATCATTAATAAAAGATAAGTATAGTTTATTTATAATGATTGAGACTTATGTATTATTATAAATATAACAGATACATATTAAGACGAAAGAATATGTCCGTGACAGTTACAGTATGTGTATTATAATATTTCTCAATGCTCTCGGCGCTCTGCGCCGCACGGGAAAAGCTTCTGCCGCCGCGGCGTATATTTTAAAATGAAAATGGAATTGTGTATATGTCACGGCGGCACCAGTGCGAAAAAATGCCGCAGTACCGCATACAGATGTGCTATACATTGCCACGCCGCATGCCACAGAGCCGAATGTTACTGCGTAACATGCTACATCGTAACATGCTACTGCGTAATATGCCTTAGTGTACAGCGCTCAGGCATGTCAGGCATAGGTGCCGAGGCGGAAAAGCGGGGTTTGTGTAAAGTTTATTTAACATTTATTGAAATTCGGCGGCGTAAATCAGCTTTTTTACGCAGAGTTTTACCGATGGCGGCACCCGTGCAGAGAAATAACAATCTTTTGCCCAAAAAAAGCCGCAAAAAATCTCGATTATCCGCCCTGAATTCGTCAAAGCCCTTGACAAGATATAAAATATATATTATAATAAAGCGTATACGTCGGTATTTTCACTTGCGATACAGGATAAAACTCAGGGATAAAGGCTGATTTGGTTTGATTAACTTTACATTCGGCTTTCTGTTGTTTAAATATATTTTAACGAATTTGAAAAATTTTGCGTTTCGGTTTTCCGAAAATGACATATATTTTGCTTTGCAGTTTTAATTTTAGTTTTAAATTCGGTTTGTTTCTGTTTTTCCTCCGTATCGGATGTATCAGGCGTATTTTAAAAAAATTCAGCTTTTTACATAGGTTACAATTGTAATCGTTGGGAGGTGTAAATTGGAAGTTCTTTTTTTGATAATAGGACTTGTTGCAGGCGGAGCCTGCGGTGCTGTTATAGCTATCGTTGTCCGTAAGATGGTAGCCGAAAAACAACTCGGTTCTGCAAGAGAGCAGGCAACAAAGATACTTGAGGACACAATTAAAGAGGCGGAGAGAGCCAAGAAAGAGGCCATTATTTCCGCTAAGGAAGAAATTTTTCAGATGAAAAGAGAGGCGGAGTTTGAAAACAAAGAACGCCGCAAAGAGGTGACACGCCTTGAGAGGCGTGTAACGCAGAAAGAGGAAACTCTTGATGCAAAGATAGAGGCTGTGGAGAAAAAGGACGCTCTCCTCACAAAAAAGCATGAGGATGCCGACAGGATCAGAGCGGAGATTCAGTCAACTCTCGATAAACAGCTTCTTGTTCTTGAACAGAATGCACAGCTCACAAAGGAAGAGGCGAAGGCTGAGCTTGTCAGCCGTCTTGACAGTGAGATGAGGCATGAGACCGCCATGAAGATCAGCGAGTATGAGGAGAAATTCAGGGATGAAGCGGACATGCGTGCCAAGGATATTCTCTCTCTTGCGATTCAGCGCTGTGCCGCAGACCATGTAAGTGAGGTTGCGATATCGGTTGTCGAGATTCCGAGCGACGAGATGAAGGGAAGAATTATCGGAAGAGAGGGAAGAAATATCCGCTCTATCGAGAACCTTACAGGTGTTGAGCTTATTATCGACGACACGCCGGATGTTATAACCGTGTCGGGATTTGACCCCGTGAGACGCGAAATTGCCAAAATTGCTCTTGAGAGACTTGTCAGCGACGGAAGAATTCATCCTGCAAGAATTGAGGAGATGGTTGAGAAGGCTCGCCGTGAGGTTGACGCACAGATCAAGCAGGCAGGCGAGAGAGCGGTGTTTGAGACCGGAGTGCACGGTTTGCACCCTGAGCTTATAAAGCTTCTCGGAAGAATGAAGTACCGCACATCATACGGACAGAACGCACTGCGCCACTCGATAGAGGTTTCCATGCTTGCGGGCGTGATTGCGGATGAGATGGGCGTTGATGTGACTCTTGCCAGAAGAGCGGGACTGCTGCATGATATCGGTAAGGCGGTTACGGCGGAGAGCGAGGGCTCGCATATCACCCTCGGCGTTGACATCGCCACAAAATACCGCGAGAACAAGGATATAATTCACGCCATTGAGGCGCACCATAACGATGTTGAGCCTGTGACGCCGCTTGACTTTATTATTCAGGCTGCGGACGCCATCAGCGCGGCAAGACCCGGCGCAAGACGCGAGAATGTTGAAAACTACATCAAGAGACTTCAGAAGCTTGAGGAAGTGTCAAGCGAGTTTGAGGGAGTTGAGAAGACGTTTGCAATTCAGGCGGGCCGTGAGGTCAGAGTTATGGTTAAGCCGGATGTTGTGGACGACGACAGCATGAAGCTGCTTGCCCGTGACATCGCAAGGAAGATCGAGGAGCAGCTCGACTATCCCGGACAGATCAAGGTCAGCGTGATCCGAGAGAGCAGAACAGTTGATTATGCAAAATAATTTATGTATCATACATAAATAAAATACAACACGGTGTATTCTCTGCACCGAAAAACAGCGAGGCAAAATTTTGCCTCGCTGTTTTGATTTATTGTTTACTTGATTTTTTAAACCGTATCTTACGGAACGTAGTTATAGTGAATTTCCGCATATTTAACTGCACTGTTGTATGAGCCTATTGTAATTTGAGACCAATCCTTTATACTTCCCATGTAATATACATCCGTGAGGCTCCAGCACTCTCTAAATGCGTTGTCGTCAATGTGTTTTACACTGTCAGGTATACATATGCTCTTCAGGGATAGGCAATTGTAAAATGCGCCTACACCGAAACTGTTACCGCCTGTTACCGTCACATGTGTCAGCGATCTCGGCACATAATTGTAATTTGTCGCATAGCTTCTCGCTCCGAAAATATATCCGAGATGAGTGTTATTTGTTCCGTCTATTGTTTCTCCGACAAACGGCAGAGTAATGCTTGTCAGGTTGTCGCAGTCCGCAAAAGCATTGTATCCGATATTCTCAACACTGTCGGGTACGGTAATATCCGTAAGACTTAAGCAACCTGAGAATGCTCTGCCTCCGATAGATGTAACACTGTCGGAAATGGTTACGCTTGAGAGGGAGGTGCAGTTTTGAAATGCGCCGTAACCGATACTCGTTACGCTGTCAGGGATAATAACGCTTTCAAGGCTAAGGCAATCTTTGAATGCACCTTCACCGATTGCGACAACAGGCTTGCCCTTGTGTTTTGAGGGAATTTCAGCTTTTTTAATCGAAATGTCATCGCATGAAACGGAGTATCCGCCCTCAACTGCGGTATAAGTATAGTCTGCGGCAGGGGATAAAGCCCATATTATAAATGAGATACAGGTCAAAAAGATTACAGCTGCCGCCGATATGCCTGAAATTATAAAAATGCGTTTGTTTTTTGCCTTGGATTTTTTAATTTTGTCAATTTTATCAGTGCATATTTTGGCTTTTGCTTCGGAGTCTTTGTAGTTTTCAAGCGAGAGAAATACGCTCTCGGCTTTCTTCAGCGACTTGAGGTCGCTTTTTTGGAGCAGAGCATTGGCGTTCTCATATTTAAACTCCGAGATTTTTTCTGTTACTGTTTTATCGTCAATATTTTCAAGCGCCGAGCGGGAGGCGCCGCAAGCGTGGCATGACTTTTCATCTTTGCCGTTTATTTTTCCGCACGCGCAGCACCAGATTTCTTCTGTAAACCACGGCTCACAGACAGCCGCCTCGCAGTATAGCGAGCGGTATGCGGGCAGGTAATCGTACGGTATAGTTTTTTCTTCGGGAAGACTTTCCCGATTTTGCTTTCCGCAGGTGTAAACGCTGTTGTCTGAAAAACCGACCTCATCAACCGATATGTCAAATGAGCGCACGGAAACGTCGGGTATCGGTATCAAAGTTTTTTGACCGAACTCTTCGTCTCGCTTTACATTAAGGTCTACATACTGATATACCGTACTGCCCTCAATCGGTCTTTCAAGCTGGTCAAATTCGGATATGCTCACTTTCAGACTTTTTACCGTGCTTTCCGAGATGTTTTTGAATTTCACCAGCGCATAGATACGCCCTGTTATATTATCTTTCAGCAGTGCACCGGCTCTGATTATAACGGGGGAGTCTTTTGTGTACAGATTTTTCGGTAGTAAAAATAATTTTGAAAATCTCTCAGACATTAATGTTTCCTCTCATATTTCAGGTATGTCGTTGATGTTAATTGCTTCAAATTCTCTGCTGACAGGCGAGCTGTCTGAGCTGATTCTGATTTTTCTTATGTCATAGAAAAAACCGAAAAGGATATGCAGGAACAGATGTGCCAGAATAGTGGCGAGAGCACTGACAACAAAGATGATAAACATAGTATACCGGTTTGCGTCCCCGTTAATAAGCTGTATAGCCGCGACTATAAGTGTGACAAACGCAATGAGCGAGCCTAAAATTACATTTATCCAACTGTAAATTTTAAAAACTATCTCAATTACACGCGTGTCGCGCTTGTAAAGTTGAAAAGGATTCATTTATGTATCCCCCCCTTAATAAAAATTAATATGATAAAGAACTAAAAAATAAGATTCTTGATTTAAATATCTGATATTAAAACGCAAAAATCCATAAGCATTATAACACACATATATAAATATGTAAATGCTTTTTGCGATTTTTTAACCAATAAAATGCAAAAATTGACATTTATGCCGAAATGTCAGACAAATGGGGGCGTGTTGAATTTTTGGGGGTGTTTTACCCGTTTTTTTCGGATTTTTTCAGCTTGACGCACCTCAGGTGCACACTCCCGTAATGTATGTTATTAGGTGTGGCTTTGCGGGCAGTGACTTTTGTGTTGCCGATGGCAATTTTTCAGTCAGTATTTGCGCCGCAGGGCGCATATTTTTCTTTGGGCGGACTTTTCTCTTTTAAAAAGTGTTTTCCGAAAAGAAAATAAGAATTGATAAATTAAACTTGATTTAAAGGTATGCATGTGCTATAATACCGATATAAAAGAATTTTATTATATAAGATATATACACGTGATTTTTGATTTGATAAGTATTGAGGTGGATATTATGCATGATATTTGTATAATAGGCGCAGGCGTTGTAGGCGGCTGTGTGGCGAGAGAGCTTATGAAATATAAGCTTGATGTTGTTATTGCGGAGAAGATGGGGGATGTGGCGATGGGCGCAACCAAAGCAAACAGCGCTATTGTCCATGCAGGCTTTGACGCCAAAGAGGGCAGTCTTAAGGCAAAACTCAATGTCCGCGGCTCAAAGATGATGGAAGAATATTGCCGTGAACTCGGGGTTAAATACAAAAATAACGGCTCCCTGGTGCTTGGATTTAACGACGATGACAGAGAAACGCTTAATGCTCTTATGCAAAGGGGCATTGCCAACGGTGTTGAGGGGCTCAGAGTAGTTGACAGAGACGAGGTATTAAAGCTTGAGCCGAATATCGGAGATGAGGTTGTGGCGGCGCTTGTCGCTCCGACAGGCGGTATTGTCTGTCCGTATGAGCTTTGCATGGCGGCTGTCGGAAACGCTATGGATAACGGAGCCGAGCTCAAGCTCAATTTTCCCGTAACAAGGATTGAAAAGACGGAAAAAGGATATAAGGTTTACAGCGGGGACGAGTTCATTGAGGCTGAGATTGTGATAAACTGTGCGGGAGTTTACTCGGATGATGTGGCACGGATGGCAGGGGACAGCTCCTTTACCGTGACGCCTCGGCGCGGCGAGTATATTTTGCTTGACAAGGAGTGGGGTACACTTGTAAGTCACACGGTCTTCCAGTGTCCGTCGAAAATGGGCAAGGGTATTCTTGTAACGCCGACGGTTGACGGAAATCTCCTGCTCGGTCCCACCGCAGAGGATATTTCGGACAAGGAGGACACCTCGACAACCGCAAGCGGTATTGAGACCGTCAAGAGGATGGCGTCACGCAGTGTCAGCGGGCTTAATTTCGGCGGCACGATAACATCATTTACGGGACTGCGTGCTACCGGCTCTGTCGGCGACTTTATCATAAACTGTAAAGACGGATTTGTAAACTGTGCAGGCATAGAGAGCCCCGGACTTTCTTCGGCACCTGCGATTGCGGAGTATGTGAGGGATCTGCTTATCGAAAGCGGAGTTCGGCTCACTCCCCGTGAAAATCATATTTCAAAGAGAAAACCGCTCCACGCTTTCAGAGAGCTCTCAAACGATGAGAAAAACGAGATAATCAAGGAGCACCCGGAGTATGCGCATATAATCTGCCGCTGCGAGACGATAAGCGAGGGAGAAATTCTTGAGGCGATAAGGACTAATCCGAAGCCGCATGACCTTGACGGCGTAAAGAGAAGGACCAGGTCGGGCATGGGCAGGTGCCAGGGCGGATTCTGCGCGCCGTATGTTGTAGAGCTGCTTGCAAAAGAGCTCGGATGCGACTATCAGGATATTACAAAGTTCGGCGGCGAGTCCTATATCAATATCGGCAAAACCAAGGAATGATTTTTCTTTTAAAACGCAGTAAGGGCGGCTTTACATAGAGAGACAGCCGTACCCGTGCCGTGTTTTTAACTCATATTAGAAAACTCTGAGCGAGAATTACCAACAACAAACGAAGGCGAGTGTTATTATGATAAAGAGAATAAAAAAGGAACTTGTGATTGTGGGCGGCGGCCCTGCCGGAATGTCCGCCGCGGTAGCGGCATACGAGAGGGGACTGCGTGATATTCTGATTCTTGAGAGGGACAATGCTCTTGGCGGCATTCTCAGGCAGTGTATACACAACGGATTCGGACTGCACCGCTTCGGCGAGGAGCTGACGGGCCCCGAATATGCCCACCGCTATATAGAAAAGGTGCTTGAATATAAAATTCCTTATATGCTTGAGACTATGGTTACGGGTATTGACAAGAACCGTATCCTGACGGCGCAGAACTGCAAAGAGGGCATTTTTGAGATAGAAGCGGGTGCAATAATCCTCGCCATGGGATGCCGTGAGAGGCCGAAGGGTGCGCTGAATATTGCCGGTACCCGTCCGAGCGGAGTTTATACCGCAGGCACGGCGCAGAAATATGTCAACATGAAAGGGTATATGCCCGGCAAAAGGGTGGTAATCCTCGGCTCGGGAGATATCGGACTTATAATGGCAAGGAGAATGACGCTTGAGGGTGCAAAGGTTGAGTGCGTGTGCGAGCTTATGCCGTATTCGGGCGGCCTTGCGAGAAATATTGAGCAGTGCCTCAATGACTTTGATATACCTCTTCTTCTCTCTCATACGGTGATAGAGATTCACGGCAAGGAGAGAGTTACGGGTGTGACGATTGCCAAGGTTGACGAAAACCGCCGTCCGATCATGGATACTGCGAGATTTATAGAATGTGACACGCTGCTTCTCTCCTGCGGACTGATTCCTGAAAATGAACTTACACGGAGTGCGGGTATCACTATTGACCGTGTGACAAACGGCGCCGTGGTTGACGGAAGCCGTGAGACGGATGTAAAGGGTATTTTTGCATGCGGAAACGTTCTTCACGTTCATGACCTTGTCGACTATGTGTCGGAGGAGGCAGAGATTTGCGCCTGTGGCGCTGTTGACTTTATCAGGGGGCAGGCTAAGGGAGAAGCGGATATCAACATCAGAACCGACGGCAAGGTGCGCTACACCGTGCCGAGAAAACTCACCGAGATAAAGGACACAACACTTTATTTCAGAGTGAGCGATATTTTCCGTGATGTAAGGCTCACGGTAAAATCTGCCGACAGAGTTATACTCTCAAAGAAAAAGCAGAAGCTTGCACCCGGCGAGATGGAGACGGTGACAATCAGCGCCGATGTGATACGGGAGATAAAAAACGGTGAGATAACCGTCTCACTTGAAGCATAATCGGGGGTATTTATGAAAGAGAGAAATCTTACATGTATAGTTTGTCCCAAGGGCTGTCAGATCAAGGTTTTGTTTGACGGCGAGGGAAAAATAAAAGAGGTTTTGGGGTATACCTGTAAAAGGGGAGAGGAATATGCCATCACAGAGTGCACCCATCCGAGAAGGACGGTCACCACAACGATGAAGACCGCGGGCGGAATTGTCGCCGTCAAAACATACGGCACCGTGCCGAAAGAGGATGTCTTTAAGGTTATGGACGAGATAAACAGAACCAGGATAACAAGAGATGTAAAAATCGGAGATGTTCTTATTGAGGATGTTGCGGGCACGGGAGTGAAGGTTGTCGCAACGTCTGAGGTGCAGTGAAGATTATGCAGCAGCTTTTAAAGAAGATATACGATAACAAAAAACTGACAAAAGCCCTGAAGATAACATCGCACGGGTGTGTAGTTATCCATATTGCGGCATATATGTATCTCTTGTATGCCGCGGCACGCAATTCGTATAAAGAGCTTATCGGCGCGGTTTTTATAACATTTCTTCCGTTTTTGATTGTCAGCCTTATGCGGGCGAAGATTAAGACGAGCCGGCCGTATGAAATATACAGCTTTTACGAAATAAAACCCAAGGACAGGGAGGGCGGCTCATTTCCGAGCCGGCATGTGTTCTCGGCGTTTGCGGTTGCCACGCTGGCGGCGGTGTATTCCGTGCCGCTTTCGGTGTGTCTGTATATTGTAGGTTTATGTATGTGGGCGTGCAGAGTTTTGCTCGGCATACACTTTTTCAGAGACTGTCTGTGCGGCGCAATTATAGGCGTCGTCAGTGTTTTGATAGGCATATTCATTTTTTATTATATGTAAACTATTATTTACTTTCGGGAGGTTAATATGACTGTTACATGGCTTACTCAAGCGGGACTGCTTTTTAAAAACGAAAATATCAGTATAATGGTGGATCCGTATCTTACAGACTCTGTCGGAGAAAGAGAGCCGGACAAGAGACGGCGTATTCCCGTCGACGAGACATTCTTTTGTGTGAGTGTGGATGTTATTATCATCACCCATGCGCATGAGGATCATCTTAATATCCCGACTCTTCGGCGCATACTCTCAAATGCAAAGCGCCCGATTACATTCCTTGCGCCCGAGGGGGCATACCTTGAGCTTTTAAAGCTCGGCGGACCGCATAACTATGTGCTTCTCGGTCCGCATTCCGTCTGGAGCGAGCGGGGCATTAATTTCTACGGTGTACATGCAGAGCATTCGGACAGGACTGCCGCAGGATATATTATTGACGACGGCAAAGAGACCTTTTATGTCAGCGGCGACACCCTTTATAACTTCGATGTGATAGACGATGTAAAAGACCTTGACGAGGAGGTTGACTATGCTTTTCTGCCGATTAACGGCGTCGGAAACAATATGAACGCCAAGGATGCGGCGGATTTTGCATATGAGGTCGGCGCAAAGCGCGCCGTCCCCCTTCACTACGGTCTTTTTGACAGTATTGACCCTGCGGATTTTGATTTTGAAAACGCTCTTATACTGACGCCCTACGAGGAAACCGAACTTTGAGTTTGCTCTTTGGGCGCTCTTGACGGCTCTTATTCATCACTTCTTTCGGAGTAAAGGGCAGAAGTTTTTTTAAACTTTAATATATTGTTATTACTCTGTACACAATTTTCATGTATTATTGTGCTGTGCAACGGTTAAGTCATTTAATTATAGAGGTGTGTTATGGACTTTTTTACAGTTGCGTGGATATTCATGATATTTTCATTTCTCGGCTGGGTGGCGGAGGTCTCTTATTCTACCGTAAAGCACCGCAGATTTATAAACCGAGGATTTCTGAATGGTCCGCTATGCCCGATATACGGCGCCGGTATGGTGCTGGTTTATCTCCTGCTCTCTCCTTTCAGGGAGAACATGCTCCTTTTGTTTGTGATGTCAACAATCCTGTGCGGTGCGCTTGAGTTTGCCGTCGGATTTGTGCTGGACAAGCTTTTTTCAAATAAGTGGTGGGACTATTCGGACAGAAGGTTTAACCTTTGCGGATATATCTGCCTTGAGTTTTGCCTGCTCTGGGGCGCGCTGTGCGCACTGATTGTGCACTTTGCATTTGAGCCTATTGAGAAACTCAGCCGACTTTTGAGTTTCGGTTGGAATATGGCTGTTGTGATAACATTTTCTGTTTTGGCTCTTGCGGATCTTATCAGTACGCTGATAGTCCTTATCGGATTTACAAAAAGACTTAAACTGCTTGAGAGCGTCAGCCGAAAACTCCGTGCGGGCAGCAACAATCTCGGCGAAAAAATTTACACGGGTGCCCTTATTGCCACAGAGAAGTATGACGAGCTGACTGAAAAAGCAGCTAAATTCGGCAGGAGAATCATTCTTGCATTCCCGACCATGAAGTCGGCAAGGTACAGCGACTCTCTTCTGCGCATAAAGAGCAAAGTCAAAGCTCAAAGAGAGCTGAGCAAGAAAATTAAGACTAAATGAGCGCGTAACTTTTTAAAATTATACATAAAACCCTACGGCACTGTAAGTTTAAGATTTTCGGATATCATACATTTTAAGCAGCAGCGGCACACATTGAGTTTACCGCTGCGCTTTATATTTTCCGTATTTATCCGATTTATTGCCGCTCGTTGATTTTCCGGTACGCGAGCAATTATTATACGGCAGTGACGGTAAAAATTAATATCTGATTATAAATAAATAAAGTGCTTCGGCACAAAAGGAGGGAAAGGATGTTAGAAGTAAAAAATCTGACAAAACTTTACAAGACCAAGGGAGGCCATGAGGTCAAGGCTTTGGACGGCGTCAGCTTGTCTTTTGAAGACCGTGGAATGGTTTTCCTGCTCGGAAAGAGCGGAAGCGGTAAATCAACTCTGCTTAATATGTGCGGCGGACTCGACGCTCCCGACGGCGGTGAAATAATCGTAAAGGGTAAGTCAAGCAAGGATTTTACTCCGAGCGATTTTGACAGCTACAGAAATACCTTTATCGGATTTGTTTTCCAGGAGTACAATATTCTCAGTGAATTTTCTGTTGAGGATAATATTGCTCTCGCATTAGAGCTGCAGGGCAAGCCCAAGGACAGCGCCACAATCAAAAAGCTGCTTTCTGATGTGGATCTTGAAGAATATGCAAAGCGCAAGCCCAACACACTCTCGGGCGGTCAGAAACAGCGTGTTGCAATTGCCCGCGCCCTGATTAAAAATCCCGAAATTATTATGGCGGACGAACCTACGGGAGCTCTTGACTCCAGAACTGGAAAGCAGGTGTTCGACACCCTCAAAAAGCTCTCAAAAGACAAACTCGTTATTGTTGTATCCCACGACAGGGAGTTTGCGGAGGAGTATGGCGACAGAATTATTGAGCTTAAGGACGGAAAGGTTATAAGCGATGTAGTAAAGTCGACAAAGCCCGCGGAGCAAAAGGACGAAAACATAGCGATAGTAGGCAGTAACACGCTTATTATAAAAAAGGGAGCACGGCTGAGCAACTCGGATATATCAGACATCAACAGGTTCATTTCCGAATGCGACGGCGATGTGCTTATATCAAAGGACCGTGACAATATTCAGGACTTCAAAAAAGCCGGCAAGATAAACGACGACAACTCAAAGGATTACTTTGAAAAGCTCGGGAAACAGCCCGTGCAGAAGGCATATTCAAAAGAGGACAGCAAATTTATCCGCTCGCGCCTGCCCATGCGCCATGCCGTAAAGATGGGCGCAAGCAGTATAAAGGTAAAACCCGTGCGTTTTACATTTACAGTGCTTTTGTCGGTAATTGCGTTTGTGCTCTTCGGCATGTTCTCCTGCCTGATGTTTTATGACGCACAGCAGGTAAACAGCCAGAGTCTGTACGATGCCAAAGAGGAATTCTTCCTGGTGTCAAAGAACTACTATGTGCATAACATATCACATTATTCAGACGGTAAATATGAGTCGACTTATACAAATCCCACTTTCCTGACAAGAAATGATATTGCAAAACTCGGTGAGAAGTACAATATTATCCCCGTTTATGCAGATAATCTCGGAAATGCAAAAATAGGCAATCTTACATACTCATCTGTTCAGTCGTTCTATTCCACGGATTTCAAAGGCGTTGTTGCGCCGAGCAAGCACTTGCAGTATGTAATAGGTAAAGAGCCTGTCTCAGAAAACGAGGTTGCGATTTCAGAGTTTATGTGGGAGAGCATCAAGGCGGGTACATTGACTGATAGTGACGGCAATGTAATATCTATAAGCGGTGACAATCTCGACAATGTCAAAATTAAACTTGCAGATAAATACTACGATGTAGTCGGAGTATTCAAAAACCAGAAAATTTCCGACAAATATCTGGCTTTAAAGCAAAAATCGGACGAGAGAGTTGCAATGGAATGGTCAAACGAATTGCGCTACGGCTCATCCTTCATCAATTATATCTGTGTGACGGAAGCGGGATTTGAGAGTATAAAAGATATGTACGGGGCAGCTTATTATGAGTCGCCGAGGAATGTATGTGTCGGAGCAAATATAGATTTTACCGAGTATTTTTCCACATCCGAGATAAACAATCCGAGGGGCACAATTACATATGTCAACAACAACGGCACAGCGGTGCAGTTTAACGGTGCGACAAATTCAGTGATACTTCCGTATTCCGCATACGCAGAATACCTGTACAGATATCTGTACGATTACATGTCGGCAAACGATGACGGAACCATGGCTGAACAGATGAACGAGAAGGGAATCAATATGGCGCTTGATAATTTGAGGTCAGGCTACTCGCTCTCCTCCGAGGAGATAACAGAGCTCGTCCGGAAGGTGCTTAGCTTTGTCCATGAAAATATTCCCGACTTTGTGCCGACTATGGAAATGACAATAGACAGTGCGACAACTACCGTAAATGTTTTAGGTTTTATGCCTGATGTAAGGCAGATGCACCTCGTGACGCTCTCAAGCGATTTAATGAAGACATTCAAGACGGCGTCCGTCGCAAACGGTTACTACACAGAGCAGTATACCGACTTTGCGCCCAAGGATATGGACGGAACTCTTTATGCAAGAGCTTATGTCATGACAGGCGGCTTTACGCAGGAAGAGTATACCGAACTTATGAACTTTAAAACTACTCCGGACAGCGAGAGCACATATGAGTATTCAAACTCGCTCTATGACCAGATAAGCATGTATACCGAGCTTGCGGCATCTCTGTCAAAGATATTCCTTTGGGTTGGCGTTGTAATGGCGGCATTTGCGATGCTGTTGCTGTTCAACTTCATCACTGTATCCATATCCTATAAGAAAAAGGAAATCGGTATATTGCGTGCGGTTGGAGCGAGAGGCTCTGATGTATTCAAGATCTTCTTCTCCGAGTCGGCAATAATAGTCGGAATATGCTCGGTTATTTCAATAATACTTACCGCAGTACTCTCGTCGTATATAAACGGCATACTCGCTAAGAATCTGGGCATGCAGATATCCTTCTTTGTATTCGGTTTTGTATCCATAGCAATGATAATTATAATTGCAGTGGTTTCTGCGCTGATTTCCACATTCCTGCCCGTATTCAAGGCATCAAGGAAAAAACCGGTCGAGAGCATACGCTCTATGTAAAAAATATACAGCGAGCTGTCCTGTCACAAGCTTTTGATGCGCTCCGTGTCAGAAAGACAGCTGAAAAAGAAGTTTTGTTAAAAAGATAAGATATTCTTTCATCTCCCCCTGCCGTACAGCAGGGGGAGATTTTTGGTATGACGGGCATATCAATGCTCTGTGGTGAAAGTCCACTGAGGCGTAGTTACCGACGAACTCAATAGCGACTCCCAAGGTTTACACCGTGAGGTGTAGGCGAGAAGAAGGGATAGCGAAATCGTAGCCTGACGAACAGAAACTCGGTACGAAGGCGTAATAGGCGG
>CALWTU010000050.1 GCA_944384515.1 uncultured Clostridia bacterium
TCTTCTCTCTCAAGAGTCAGATTTTTGTTGTAATACGGGTCTCCC
Source organism: uncultured Clostridia bacterium (assembly GCA_944384515.1). Taxonomy (GTDB): domain Bacteria; phylum Bacillota; class Clostridia; order Oscillospirales; family CAG-272; genus UBA1740. Next base: position 46 of record CALWTU010000050.1, read on the forward strand.
TTGTCTAAGAAATCCTGCCATTTGCCGTAGAAATTATCAATTTCGCCTTTAAACCGTCTCTGCTTTTCAACGGTGTCCTCAAGTCCTCGGCTCTTTGATTCGTGGTGGTAAGCCTCGGCGTACGGAGTGAAGAGTATCAGATAACCCGCCCTTCTTATCTTAAGACAGAAATCCACATCGTTGAAAGCTACTGCAAAGCTCTCGTCAAGACCGCCTACTTCATCGTAAACTGAGGCTTTTACCATAAGTGCTGCGGCCGTGCAGGCGGACAGGTTCTGCGCTATTGTCAGTCTTGAGGCATAGCCGTAGTCGCCCTTTTTGAAATATTTGTGGGAGTGACCGGCAACGCCGCCTATTCCGATGATAACTCCGGCGTGCTGAACTGTGTCGTCGGGGTAGTAGAGCATCATACCGCACGCTCCGACATCATCTCTCTGCACAAACATCAGCATCTCTTCTATCCAGCCGGGAGTTAATATTTCGATATCGTTGTTGAGGAGGATAAGATACTCTCCGTCTGCGGCACGCCTTCCGAAATTATTGATTTTGGAATAGTTAAATCCGCCCTTGTAGGTCACGGTCTTAATGTTGGAATATTCCTTTTCCAAATTGTTATAATACTCAAATGTTTCGGACAGTGTGCTGTTGTTTTCTACAATAATGATTTCGTAGTTTTTATATGTGGTTAGCTTCTGTATTGATTTTATGCATGTGTCAAGGTCATCGGTGTGATCCTTTGTCGGTATGATAATTGATACTTTCGGCTCGCCTTTTATTTTGTATTTGATTCTGTATGTCGACGGGATGACAGAGTCGGTAACCTCGCCCTCAAGACCTACTCTTTGAAGGTGTTCGGAGAGCGCCTTTTTAGCCGCAACAATTGTGTACGGCTTTGCGGAAATATCGGATGCCACGGAATTGGGGTGCGACCTCCAGAAATAGAGGATTTCAGGGATATGCACGATTTTTTCGGCTTTTTCCGTAAGGCGCAGTATCATATCGTAGTCCTGGCTTCCGTCAAACTCAGACCTGAAGCCTCCGACTTTCTCAAAGAGTCCTCTTGAAAATACGCAGAGATGGCAGATATAGTTGTAACTGCGCAGCGTGTCGGGTGAAAAATCCGGCTTGTGATGAGGATAGTACGCATCGTCCGGAGTCTTTGCAAAAGTGTTTTCATCCGTGTAAATAAAGTCGGCACCGTCGCGGCAGATTACCTCCATAACTTTAAAGAGGGCAGACTTGTGCAAAAGGTCGTCATGGTCGAAGAGCACAATATAGTCACCCGTCGCCATTTTCAGTGCTTCATTAGTATTGCCCGAAATACCCATGTTTTTTTCAAGTCTCTTATATAAAATTCTGCTGTCCTTCTGAGCAAATTTGCTTACCGTCTCATAAACCGAGGTGTTATCCTCGTCGCTTCCGTCCGCAAGGCAGAGCTCCCAGTTTTTATATGTCTGGTTTATAACCGATTCTATCATCGGAATGAGGAATGTGTCTTTTGTATTGTAAAGCGGCACTATTACGCTGAATTTTATGTCCTTGTCAAATACAAATTCTTCCTGCCTTTTGATTTCCTGCTCGTTATAAACGATTTTTTGCTTTCTTTTTGCTATTTTCTTGTTTCTGATTTTTTGTTTTATGCGCCTTATGGTGTATTTTAAACCGTTCTCCCTAAGGCATTTAAAACCCCTGTAAGTTTTTCTTACCAAGGGTATTTTCTTTATAAATTCTAACATTACGCGTATAGGTTTTGTAATTTTCCAACAAGCGGAGTTAGCAACACCGTCAAGAGTGTCGCTTACATTTTTGAGTCTGGCTTCAAGTTCATATATCCGCTCCTGGAGTTTTCCTTTCTCCAAAAATAGTCCGTCTCTTTGCTCTGAAGCGAGATTAAAGTGATAGCTGTATTCATTTATCTGCTTTTTGTGTTCTTCTTCTTTTTTCTCCATCAGGGCATAAGTGTCTTTGAGTTTTTTCTGATATTCCTCAAACTCTCTTTCAAATCCGCAGAAAATTTCTGTCGGATTCGCTTGTGAGAATATGGGATAAAGAGAGGCTACACACTTAAATTTTTCGCTTTCAAACGGGATGAAAATATCAAAAAACGCAGTATCACTGCCTATAACATAGATGTTTTGTATTTTTTTCATACCGTGAAAAGAGTTTGTTGTAATTTGTTTGCCGTCAAAATAAAACTCAAGGTTGTTGACAATCCGGCAAACTCCGGGGTCCGCAAGTCCGATTCTAAGCATTCTTGCGTCTTTCGGCAAGTCTGTTTCAAATTCTATCGAATATGCAGATTTGAAAGGAATTTTGAGCATGCCGGCTTGATCGAATTTTTCGTCCTTATTTCTGAATGTAACCGTGGAATAAGGAAGTATGATGGGGGAGAGCACTTTATCATCAAATACCAGTGAATTTGCTTTTGCATATTCGTCTCTGTAAGCCGCTCCTACATACTGATACGCGAGAGATGTTTTCTGATTGAGTAAAAAATCAAGACTCGGGTCAAATGTTCTTGAGAATGCCTGCTCCGTATATCCTCGGCCGCTGTATGTTGCGGAGAGCTCAGTCAAGAAGAAACCTGATTGATTTACAAGCTCAATGACATTCTCTTTGGCAAAAAGATGAATATGAGTGCTGTCGAGCAATCCCGTGTCCGTATAATCAAACCTGTCATTTATTAACTTTGCAAGTATATCAATGTGAGCAACATTGGGTATGGAAAAGAGCAGCTTGCCGTTTTCAAAAAGCAGCTCTTTTGCTTTTGAAAGTACTTTTTGGGGATCTGTCAAATGTTCAAGAACATCTGCAAAAATAATGCAGTCAAATTTCTCGCCTTCAAGTTCTCCGTACCATTCACCGCAGTTGAGGTCTGCCACAATAACACGGTCTAAAACTTTTTTTGCCTCTGTGGCGGCAGTACTGTTAAGTTCAATTCCCGTAACATGGCATGAATACTCTTCTTTTAAATGCCTTGAGAATACCCCGGTAGCGCAGCCAAACTCTAATATTTTGCTTCCTCTGTCAATATGGGCAAGAATCTGTCCGTGGCAGGAGTCCTTTGTAAAATTTTTTTCCTCTTCGTATTTGAACATGAAGTGTCTCCCCGTGGTTTTTTATCTGTATCGGTGAGTGACGCTAAAACGCCTCTCAAAGAAATTTTAGCCCGAAAAAATCAGCTGTTTTTATCTGAATTTTTGATAAAGCACTCAAGTGCCTCTTCCCAATTTCTGAATTCGTCTCCCACTGTCGCCCGGAACATGAGATTGTTGAGCGAAGAATAGGCGGGTCTTTTCGCAGGAGTGGGATACTCCTCGGTGGTGCAGGGCGTGACAGTCGCACTGATTGCGGAAAGCTCCACTATTTTTTTTGTGAATTCATACCATGAGCATTCTCCGTTTCCCGTACCGTGATAAATTCCGTATTCTTCCGTTGTGCATAATTTCAGCAAATGATGCGCCAGGTCGCACGCATTAGTGGGATTTCCTCTCTGATCGGACACAACTTTGCACGCCCCTTTTTCGGTGGCGATTTTAATCATTGTCTTTACAAAGTTGTTTCCGTAGTAGCCGTAAAGCCAGGCTGTCCTCACAATAAAATATTTAGTGGAGAACTGCTTGATATATTCCTCACCGAGATATTTTGTCTTGCCGTATACGCTCTGCGGATTGCATATATCCCATTCGGTATAAGGCACGGTGCCGTTTCCTTCAAAAACATAATCGGTTGATACGTGTATAAGTTTTGCGCCTCTTCTCTCGCAGACAATAGCCAGGTTTCTCGGTCCTATTGCGTTTGCCTTAAAAGCGGTCAGCTCATCGCTCTCACACTTGTTTACATTAGTGTATGCGGCACAGTTTATGACAACATCAAAATTCTCTTCCGAGAAGAGATTTTGTACCGCAGCCAAATCCGAGATGTCAATCTCGTCTATATCTACATATCTTACAGTGTTGTCAAGCTTCAAAACATCAGGTGTGCCGAGTTCGGTATATCCTCTGTCAAAGCATGCCTTGATTTCTTTTCCGAGCTGCCCTTTTGCGCCTGTAACTAAAATTTTCATCAGTACTGAATCATTCCTTCCGCAACTTTTTTGAGATGCTGTCCGTAAGTGGATTTTCCGTATCTTTCTGCCGACTCCAAAAGTTTTTCCTTTGAAATCCAGCCGTTTTTGTATGCAATTTCTTCAATTGCCGAGATTTTTATACCTTGTCTTTTCTCCACCATCTGCACAAAGTGTCCGGCGTCGATAAGGCTGTCCATTGTTCCGGTGTCAAGCCATGCAAAGCCTCTTCCGAGCAGCTTGACATCAAGATCGCCTTTCTCAAGGAAAACTCTGTTGAGGTCGGTTATCTCAAGCTCGCCTCTTGCTGAGGGCTTCATCTTCTTTGCCTCCTCTACAACGCGGTTGTCATAGAAATAAAGACCGGTGATGGCGTAGTTTGATTTCGGATTTTTCGGTTTTTCCTCAACCGATATAACTTTTCCGTTTTTGTCAAATTCAACAACTCCGAATCTTTCGGGGTCCTCAACATAGTATCCGAAAACACTTGCTCTGTGGTTTTCTTCGGCGTTTTTCACAGCATCTCTCAAGATTTTAGAGAAGCCGTTTCCGTAGAAAATGTTATCTCCGAGAACCATGGCACAAGCGTCGTCGCCGATAAACTCTTCACCGAGGATAAAAGCCTGAGCGAGTCCGTCGGGGCTCGGCTGCTCTTTGTACGAGAGGTTAAGGCCGAATGCGGAGCCGTCTCCGAGCAAATTTTTAAAGTTGGGAAGATCGCGGGGTGTCGATATAATGAGAATATCTTTGATTCCTGCGAGCATCAAAGTTGAAATAGGGTAGTACACCATGGGTTTATCGTATATGGGAAGTAGCTGCTTTGATGTAATCATTGTAAGCGGATAAAGGCGAGTTCCGGAACCGCCCGCAAGTACAATACCTTTCATAGTTTCACCTCAAAATAATATTATTTTTTTAAATATTTATCAAATTCTGTGTAATTATATCATTTTTGTATGTTTTTGTCAATATATGAAAGAAAAAGCAATTTGTAAAATTAGTTTTACAAAGAAAGCAAACATATATACAGTATTTCAAAACACAAAGAAAGAATACTTAAGCTAAAGGCACATAAGTTTTTTGAGAAAAATAAACTGATATTGGTAAAAAACAAAACAAAGAATTAAAAATAACCAACAAAATCAACATAATATTCCTTAACGGAAAATATAAGAAAATAAACAAAACTGTCGAAAAACGATTTGTTTTTTCGCAAAAAACAAATTTTTGCCGGTGCAGAAAATCCTGAAAAGACCGGATGCGGCTTGTGAAAAAATATTTTGCACAGAGAGATAAAAATAAAACTAAATTATTGACAATTCGGAAATTATATGGTAAAATATATTTTGCGTTAGCATGAACGGATGTTTTGATTGCGCTCATACAGCAAGATTTTTGCTGTTGTCTTAACGGTAAATGCAACGGGCGGGCATTCCGTACAGCGGGCTTATTTTGAAAATTGCCGAAAGCGAAAAATTGTCTGTGTATATAGCAAAGAGTTTCATTTTAAAAAACAATCTGCCTGCATAGTTAAATGGATATAACAAACCCCTCCTAAGGGTTAGTTACAGGTTCGATTCCTGTTGGGGGTGCCAGCAAAGGCAAAAATCCCCGCTGCTTTT
>CALWTU010000051.1 GCA_944384515.1 uncultured Clostridia bacterium
GAGCGTACGGCACAGCTCTTGTGTACGGCGGATATTAAGATGACCTGTCGAATATGTCAGTGTTGATGTTCCGATTTTGATTACAATCCTCATATTTTTACCTGTTCTCTCCTCGCCCTTTGACTGATAAGGCTCTGATCAAATCGCAAAAGTTCTGCCCTCTTGCCTGATAAGACTTTAGCGTAATAAATAGTAATATAATTTAGTATATATTAGATTATTCTCTTTGTCAATACCGGCAAAGGTAAAATATGAATTTTCTTTGTACAAAATAAAGTACAAACACCAAAAAAACTCATTTGTTCTCTGCCGAAAGGAGCGCTCCTTCTGCGCCCAAGTTTGGTTTACTTTAAGAAAAAGCGGAGCATTTTTTCTTTTCTCTTGCCCTTATACGGCTGGTATCTCAGCGGAATATCAAGCCATGTTTTTTTATCCATAACAGACTTGTAATGCGTAAATGTGTCAAAGCCGTCCTTGCCGTGATAGCTGCCCATTCCGCTCTCTCCTACTCCGCCAAAGCCCATATACGAGCTTGCCACATGCACGACAACATCGTTGACGCATCCGCCGCCGTATGAAAGATTTCTTACAACATATCTGATATGCTCTTTATTTGACGAGAAGATATAGAGCGCCAGCGGCTTATCCTTCTTCCTGATTTCCTCGGTCACGGCGTAAAAATCGTCATATGTTATTATCGGGAGTATTGGACCGAATATCTCCTCCCCCATCACAGCGTCATCATAGGTTACGCCGTCCATTACGGTAGGGGCGATTTTGAGTTTTTCCCTCTCACAGTTTCCGCCTGCAACCACTTTGTCATAATCAATAAGCCCTGTAAGTCTTTCAAAATGCTTTTCGTTTATTATCTTGCCGTAATCGGGATTGTCAATCGGATTTTCCCCGAACTGCTCCTTTATCTGAAAAACTATTTCTTTTATCAGCTCGTCCTTTACAGATCTGTGACACAGAATATAATCCGGCGCAACGCAGGTCTGACCGCAGTTTAAATATTTGCCGAACACAATCCGCTTTGCGGAAAGCTTTATATCAGCACTCTCCTCAACGATACAAGGACTTTTTCCGCCAAGCTCAAGCACCGCAGGTGTAAGATGCTCCGCGGTATGGCGCAAAACTTCTTTTCCCACGCTCTGGCTTCCCGTAAAGAACACAAAATCAAACTTTGAGAGCAGTAATGCGGAGTTCTCCGCCCTGCCTCCGGTAACCACTGCCACATATCGGGCGGGGAAAATCTCGGTTATTATTTTTTCTATTACCATGCTCGTTTTCGGAGAATATGCACTCGGCTTGAGCACGGCGGTATTTCCGCCGCCAAGAGCGTCCGCAAGCGGCTCTACCGTCAGCAAAAACGGGTAATTCCACGGGCTCATTATCAGAGTATTTCCGTAAGGCACAGGCTGCTTATAGCAGCGTGAAGGAAACTGTGAAAGCGGTGTGGGCACCCTCTTTGGCTTTGTAAATTTTTTCAGATGCTTTATAAGATATCTTATCTCCTCAAGTGCGGTGCCAATCTCGCACATGTAACTCTCAAACCGGCTCTTGCCGAGATCCTCATGCAGCGCCTCGCAAATCTCATCCTCGTATTTTTTGACGGCGCCGTACAATGCTTTAAGCGCTCTGATACGAAAATTCACATCTATCGTCTCGCCCCTATTATAATATTCTCTTTGCTTTTGAACCAACTCATCTATCTGCCTTGCGTTCATACTCTTCTCTCCGTTAGGTATATTTTAATAATAGGCGGAAGATATGCCGAATATCGCCCGCCGCATTGTTTTGTCTTATTGATTATACACCATGTCAGTTTTTATTTCAAGTAGGAAAAATCAAAGTAGAATATTGCCTCTTCATTATCAAACTGCTCGTTGCTTACCCAAATCACCCTTTTATTTGTAAGGTCGTAGAGAGATGACCAGACCGTAATGCCGTTTGCATCCGACTCCCCGCTAAGGCTGTCCCATTTTCTGCGTCCCACTCTCTCAAGTATATCGAGTGCATAATCCTTTGAAATAACACCCTCGGTATTGCTTCCGTCCGGATTTATCATGCTCTCTATCTCGTCGTATCTGTCAAGTCCCTTCATGTCCCCCTCATTTGTATAATAACCCGGAGTTACGATAAAGTTTGTTATATACTGGAAGTTGTTGCTTCCCTCATTCTCGCCGAGGACGCTGTCGGAATCGTTGTAATAAACCTTGAGTTCTCTCTTTGTACCGTCGGTATCTGTTGCGTCTGTCGCGTTTACCCACTCGAGAATAGCTGATTTACCTGTGCTGTCTGCCACCATGTAATGGAAAGAAGTGCCGGCGCTGTCATGCAGGTCATATTGCTTTACAAGCTCAACCGCCTCTTCAACCGAGCCGGCATAGTCAAGAATAAGCCTGAGCATGGTTGTGGATGTAAGGTCGGGTTTTTCGGTAGTCTGGTCAGTGGCGACAGCCTCGTCCTCAATACCCTGATACGACATATAAATTCCGCACGCAACACCTGCCTCGTTTATTCCGTCAAGCGGCGCATATGTCGCGGCAAGAGAGATGAACTTATCCATAAGAGAGTCAATCTTTGCGCCATTCTCTATACCGAGAAACTGAAGGTCAACGCTCGATATCGAGGCGTATCTGCCGTCCTTGGGATTAGTGCGCACAATCATTGCCGAGGATGTGGAAAAATCATAGTTTCTGCCGAAATAACGGTTGCCCTCCTCATCAACAGCCGTAAAAGAAGAACAGCCGATTTCAGGTGCGGAAATGTCTATCGGCACAATTCCCTTTGTTACATTATCGAGAATAAACTCTATAAGCTCGCCGTCATTCGACGCGCCGCCCTGCTTTATAAAATCGTCAAAATAATAGTCACCCTTGACATCCATTATATACACGGGTGCCGCCTTTTGATCCTTGTTCTCGTCTAAAAGCATTTCAATCGACATTATTGTCGCAATTTCTTTTCCCCACAATATACCGACCGTTGCGGTAAGGAGTATAGCCGCGGCAAGCAGTACTGCCACAAGCGTAAATATAATTCTTTTTGCTGTCTTACACATAAAAACCTCATCTTTTTTCTTTTCGTTTACTTATCTGTTCAAGTCTGTTTGAAATGTTGGTTAAACTGCGGTAAAATTCCGCACGCTCCCCCTCTTGCATCTCCTCGCTTATCTCAAAAAGGACATCTTTTATTTTGGTGCTGATTTTTTCTCCCACATTAATGCCCTTTTCGGTCAGAAAGAGCGGTCTTTTGTATTTCTTTTCAGTATCACCGTTTTTTTCAATATAACCGCCGCTCTCAAGATAATCAACGGCGCGGGATATCGTCGCCTTGTCTTCCCCGCACCTGTCGCAAAGCTCCCTTGCGGTGAGCGAGTTCTCGGAATACAGGTAGTACAGTACCGAAATATGCACACTTCTGAGATTGTACTCTGTCATTTCCTGATTTTTGATTTTTGTAATATTTCTGTTTATTTTGTTTATAAGTACTGTGAAAGTCTCAAATCTGTCCTTCATTTTTCTCCTCTTTTACCTCTTAGGGTAATTTTCGGTTTATTTTTTCGGTGTGTCTCCGTCTTTTTTCTTCAGTCAGTCTCGGTTTTCCGTCTTCTCTCACCCCCAAATATAATCACTCATTTCGAATAAACATTCCATTTGACTTGTTTTGAATTGTTGAAATCTCAACAACACGATTAGTATTATACAACAGACTTGTTGAAATGTCAACAACTTTTTCCTTCTGATATTGTCTGATTTTGACGAAAAGGCAGGTCGCAACTTCAGGAAAGCTTTTTATGTCTTTGCTTTCAGACACAAAATTAACACAGCTCATAGAATATAAAGAGGTGATTTCAATGAACTCTGCACAGCTGACTTTTGCGATAACGACACTTGCCAACACAATTTCACAAAAACTGACGGATGACGAAATAGCTCTGCTCTCCTCGGTTCTGGTACAGCTCGGCGACACACTTGCCACAATTTCCACCAACAATCAATTTTCCGAGATACGGCAAATAACCGAATAATTCTGCACTTTTTCAAAGTGTTTGCATTCTCGGGCGGTATATGCTATAATAGTGAAAAAAGGAATTGTTATGGCAGGGCTTGAAAGGTTTCTATCCGCACAGGAAAATTATTACACGGTTGCCGTAAACGAACTGAAAAGCGGAAGAAAAGCATCCCACCGGATGTGGTTTATTTTCCCGCAAATATCAGGACTCGGAAGCAGTGCGGCGTCAAAGTTTTACGCAATAAAAAATCTTGATGAGGCAAGGGAGTATCTTTTGCACCCCCTGCTTTCAGAGCGCCTCTTTTATGTCTGCGAAATACTCTTAAGCTTAAACACATATGGTATTTCAGATATATTCTCGCACACGGACTCCATAAAGCTATGTGCCTCGATGACTTTATTCTCGGTTGCAGACGAAAAAAATTCGGTTTTTGACAAGGTGCTGAATAAATATTTTGACGGACACCGCCACAAACAAACGCTTGCCTTGCTCAATATAACTGATATATCCTGAACTCTGTCCTTATACATAGGTCAGCGAAAATGTAACGGAAAACATACCCGTGATATTAAGCAAAATATTTTCTTGATGATTTTCAGCCTGATGGCTTAATATAATTTCCGTTTCAAAAGCTTGACGGTCTTAGCTGATTACAATATTCCCTCATTGGGCGGACACTTTCCGCTATGAGGGAATTTTTTGTTTTCGGCATGAGGTGAGCTTTAAATATTTACAAAATATTGTGGATTTTTTGTTGCTTTCCGATTATAATATATTTTACTATTATATTAGAAGGAGTTCCTCTATGCAACTGTCAAAAAAGTTATCACTTCCGAAAAATCCGTGGATTGTCCTTATAATTGCTTTTGCCGTGCATAAGGTTATATATTTTGTCACATCATATATAAATGTCACAAGAGAGTGCACCGAGGCAACTATTTTCCTCGACAAATATGTTCCGTTTTTTGCACCGTTTATATTCTTTTATATCCTCGCTTATCTTCAGTGGGTACTAAGCTACATTTATGTTATGAAAAAAGACGAGTCCGTCTTCAGACTTTTTATAAAGGCAAGTATTATAACGGATATTTTAGCGGGAGTTGTCTTTCTTGCTTTCCCCACCACGATCACTCAGCCCGAGGTTGTCGGAGACGGTATTTTTGAGAGGCTGACACGGCTGATTTACGCATGCGACAACCCCGTAAATCTTTTGCCGTCGCTTCATGTTTCGCAGAGCTGGATATGTTTTCGCAGTTTTGCAAAGGTTA
>CALWTU010000052.1 GCA_944384515.1 uncultured Clostridia bacterium
TTCGGACTTTTTCTTTGTGTTCGGGTGATGATTTGATTGACAAAACTCATTTGATGTGGTAAAATGTAATAGTTGATTTGTATCTAATATGTATTTCGGAGGATGAATATGCTTAAAGTGGAAAGAATAAGCGTTGTCAATATGGAAAACGCTATCAGAGGCGCGAGAAACCCTATGAACAGCTGGAGCAGAATGGACAGCTACTATAATGAAAAAGGGGAGTTTGTACTTGGTGAAAACGACCTTTCGCTTGCAAAGCGGCTTGCGTTTGCGGGTTCTGACCACAGGAAGTTTTTAAGGCAGATTTTTGTAAGTATGGATATCACAGCACCGCTTTATTGGTGGAAGGAGTTTGATACATACAAGGTCGGCACGGTCGCAAATTCAACCTCAACCATGCATAAAATACACTCAAAGGAGTTTTCCCGCGAGGACTTTTCGACAGATAAGATGACTGACGATTGCCTTCTTGTACTCGATAATGTAATCTCCTACTTGGAGGGGGAGCGTGTTAAATTTAATGAGACAAAAGACCGCTCTCACTGGCACAATATGATACAGCTTCTCCCCTCGTCATTTAACCAGATGAGGACGGTGTCCATGAACTATGAGGTTCTGATAAACATCTACTATGCAAGACGGGCGCATAAGCTTGACGAGTGGCATGTGCTCTGCGACGCCATAAGGGAATTACCTTACGCAAATGAGCTTATTTTGGTAAAAGAAAAGCCACTCTCTGATAAAGAATAAATTTTCGTTTCGGAGCCGTCAATGAGCAGTATATTTGATTTATTTAAAAGTATAGAGAAAAAGGCTCAGCCCGCACCCCTGACGCATATTATATGCGGACTCGGCAATATCGGAGCGGAGTACGAAAATACAAGGCATAACGCCGGATTTATGGCAATAGACTATATTGCGGATAAACTCTCTCTTAAAATAGACAGGGCGAAGTTCCATGCGCTTGTAGGTGAGGCGTGTATAAATGATGTGCGTGTGCTTCTGATGAAGCCGGTTACCTATATGAACAATTCGGGCATTGCGATAAAGGAGGCGGCGGATTTTTATAAAATTCCCGCCGCAAATATTCTCATTCTTCACGATGAGATAAATTTTGAGCCCGGAACAGTCCGTATAAGGAGAAAGGGTTCTGCCGGCGGTCACAACGGACTTAAGAGTATTATTGCGGGTATAGGAGAGGATTTTCCGAGGATAAAGATAGGCGTCGGTAAAAAGCCCCCCGAATATGACCTTGTCAATTGGGTGCTCGGCAGATTTCCCCGTGAGGACCTTTTGAAGCTTGCGGATATTTATGAGAATATTTTTGACGCATCAAAGCTTATAATAATCGGTAAAATAGATGATGCAATGTGCAAATATTCAAAATAGTTTAGGGTGCAGATGAACAACTTAACAAGACTTATTCGTTATGATAATGACTTTTTGCAGTACAGCAAGGCGCTGCTTGATGATTTTAAAGCGCACAAGCCGTATACAATAGTCACAAACGGACTTACAGGCGGTGTGCTTGATGCTTTTTTGTGCGAGTCTGTGCTGATAAAAAGCGAGGTCACATCCTCTCCCGTCTTGATTCTGGTTCCATCCGAGCAAAAGGGAGAGAGGACCGTCAGTGCGCTTTGTAAGGCGGGTATCAATGCCCGACTGTTTAAGAGCCGTGATTTTGTTTTCCATAATATAACAGCTTCTCATGACCTTGAGCGTGAGAGGCTTTCGGTGCTTTCGGAGATTTTGTCGGGCGGTATTGATGCCGTTGTCGCAACTCCCACCTCTGCCATCAGATTTACAATACCAAAAAATGTGCTCGCAGACTCATCCTTTACGCTTAAGGCGGGGGATGAGGCACAGCCCGAGGTTCTCTGCAAGAAACTTGTGGCACTCGGCTTCAGAGCCGTTGACAGTGTGGAGAGCACTGGGCAGTTTTCACGCCGAGGGGATATTCTCGATATATGGCAGATGGATGAGTGCGATCCTGTCAGAATTGAGTTTTTCGGAGACGAGGTAGACAGGATTTCATATTTTGAGCCGCTGACACAGCGCTCTCTCGATGTCTGTGAGAGCGTAAAGCTTATTCCCGCTACCGAGACGGTCATAACCGAAAAGGCAAAGAGCAGAATTCTTTCGGCTATCGACAAACTGATAGATAAGTGCGAAAACTCCGAGACGGTAAAAAAGCTTAACGAGGAAAAAAACGCTTTAAAAGAGGGGCTTGGTACTGATTTCAGAGATAAATACCTGGGACTTATCTATGAGGAGAACTATTGCCTCTTGGATTATTTTTCAGATATGGGGCGTTCTTTTGTCTTTGTTACGGACACGGTTGATGTAAACGAAGAGCTGAAGAAGGGCTGTGAACAAATCAGCTCTCAAACGGCAAGTATGAAGGAGCGCTCACTCGTTTCGGAGAGCTTTGCAAAATATACAAGGGACAGGGAATACTACGACCGTTTTCTTGAGAGCAATGTCACTGTTCACCTGAACGCTTTTTCCGGCGGACTCGGAAATATAAAAAACTCTCTTCTTTTCGGTTTCAGATTCCGAAAGACCGTGGCATACGGAAAGAATCCGACGATGCTCCTTGAGGATATAAAAAATTACCGTAAAACATACTATAAAATCATACTTGTCAGCGAGAACAAGCAGGGTGCCGACTCGCTGATAGAGGCACTCGCAAAAGAGGATATCCACGCATTTCCGATCTACGATAAAGAGGATTACTCGTTTGACGCTCTCTCAGGCGGTCAGATAGCCGTCGATGTCGGAATGATTGAGGGCTTTGAACTTATATCTCCTAAAATATGCGTTCTTTCGATGGCAGAGGATGAGGGGCGGGCGGTAATCGCCAACCGCAGACGGCAGAGGCTGATGCGGAAAATGGGCGGTGCAAGCCAAAAGCTCATGAGCTATGCCGATCTCTCTGTCGGAGACTATGTCGTGCATGCAAATTACGGTATCGGCATATTTGAGGGAATAGAGACAGTCAGAGTTGACGGAGTAAAAAGAGACTATATAACTATCAGATACAGCGGTACAGACAAACTGTTTTTGCCGTGCGAGAGGCTCGAGTATATTGCGAAATATATAGGCGAGAGGGATAAGGACGGAAAGGTCAAGCTCTCTACTATGGGCGGCAGTGACTGGACCCGTGCTAAATCAAGAGCAAAGGCAGCCGCTCAGAATATAGCAAAGGAGCTTATAGCTCTTTATGCTCAAAGACAGCGTATGCCGGGCTTTGCCTTTTCTGATGACAGCGAGATGGAAAAGGAGTTTTTCGAGAGCTTTCCGTATGAGCTGACCGAGGCACAGAGCATTGCTATGGAGGAGATAAAAGCCGATATGAAAAAGTCTGTTCCGATGAACAGGCTTCTGTGCGGCGATGTAGGCTTCGGAAAGACCGAGCTTGCTCTGCGTGCGGCGTTTAAGGCTGTAATGTCGGGCAAACAAGTAGCACTGCTGGTTCCGACAACTATTCTTGCCATGCAGCATTACGAGACAGCCGTCTCCCGTATGCGCAACTATCCGATAAATATAGAGATGCTCTCACGCCACAAAACACCCAAGGAGCAGGCTAATATTTTCCGCCGCCTCAAAAGAGGGGATATAGATATAATAATCGGCACGCATAAGCTGATATCAAAGGATGTGGAGTTTCGTGATCTGGGACTGCTCATTATTGATGAGGAACAGCGCTTCGGAGTTGCGCAAAAGGAGAAAATAAAAAAGAGTGCTCTCAATATAGATGTGCTGACTCTCTCCGCAACTCCCATTCCGCGAACTCTCAATATGGCGATGAACAAGATCAGCGATATGTCGATACTTGACGAGGCGCCGGGGGACAGACTGCCGGTACAGACCTATGTTATGGAGTACGACGAAGAGATTATTTACGATGCTATAAACAAAGAACTTTTGCGCCAAGGGCAGGTGCTCTATCTTTATAACAAAATTGAAGATATTGCGTTTACGGCGGCAAAAATTCAACACGCTATCCCACATGCGAGGGTTGTATACGCACACGGGCAGATGGACAAAGAGGAGATTGAGGACATCTGGCGCTATCTTGTTCTCGGCGAAATAGATGTGCTTGTCTCCACCTCAATAATCGAGACGGGTATTGACCTGCCGAATGCCAATACGCTGATTATAGAAAATGCGGACAAAATGGGACTTTCTCAGCTGCATCAGCTGCGCGGGCGTGTCGGCAGATCTCAAAGACAGGCTTATGCGTATTTTACCTTCAGGGCGGGCAAAGCAATAAGCGAGGTCGCACAAAAGAGGCTTAACGCCATCAGAGATTATGCGGAGTTCGGTGCCGGATTTAAAATTGCGCTTCGTGATATGGAGATACGGGGCGTCGGCAATCTTCTCGGCAGTGAACAGCACGGCAATATAAACAATGTCGGATATGACCTTTATGTAAAGCTTCTTAACGAAGCGGTGCTTGAGGAGAGCGGAGTGCAGGCAGAGCCGCCGTTTGAGAGCCGTGTTAAAATTCAGCTTGACGCAAATATACCTGCCTCTTATATTTCCTCCGAGGCACAGCGCATGGAGATGTACAAGAAAATATCACTCATTACAACTCCTGACGATTACGACGATGTACTCGATGAGTTTGTTGACAGGTTCGGAGATATTCCGAGGGAGACGCAAAATCTTATAAGAATTTCTCTCATTCGCTCGCTTTCTTCTGAGGCAAAGATCAGACTTGTTGACTTTTCGGGTTCAAATGTTGTGTTCTATCAGGACAGACCGATGCTTGATATCTGGTCTGAGCTGTTTTCAAAATATAAGGATCTGACATTCAGATCTCAGCCAAGCGCAAATGTTACACTCAGAATAAGGAGCGGTGAGGACGCCGTCGGCAAGGCGGTAAATGTTCTCAAAGATTACTATAACACATCTCAAACTGAAAAAGGAGAATAAATGGAAAAGAAAAATTTTATAAAGCAAAACAAACCCCTTGTGATTTTCGTTTCGGTTTTTGTCTCGTTGGTTTTGGCGTTCACTCTTATTTTGGGTACGGTGACCGTCGTGAAAAACATAAATGCGGCAGTGAGCTACGAGGGATTGACGATGAACCGTGAGGAGGCGTCCTTTTTTGTCAGCTACTATAAATACAGATATATGTCCATGCTCTCTCAGTCAGGTGTGGAAGATGTGCGGGATACGCCTTATTTCTGGAGTCTCACCGACGAGCAGAGCGGAAAAACTTACGGTCAGCTCCTCTCGGAAAATACGGAGTTATACTTAAGGCAGGTGCTC
Source organism: uncultured Clostridia bacterium (assembly GCA_944384515.1). GTDB lineage: Bacteria > Bacillota > Clostridia > Oscillospirales > CAG-272 > UBA1740. The sequence continues at coordinate 5,281 of CALWTU010000052.1, forward strand.
GCGGCAAACTATCTTTACGACAATTATTCCGACCTCGACAAGAACTCTTCAAAAAAAATCAACAGTGCTGTTGATGATATTCTGACTTATAAAGCCGAGGGCAGCAAGACTCTTTTCAATGAGATGACACAGATGTACGGATTTGATTTTTCAAGCTTCAAGTCCGCAGTAAAGCTACTTTATAAAGCGGAGACCGTGAAAAACATTATATTCGGAATAGACGGTGTCAACATGCCGAACTATTCGGATTACTGTCTTGAATATCTTGAGACTTATTCGCATGTACAGCTCTTTTTCATCAGGACCGAGACCGAGTTTGTTGTCGATGTGGACGGCAACCGTGTCAAGGATGAAGACGGACAGGACAAGCTCCGCCCCCTGACGGATGAGGAAAAGGCAGAGAGAAATGAAATTATCGGCACGATAAATTCTCTCATTGACGGTTTTCATAATGATTCCGACCTTGAAATCACAGTTGAGTCATATCTCTCATATCAGAATAAATATGATGACGGAGATGTCACTTTTCATAACACGGGTTACTACTTCTCGAAAAACTCCGCGTATACATTAGAGTTTTCGGGTATGTTCCCTGAGGTTGTCGAAAGTGCGCTGTCTATGCAGATCGGGGACTTTTCATATGTTGACACATCTATCGGAGTGTGCTATATTTATAAATATGAGGTTGTAAACGGCGACTACACGCTGACAATGCTCTCGGATATGTTTGAGGATTTTTACCGTGACGGCTCAACTTATATTTTCGAAACATTCCTTAACGAGCTCGTCGGCGATGTAGTATTCAAAGAAAAATATAATGAAATTGATATTATAAAATTACCTTATAACAGTAATTTTTTGCCGAGGTTTGAATGAGTACTTTTTTAGTTACATTGATTGCGGTGGCTGTACTGCTCTTGGTTGCCGCCGTCGGATACATTATGCTTAAAGCAAAGCTTGTGGAAGACTCCCTGATGAAGGGGCTCTCTACGATTATTCTGTATGTATGTCAGCCTTGCCTTGCAATATATACCTTCAAGAGCTCGGAGTACTCCTCCGAAAAACTGCTTGATGTCGGTATATTTGCGCTTCTGTGCGTTTTTATACAGGGGCTTATGCTCGGCGTGTCTTATCTCGCACTGAGAAAAAAATATAAGAGCGCAATATACAGAATACTCACGATTTCCACAACATTTGCAAACTGTGCATTTTTCGGAATACCGATTATCGAGGCACTTTTGCCCGATATTTCAAAGGATCTTATAATTTATACCACCGTATATGCCTCATGTATGAACATACTCGGCTGGACGGTCGGCTCTGCGATAATCTCCTCTGACAGAAAATATATCTCAATCAAGAAGATTATCTTAAATCCCGCCACTCTCGGTGCGGCATTTGCGTTTTTGCTTTTCGTGCTGGAGATCGACATTCAAAAGGACCTTTACAGCATGATAACCATCACAGGCAGAATGGCAACGCCCATTTCGATGCTTGTAATGGGTATGCGCCTTGCAAAGATGAATTTTATCAAAATATTTGCGGATATCAGAATATACCTTACAATCTTTGTAAAAGAGCTGCTTATGCCACTTGTGGCATTCGGACTTGTGTATTTCCTGCCCGTATCGTATGAGATAAAAGCGGCGTTTTTCATAATATGCGCATGCCCCGTGGCGTCTGTTGTCCTCAACTATTCCGAGCTTGTGGGACAGGGGCAAAGGGAGGCGGCAAATACGGTTCTGCTCTCCACGATGCTCAGCGTCGTAACGATGCCGCTGATGATGCTTCTTTTGCCTTTGCTCTGATACTCAATATAATAAACCGAAAACCTCCGGCACAATCGGCGGGAGAACTTACGATACTCTCGGACTACTCGCAATGCTTTCTGTAATAGCCGATTTCTCCGAGAAAATTTCAAATACTCGAATTTTCAGAGATTAAAAAGGTGATAAAGGTAGCAAAACGGATTAAGTCAGAGTTTGCAAGCCTTACGGGGATGAAAGAAAACAGATTTTGCGGGATTTATCCTTCAGATAATAATACATAGGGTGTATCAGCACACCAGAGGAGCGACCGAAGTTCAAAAAATACCACATAAGTTTAAAAACAAAATTACAACAGAAGTTTAAAAACAAAAATATAAAATACGGCAATGCAAACCGACATAATGCATTGCCGTATTTTTATATACTTTAGTACCGTCATTACTTACAAAAATATTTTAAAAACGGTTTTGAGATTGTATATATTTTTAATGTTATGAAATAAATAAGTGGGGGTATTAAAAATTGTATTATTGTATAATAAAATTTTGACATCAATTTTATTGACATAAAGAAATATTTGTAGTATAATTATTGCATACTTGTATTCTTGTATACAATCTCAGAAGAAAGGAAACAGCAGTATGATAGAAAAGAGTCCTAAAACCAACCTTATGGAGCAATCCATATATAAGTACTCACTGCAGGATGTAGATGAGCCTAATTTGTACAGAGATATTTATCCGTATGACGAAATACCGAAGGTGTGCTTCAACCACCGACATGTACCGATCAGCATGCCCAAGGAGGTGTGGATTACGGATACTACATTCCGTGATGGCCAGCAGTCAAGGGCGCCGTATACGGTGGAGCAGATAGTTCATCTTTATAAGCTTCTTAACAGACTCGGAGGAAAAAAGGGAATTATCAGACAGAGCGAGTTTTTTGTCTATACCAAAAAGGACAAAGAGGCACTTCTCAGATGTATGGATCTCGGATATGAGTTTCCTGAGATTACAACATGGATAAGAGCGAAAAAAGAAGACTTCAACCTTGTGCATGACATAGGAATAAAGGAGACGGGAATTTTAGTGTCCTGCTCCGACTATCACATATTCAAGAAGCTCGGTCTCTCAAGAAGAGAGGCAATGGACCATTACCTCGGAGTGGTAAAGTCAGCCTTTGATGCGGGTATCAGACCGAGGTGCCACCTTGAAGATATTACCCGTGCGGACTTTTACGGTTTTGTAGTACCGTTTGTCAATGCGCTTACGGAGCTCTCCGAAGAGGCAAATATACCGGTTAAAATAAGGATGTGCGATACTATGGGATACGGAGTGTCATATCCCGGAGTAGCTCTTCCGAGGAGTGTTCCGGGTATTGTATACGGTCTTCATCACTTTGCTGATGTACCGTCCGAGATGCTTGAGTGGCACGGACATAACGATTTTTATCAGGGTGTGACCAATGCGGTCAGCGCATGGCTTTACGGAGCGTCGGGAGTAAACTGCTCGCTGCTCGGTATCGGCGAGCGTACCGGAAACATTCCGCTTGAGGCAATGGTTATGGAATATGCCGCACTTACCGGTTCGTTTGACGGTATGGACCCCACCGCAATAACCGAGATTGCGGATTATTTCAGGCGTGATATGGGATATGATATACCTCCCATGACTCCCTTTGTCGGCGACAACTTCAATGTTACAAGAGCGGGTGTACACGCCGACGGACTGATGAAGGACGCTGAAATATACAATATCTTTGATACCGAAAAAATTCTCAACAGACCTGCCGAGGTTGCGATTTCCAACACATCGGGACTTGCGGGTATTGCGTATTGGATAAACAAGCACTATTATCTTACGGGAGAGGACAGAGTTACAAAGCAGGACCCTGTTGTTGTCAAGCTCAAAGCAAAGATAGACGAACTTTACGAGGACGGAAGAACAACTTTGATGGGAGACGACGAGCTTAAGGAGCTTGTAAGAGGTATTGCAGGAGATACTGCTTTCAGAGGTAGAGTATGATAATTGGTGATGAAATTTTTTCCCTTGAGGAAATGGTTTATAAAAAGCTTGAGGACGAAATACTCAGCGGTATACATACGAGAGGCAAACCACTGACGGAAATGTCGCTCACGCGCCGTCTGGGGGTCAGCCGTACCCCGGTCAGAGGAGCACTGCACAGGTTAAGCGAGGACGGACTTGTCGAACTTATACCGAATAAGGGCGCGGTAGTTGTCGGAGTAAATACTCAGGACCTTGTCGATATATATAATATAAGGATGAGACTTGAGGGACTTGCCTCAAAGTGCTCTGCCGCAAGGATAAGCGATGAGCAACTCAAACGGCTGAAAGAATCGGTGGAGCTGAGCGAGTTTTATATCAACAAAGAGGACGCAGACAAACTCAAAGAGCTTGACACGCAGTTTCATACGATAATATACAACTGTTCGGGCAACCGCCTGCTCTCGAAGATACTTACCGAGCTGCACAGAAAGACAAAGGCGTACAGGAGGCTGTCGCTGAGTGTGCCGGGCAGACTTGTCTCTTCAATTGAGGAGCACCGTGAAATATATGAGGCGATAGCTGAAAAAGACGGCGAGAGGGCGGAGAGCCTCACCGCACTCCATGTGCAGAACGCACTTAATAATATGCTTATGACGATGAAGGAAGAGTAATAAAATGGGATTTACAATTGTACAGAAAATTATTAAAAATCACCTTGTTTCAGGACAAATGACGGCAGGTGAAGAAATAGGTCTTAGAATTGACCAGACTCTGACGCAGGACGCTACGGGAACTATGGCATACCTTCAGTTTGAGGCTATGGGCACAAAGAGGGTAAAAACAGAGCTCTCGGTTGCGTACATTGACCATAATACATTACAGGCCGGATTTGAAAATGCGGATGACCACAGGTACATTCAGACCGTAACCAAAAAGCACGGTATCAGATTTTCAAGACCGGGCAACGGAATATGCCACCAGGTGCACCTTGAGAGATTCGGTGTTCCGGGCAAAACGCTGATAGGCTCAGACAGCCATACGCCCACAGCAGGCGGAATAGGAATGCTCGGTATAGGAGCGGGCGGACTTGATGTTGCGGTTGCAATGGGCGGCGGCGCATATTATATCAATATGCCAAAGGTTATCTATGTAAATCTTAAGGGCAAACTCGGCGCATTTGTCGGCGCAAAGGATATTATCCTTAAGGTGCTTGAAATACTCGGAGTAAAGGGCGGCGTCGGATATGTGCTTGAATACGGCGGCGAGGCTCTGAAATATCTTACAGTACCTCAGCGTGCTACAATAACAAATATGGGTGCCGAACTCGGTGCTACATCCTCTGTTTTCCCCTCGGATGAGTTGACGCGGGCGTTTTTGCACGCACAGGGAAGAGAGGGGGATTATGTGCCGCTCACAGCGGATGCTGACGCAGTGTATGACAAGGTGATAGAGATTGATCTTGATACTCTTGTGCCGCTTGCGGCATGTCCTCACAGCCCCGATAATATCAAAACCGTAAGAGAGCTTCAGGGAATGAAGATAAATCAGGTTTGTATCGGTTCTTGCACCAACTCATCAATGCTTGATATGCTGACGGTTGCCGCAATGCTTAAGGGCAAAACGGTTCACCCTGATGTCAGCCTCTCAATTTCCCCCGGCTCAAAGCAGGTTTATTCAATGCTTGCGGAGTGCGGAGCGCTCTATGACATAATCAATTCAGGAGCGAGAGTTCTTGAGTGCGCATGCGGACCGTGTATCGGAATGGGCTTCTCCCCGAATTCGGGCGGTGTAAGTCTTAGAACATTCAACCGTAACTTCCTCGCACGCAGCGGTACCAAGGATGCAGAGGTTTACCTTGTCTCTCCCGAGACAGCTGTTGCCTCGGCAATTGCAGGCGTCTTTACCGATCCTACAACTCTCAAAAATCCTCCGAAGGTTGAGGTTCCCTCAGTATTCAGCATAAACGATAACCTTATTGAGATGCCTGCCGATGAGGCTGAGGCTGACGGTATAGAGGTTCTCCGCGGACCTAATATCAAGCCCATACCCAAGGGCGCTGTGCCTGATGTCAATCTTGATACCAAGCTTATACTTAAAGTCGGTGACAATATCACTACCGACCATATTATGCCCGCAGGTACTAAGGTACTGCCGTACCGCTCAAATGTTCCAAAGCTCTCGGAATTCTGCTTTACTGTGTGCGATCCTGATTTCCCGAACCGTGCAAAAGAGCTTGGCGGCGGAATAATTCTCGGCGGCAATAACTACGGCCAGGGCTCATCCCGTGAGCATGCGGCGCTTGTTCCGCTGTATCTGGGAGTCAAGGCGGTTATCGCAAAGAGCTTTGCAAGAATACATATGGCAAACCTTATTAATTTCGGTATTGCGCCGATGACTCTTGAAAATGAAGAGGATTACGATAAACTCGAGCTTCTCGACGATGTTTATATCGAAAACTTCAGAGAGCTTATCAGGACATCTGACAGACTTGTACTTGTGAATAAGAGAGATAACTCCCGCATACCGCTGAAGCTTTCGCTCAGCGCAAGACAAAAGGAAATTCTGCTTGCGGGCGGAACTTTAAATTATACAAAGAATAACGGTAATGTATAGGAGAGAGTAAAATGGATTATAAAAAATATTTGGACGACGCCGCTGAAAAATTCAAAAAAATACTTGAGGATCAGCTCAAAAGAGTTGAGGATATGAAGTCGCAGGGCGACTTTACCGACTATGCAAAGCTTGATACGATAAAGATCGGTGTTTGCGGCGGAGACGGTATCGGCCCCACAATTACAAACGAGGCAAAAAGAGTGCTTGAGTTTATACTTTCCGACCTTGTCGAGAGCGGAAAGGTAGTGTTTAAGGATATCGAGGGACTCACACTTGAAAACCGCATTGCAAAGGGCAAGGCTATCCCTGACGATGTTATGGCAGAGCTTAAGGCATGCGATATAATTTTAAAAGGACCGACAACCACTCCTCAGAAGGGAAGCGGTATGCCGAATATCGAGTCTGCTAATGTTGCGATGAGAAAGGCGCTTGACCTGTTTGCAAATATCCGTCCTGTAAAAGTTCCTGAGGAGGGAATAAACTGGACTATCTTCCGTGAGAATACGGAGGGCGGATACGCTGTGGGCTCCTCGGGATTTAATGTAACGGAGGATCTGGCGGTTGACTTTACAATCACGACAAAGCAGGGCTCTGACAGAATTGCCCGCCTTGCATACGACTATGCGAGAAAGAATAATCTTGGCAGAGTGTCTCTTGTCACCAAAGCAAATGTTATAAAGACCACCGACGGCAACTTCCTTGAGGACTGCCATAAGGTAGCGGATATGTATCCCGAAATTACGACGGATGAGTGGTACGCTGACATTATGACTGCAAAGCTTGTTGACAAAAAGCGCCGCCGTGACTTTAAGGTACTTCTTCTTCCCAACCTCTACGGAGATATCATTTCGGATGAGGCGGCGGAGTTCCAGGGCGGAGTAGGAACGGCAGGATGTGCAAATATCGGTAAGAAATATGCCATGTTTGAGGCGATCCACGGCTCGGCACCCCGAATGGTAAATGAGGGCAGAGCACAGTATGCGGATCCGTGCTCAATGCTCCGTGCGGCTGTAATGCTCCTCTCTCATATCGGATATCAGGACAGAGCTGATAAGCTTGAGCGCGCGCTTGATATCTGCTCATTTGAGGAAAAGAAGCTTGTCATTACAGGCAGGAGCGACGGTGCAACATGCCGCGAGTTCGGTGAGTATGTAATGCATACGCTCAAATCTCTTTGATTTTCGCTTTTCCCCTGCAACCTTTTGCTTTTCTCCCGCAACTTAAAAGTTGCGGGAGAAATTTTTTTGAGATTAATTTTGTTTTTGTCCGGCAAAGCTTGGTATAAGTAATACCGTGTGCCGATATAATACAGACTTATAATGCTCTTAGCAGACTCGGCTGAATATAAGCTTAGTGTGGGAAAAGGCGGGAAATAAATTACTCCGAAAAGCAAACGAGAAATACATAAAAACAAAAGCTGAAAATTTATGCTGATGATTTTTGAGGATAAAACAATGTGATTATGCCGGTTTTTCCTGACCCGTGCCGCCCCGTGTCAAGTTTTTCATCCAGTTATACCTGTTTATCTTGATAGCGCCTGTGATACATTTGAGCAGCTGGTCGGATTTGAGGCAGAAGAATACCACAGCAGGAGAAAATCCGAGCACGGTCGTTATTATCGCAGACGGAATAACGACAAGGAATATGAAAAACGCATCGTTTTTTAAGGTAAAAGAGGTGTCTCCTCCGCTTTTTACAAGTCCGTAAATGCACGCCGCCTGATAGCATGTGCCTATAGCCGTAATGGAAATAATGTTTATAAACTGCTTTGCATATTTTACCGCATCAGCGCTGACATTGTATAGAGATATAAACGGATTTTTGAGTATTTGCAGCACGCCCCCTGTGATAAAGCCCAAAATTATAAACAGCACCTGCACGGTTTTTGCGTACTCGCGCATGAGTTTTTCCTTGCCCTCGCCGATTGTCTTGCCCGTGATTATACCGACAGCAGAGGACAGACCGTTCATTACAACATAAGTCAGGTTGTGCAGGGTGTTTGCAATACTCAGCGCCGCAACTACGCCTTCTTTGTTCTGCCTTCCCATAATGGCGGAGTTTGCCAGCATATTTGTTGCCCACACAAGCTGACCGAGAATTATCGGTGTGCCGTATTTTATAAAGTCGAGGAGCAGTTCTTTGTCCCGTGCCATAACATCTTTTATTTTAAATTTAAGCTTTTTGTCAATTACCGTTACATATATCAGTATTATTACAAACTCGGCTACCCTGGAAATTACCGTTGCTATCGCCGCGCCGCGGACTTCAAGCCTCGGCATTCCGAGCTTTCCGTATATCAGAATATAGTTGAGAGTGACATTAATAATAAGGGAAGTAAGAGATACATACAGTCCTACCTTTGTGTTCTCCACACTCCTCATTGCCGATATAAAGGCTTGGGTAAGTGCGAAAAAAACAAAGGAAATGCTGAGAATTCTCAGATATTGACTTCCGCTGTCGATTATCGGCTGCTCTTTTGTAAAGAGAGATATCATAAAAGAGGGAAATATTGCGGATATTAAAGTTACCGCAAGACTGAAGATTACCGCAAAGCGAACTCCGATTGCCACGATTTTCTTTATTTGACCGGATTCGCCCTTTCCCCAGTATTGAGTGGATATTACCAAAATTGCACCCTCTATACCGCCTGAGAAAACCTGGAGCAAAACCTGTATCTGGTTTCCCATAAATACACCCGAGACAGCGGCGTCTCCAAGGCTTCCAACCATTATATTGTCAGCCACGCCGATTAAGAATGTGATGAAATTTTGCAGTGCAATCGGCAAAGAGAGTGTTATGAGGGTCTTATAAAAATTTTTGTCCTTTGTAAAAATCATAAATATGCCTTACCGTATACCAAAGGTATACCTGTGTTTCAGAATATAGATTCAGAATAAAATCAACTGTATTTAATTTTACCATATTTATGATTATAATTCAAGTTTCAGCAGGATAAAACATATTATTTAGTTATTTATAAAAAAGTGCATGCTCACAAAGGCGGCGAAAGAGGGTCTCCTCTTTTTCCTTGCGGTCTTTTTTACGCATAGCGTCCTCGAGTATCCTCTCCCATATGGGGGAGAGCACCGTGTGCCAAAGGTATGTCGAGCACATAATTCTGTCAACGGCTTTAGGTGGCAGTTCCGCTTCTATAAGAGCGGTAAATACCAAGTTTTGCAGTTCTGTTACTTTGAGATTTTCCTCTCTTGCGATATTTTTTATAATAACTCGGTCTCTATCATTGTAGTTGTAATCCGTGATGTCCATATCAGCCTCGCTCTCTTTTGTTGAGCTCGTTTTCTTTTGCCTTGATCTCTTTTGCGAGAGAAATGAGGGAGGCAATTCTGTTTTTTATCTCCTCTGAGCTGAGCCATGCGCCTGAAATTAAATTGTAGCTTTCTTTTGCCATGTTGATTTTCTTTTCTATACTGTAAAATACCGATTCTTTCATTTTTTATCTCCTTTTTGTTTTTTTGAAGTTTCAGAACTGCATTTTTATTATCGCCGCCGTAGCATTCTCCTGCCGCCGAGACTAAAAATTCGTTTTTGTTTTCTCCTGTGTAGAAATGTGGTAGTACTACTCGCATTTGCGGGTGTTTTTGAACCTCGAAAAGCGCCGAAAAAACTTTCTTTTAAAATTGACTTATAAAATTCGCCGCTTTGTTTTGTTTTACGAGTAAATTATACATCTTTTGCTGTACAATAAACCGTACTATTATGCCGCTTTTTTAAAAAATATTAAACAGTTCTGAATATTTTTTAGACTAATTCTAAAAAAGTTAGAAAAAATCTAAAAAACACTTGACAAGGGAAATAAATTAGTGTATAATAAACCCGTGAGAAGCGAAGACGCAGAAAGGAGCAAAAAGTGACAAGACAGAAAACCGTAATACTTGATGTAATTCGCTCTGATAAATGTCACCATACCGCAGAGGAAATATATTTTCTCGCAAAGGATTTGCTTCCCTCTATATCCAAAGCGACTGTTTATAATAATCTGAAGGCGCTTGTTGATGAAAGGATTATCCGAAAGATCAGCGGGGATGACGGCCCCGACAGATACGACAGTTCATATATACCGCACGGGCATTTGATTTGCACAGAATGCGGCGGAGTATTTGATATTGACCTGCCGTGTATCGAGACGATTATTACAGACAGGATAGGCATGATTCCCGAGTCGTATGAACTTAAGGTGCGTGCGGTATGTTCGGCGTGTCGCCAAAGAGCGTATAAGAGGACACTTTGATAAACGGGGAACATTCTAATCAAATTGAAGAAAACGGATTAAAACTTATTAAAAAAGCAAAAAATAAATAAAACACAAAATAAGGAGAAGTGAAAATGGAACTTAAAGGCACAAAAACCGAAAAAAATCTTATGGCTGCATTCGCAGGCGAGTCTCAGGCGAGAAACAAATACACATACTTTGCATCAGTTGCTGCAAAGGAAGGATATGAGCAGATAGCTGAGATTTTCAGAAAAACTGCTGAGAATGAGAAGGAGCATGCAAAGCTTTGGTTCAAGGCACTCGGCGGACTTTCCGACACAGCTACAAACCTTCTTCACGCTGCTGAGGGTGAGAACTATGAGTGGACTGATATGTACGAGACTTTTGCAAAAGAGGCAGAGGAAGAGGGCTTTAAGGCACTTGCATTCCAGTTCAGAGCAGTAGCCGCTATCGAGAAGGCACACGAGGAGAGATACAGAAAGCTCCTTTCAAATGTTGAAATGCAAGAGGTTTTTACAAAGGGCGAGATGACAATGTGGGAGTGCCGCAACTGCGGACACCTTGTTATGGGTACAAAGGCTCCTTCAGTATGTCCTGTATGCGCACATCCCCAGAGTTTCTTTGAGGTAAGAAGCGAGAACTATTAATTTGTCCGCTTAAAACCGTCTGAATCATTTTGTAAAATTGATTTGATGAGATTTAAATAAAAACAGAAAGAGAAAGAATACCTATGTTATTATAGGAAAATTCTTTCTCTTTTTTTATTTTTCGGTTTCAAAAAATCACAAAAACAGAAAAAAATATTCAGCTTACGGGTAAATGTGTTTCAAATTAGTTAAATATAAATATTTTGAGGTAAATAATATTGCAAAAGTTGTAAAAATGTGATAAAATAAATAAAAAAGAGGTAAAAATCCATGCTATCCTTTAAACTGCTCAGCTCCGTCGGAGATTCCGAGGTGCAGATGCTTAAAACGGGACTCAGTCTTACAGAACAAGAGGAGCTGATGTATGCTTTGCCGCAGCTTGAGGCGGAGGATGATACAGAATATGCCGTGGCGGTTATGTACGGCTGTTTGCTTGTCAGGATTTTTGATATGGGCAGGTATCTGTTTTTATTTCCGTATCCTCTTTCCGACGATGCAAATGTGAAGCTGGCGCTCGAGGCTATGGGAGAGTATGCAAGGCGTGAGGAGATACCTTTTTGCGTTACGGAAGTACCTTATGATATGCTTTACTGTTTTGGCGGTTTTCGGCATATGGATTTAGATGCCTTGGACGAGACGGGGACTATCTATCGGGTGAAGGTGAAGACGGAGTGTCAGATTTTAGACAAAATTCCGCCGTGTGACGGGGGGCGTGTCGTATTATCTGCCATTACCGCTGAGGACAGCGAGGAATATGCCGCAGTGTGCAGGAATGATGAGATAAATAAATTTTGGGGGTACGATTTCAGAGAGGACGCTCCGGACGCCGACGGCGGATATTTTGCAGAGTGTGCCATGAGGGATTTTGAGTGTGGCAGGAGCATCACTTATGCCGTAAGATATGACGGTGTGCTTGTGGGCGAGGCTGTGATATACGCTTTTGATGGCAAGGGCAATGCGGAAATTGCCATCAGAATTCTGCCGTCGTATCAGAAACAGGGTATAGGCACAAAGACGCTTGAGCTTTTAAAGCAGGTGTGTTGCAAGATAGGGCTGTGCAAACTTTATGCAAAAGTTATGGAGAAAAACTCGGCGTCTGTAAAATTTTTCTCTTCAGTGGCAAAGAGACAGGGGACGGATGAAAGCGGTGTCGTCGATTTTCTGATAGAGTTGACCTGAGATGTGCAGCTATGCGTCACTTGCGTGTTTTACCGCTTGTGGTTCGGGCATAAAACAAAGACCCGGAGAGTATATTTTAACAGCAGTATGAAATAAAAAAGATTTATTAAGATAAAGATGTTCAGAGGGGATTTTTATGAAATACTATCTTGCAATTGATATCGGAGCTTCAAGCGGACGGCATATTATCGGATATGAGAAGGACGGTGAAATTCTGACCGACGAGGTGTACCGTTTTGAAAACGGCATGGATAATGATAACGGACGGCTGATCTGGAACAGCGAGAGGCTGTACCGTGAGGTCGTAGAGGGAATCAGACTCGCTTTTTTGAAATATCCTGTAATCGAGAGTCTTTCTGTCGATACGTGGGGTGTGGATTATATGCTCTTTAACGGAGATGAGGAGATTTTGCCCATGTACGCATACCGTGACAGCCGCACGGATGAGTCGATTAAAAAGGTGCATGAGATAATTGATTTTGAAAAGCTGTATTCAAGGACAGGCACACAGTTTAACACATTCAACACGATATATCAGCTCTATTCGGATAAGCTTGCAGGCAGGCTTGAGGGGGCAACCGATTTTCTCATGGTTCCCGAGTATCTTATGTACAGACTGACGGGCGTTAAGAAAAAGGAGTTTACCGAGGCGACTACAACAGGACTTGTAAATGCAAAAACGCTCTCTTTCGACCTCGAGCTTTGCGAAATTCTCGGCTTACCAAAAAGGCTGTTTTCAGAGCTTTGTCAGCCGGGCAGCTTTGTCGGAAGACTCAAAAAAGAAGTGCGTGATATTGTAAACGGAGATCTTGATGTGGTATTCTGCCCGACTCATGATACCGCAAGCGCGGTAGAGGCAATTGATATGGACGAAAACAGTCCGTATATTTCTTCAGGAACATGGTCGCTGCTCGGCGTGAAAACAAAACTCCCGATAACCGATATGGCAAGCTGCAAGGCGGATTATTCAAACGAGGGCGGAGTAGGTTATAACAGATACCAGAAAAATATTACGGGCATGTGGCTCGTGCAGAGCCTTAGAAAGGAACTGTGCCCGGATACGTCATACGGCGAAATAGCTGAAAATGCCGAGAAATCGGAGTTTTGCGGCATCTTTGATGTAAACGACAGGTCGTTTGCCGCCCCTATCAGCATGAAAGGTGCGATAGACGAATATTTTAAAGAGAGAAATATGCCGACGCCAAAAACAGTATGGGATTATTTTAACAGCGCATACATAAGCCTCGCACACTGCTATAAGGAGTCAATTGCGGCGCTCGAAATTAACACGGGTGAGACTTATCCCAAAATTTATATTGTCGGAGGAGGAGCAAAGAACGGTTATCTTAACCGCCTTACCGAAAAGATAACACGCAAAAAAGTTGTTGCATTACCGATAGAGGCCACTGCAATAGGAAATCTTAAAACTCAAATGAAAAGGAGATAGGTGAACATGAAAAATTACAAGAGCGCAAAAGTAGAGTATGCCAAATACGGTGTTGATACAGACGCGGCAATTGATATACTCTCAAAAATTCCGATTTCGCTTCACTGTTGGCAGGGAGATGATGTAATGGGATTTGAGCCTGCCGCCGATAGCGGCAAAGGTCAGATTGTCACCACCGGTTCTTATATCGGCAGGGCAAGAAACCCCGAGGAGCTGATGGCTGACATTGAAAAGGCGTTAAGTCTGATTCCCGGCAAAAAGAAACTTAATCTTCACGCAAGTTACGCAATCTTCAAAGACGGTGAGTATGCGGACAGAGATATGCTTGAGCCGAAGCATTTTGAGCCGTGGCTTAAATTTTGCAAAAAGAAAAGAATAGGAATTGATTTTAATCCCACATTCTTCTCGCATCCCATGGTCAAGGACAATCTCACACTTTCAAGCCCCGACAAAAAAGTCCGTGACTTCTGGATAAGGCACGGAAAGGCATGTATCAGAATTGCGGAGTATTTTGCAAAGAACACGGGAGTTGAGTGCGTACTTAACTTCTGGATACCCGACGGATACAAGGAAACTCCCGCAGACAGACTTTCTCCGAGGCTGAGATATCAGCAGGCGCTTGATGAAATACTCACTGAGCCTTATGACAAGAGCAAGGTGTACATAACACTTGAGCCCAAACTTTTCGGTATCGGGCTTGAGTCTTACACGGTAGGCTCGCCGGAATTTTGCCTGTCCTATGCGCACAGCAGAGGACTTACTCCGCTTATGGATAACGGGCATTATCACCCGACAGAGTCTGTGGCTGATAAGATTTCCGCACTTGCGCCGTTCTATGAAAAAATAGCGCTTCATATAACAAGAGGTGTAAGATGGGACTCCGACCATGTCATAAGGTTTGACGATGAGACAAAAGAAATTGCCAAGGAAATCGTAAGTTGCGACTGCCTTGACAAAGTGTTCATAGCTATGGATTATTTTGATTCATCAATAAACAGAATAGCGGCATGGGTGCTTGGCTCAAGAAACCTGCAAAAAGCATTGCTGTACGCTTTACTGCTGCCGCACAAAAAACTCTCAGAGCTGCAAGATGAGGCGAATTTTACAAAAATGTTTGTGATGGACGAGGAGTTTAAAACATTTCCGTTTAACGATGTGTGGGATGAGTACTGCGAGAGGGAGAATGTGGAGCTGTCGATGAACTGGCTGCGTGAGATCGATATCTACGAGTCGGAAGTTCTTGACAAGAGAAACTAAAGTACTGCCATTGCAGTCAGTGCGGCGCA
Organism: uncultured Clostridia bacterium; assembly: GCA_944384515.1. Classification (GTDB taxonomy): domain Bacteria; phylum Bacillota; class Clostridia; order Oscillospirales; family CAG-272; genus UBA1740. The sequence continues at coordinate 20,459 of CALWTU010000052.1, forward strand.
GATCATTATACAACCGATGATGTTTTTAGAGTTAAGCTTCTCTTTGAAGAGAATGCATGAGAAAATCACACTGCACACCATTACTCCTGCGCTGTTGAATGTGTAGAGAATGCTTTTGTTCTCTATAAGAGTGACTAAAACCACAAATATATTTACAGATACTGCGGAACATGTAGCGCAGCTTAAGAGGAATATCAGAGAGGGAGCTGTATTTTTAAATACAGATAAAAACTCCCTCTTTTTTCTGTATATGATGAAAAACAGCGCAATTACGGCGGCACTCATAAAAGTCAGAGCCGTCATTTCCTCCCGCTCACACTCACCGGTGAATTTTTGCTGAAGGGTGAGCATAATACCGTATATACCGTTTGCGAGCATGTTTACAATACAGAGTATGATGAATTTCGGAGATATTTTGTTTTCTTCGGATGAGTTGTTTTTGTCCTTGTAGCTTACAAGATATATTGCGGGGACTGTCGTAAATACGGCAATGAACTGTATCGGCGAAAGACTGTCCCAACCCATGATGTTGAAAAATACTGCGGGGATGATTATCGAACCCGTGATGGAAAAAACTATAAAGACGGAGTAGGGACCTTTGCGTGAGGCAGAGATGAGACTCAAGTTATAAATAAAAAGGACTATTCCGTTAATCACGGCGAGCAGTGCGGTAAGAGCGCTGAGGGTTACCCTGAAGCGCGAGAAGAAGAGGGAAACTATAAAAACGGTTATACCGACCGTGACAGAGTAGACATATGTTGCCATGCTTTTGTCATTTGGATATTCACGGGTAAAAAGTTTGCTCAAGAGAGTTTGGGATGTGTACAGAAAAACCGTCACCAAAATAAATAAGTACTGCATAAATTGCATCTCCGAATTAAAAAGTTTTTGTTGCGGGCTCTCTTTGCTCTCGCCGTATTTATAAAAAATGCCTTGGCAGGCAGTATTATTTTGTAATACACTGCTATGATAGCAGATATAAGAATGAAAGTCAATATATTTACAATATAAATTTTATAAAACTATTGATTTTTTGAAATAAATATGGTACAATAATGTTAATCATGGTCTTTAGAGATCTCATTAAAACGGAGGATAAAATGTTAATAGTAGAGTATATATTTCTTGCGGTTCTTTTGCTTGCGTCGATTTTCATTATAGTCGCGGTTACTCTTCAGAAATCTGAAAAGGACGGACTTTCCGCCACAATCAAAGGAGGTTCTGAGACATATTACGGCAGAAATAAGGCTGTGCATACCGACAAGGTTCTTAAAATGTGGACGCTGATTATCGGTGCGGTTTTTGTTTTAGCGGTTTTACTTGTATATGTAATTCAGCCCGATTACACACAGAGCTATAATAACCTTGATTATTGGCAGAAGATTTCTGAGTATTCATCTATCTTCTCATAATTGCCGATGGGGTGTTGCATGTTGCAACACCCCTATCTGTTTAAAATAGCGCTGAAAATTGAGTTTGATATAAAATTCAGTCGATAATAAAGAAAAGAACTTTGTAAAACCTATGTTTTAAGAAGAATACACTACCGCTTTTTGAAAAAGAAGTAACTTATAAAAAGGAAATAAGATGAAACGTAATAAAACAAAAAAAGCGCAGCAAAAATTCTCCAAAAATACTGCCGGGCACCGCCGCACAAAAGATAAGATGAAGCGGCAGATTTTGTCACAGCTTGACAGCATGGGGATAAACAGCAGCGGACTGAAGTTCAGGAGCAGTGTTGACCGCGGCAGAGCGAGAAGTAATGTAAATTTATCTAAGACTAAGACAATCAAGGCAGAGGGCGTTTTTTCCTCTTCAAAATCCGGATTTGGATTTGTGAGTGTCGAGGGTAGGGACAGGGATGTGTTTATTCCCGGTGAGCATACACTCGGTGCGTTTGACGGGGATGTCGTTGATATACTCTACCACTCGTATGTAAACTCTGCAGGGGAGGAGAAGACCGAGGGGCGTGTTACGAAAATCGTGGAATTCGGCAGGAAAACCGTTATCGGAACGGTTGTCGAGAGGGAGTCTTGGCACCGCACAAGATCGAGGCACGGCAGAGAGTATATGCTCGTCCCTGACGACTCCAAAATATCACAGCAGATAAAAATAACAGACTTAGGCGGTGCCGTCGTGGGCGATAAAGCGGAGGTGCTTGTTCACCGAGGCGGTGAAATCAGCGGCGTTGTTGTCAGAAACTTCGGTATTGCCGATTCCAAAAACTCAAATTATGAGGCGATACTCTATCAGTCAGGTATTGAGGTTGAGTTTAAAAAGGAGGAGCTTTGCGAGGCAGAATTTTTCGCCGCAATGCCGCTCAGCGATGAGGGAAGAGTCAGAAGAGACAGAGAGATTATTTTTACAATAGACGGCGAGGACGCAAAGGACCTTGACGATGCCGTGTCGCTCAGACGGCTTAAAAACGGCTGGCAACTCGGAGTGCATATTGCGGATGTCTCATGGTATGTAAAAGAGAGATCGCACCTTGACCGCGCGGTGATGAACAGGGGCACAAGCGTGTATTTTACCGACAAGGTGGTGCCTATGCTTCCTAAGGCTCTCTCGAATGGGGCATGCTCCCTGAGTCCCAATGAGGACAAGTATGCGCTGAGTGCTGTTATTAATCTGTCAGAGGACGGAGAAATACGGTCTCTTAAGATAGAAAAGTCGGTTATTCAAAGCCGTCTGCGCGGAGTTTACTCGGAGGTTAATGCGATTTTTTCAGGTACGGCGAGCGATGATATACTGAAAAAATATAAAGAGGTTATTCCGACTCTCAAAAAAATGCGTGAGCTTTATCTTCTCCTTGAAAAGAAGGCAAAGCTGCGCGGCAGTCTTGAGCTTGAGAGTAAGGAGGCAAAAATTGTCCTTGACCAAAATGGGGAGCCTGTCGATATAACGGTCAGGGACAGAGGGGACGCCGAGCGGCTTATCGAGCAGTTTATGCTCACCGCAAACGAGGCGGTTGCGACATATCTGCATGAGCGCGGGATACCGTGTGTCTACCGTGTGCATGAGAATCCGCCGAAGGACAAGCTTTGGGACTTTCTCCTTTACGCACACAATATGGGGTTTGACACTACCAAAATTTCAAGAGAAAAATCATCCGCCAAAGATTTTCAGAATGTACTTGAAGAGGCAAAAGAGCGGGGTATCGGCATACCCGTGTCAAGTGTAATGCTCAGAACCATGGCAAAAGCCAAGTATTCCGAGGCGCAGCACGGCCATTTCGGACTCGGTATAGAGTACTACTGCCACTTTACCTCACCGATCAGGCGTCTTTCCGACCTTGCAACGCACAGGATAATACACAAAGTTCTCTTTGAGGGCAAACCGAAAGAGATGTACCTGTCTTATGCGAAAAATGCGGCGACTGCGGCAAGCGAGGCGGAACTGCGCGCATTGAATGCAGAGCGCAGAATTGAAAATCTCTATAAAGTTATATATATGGAAAAATATCTCGGATGTGAGTTTGACGCGGTCATTAATTCTGTTACCTCGTTCGGATTTTTTGCGGAGCTTGACAACACATGCGAGGGGCTTGTGCCGATAAGCGAACTTGACGGAATGTATATTTTTGACGAGAAGAATATGTCCCTCAGGAGCTCGGACAAAGTATACCGCATAGGGGACATGGTTAAAATCAGGGTTGAAGAGGCGGACAGAATATCCGGCAAACTGCGCTTTTCGGTTGTAAAATAACGCCCCGGAAAAACCACAGGACTTGCCTCTTTGTCTCTTTCCGTGCTTTTTTGGCACCGCTATCACAGCGTAACAGCAGACGGTGATTTTAAACGGTTTTTCGGCGTTAAAAACAATTATAAAAAGGGTTTTTTATGAAAAAAGAACTGACATATCTTAGTTTTGCGTATATTTTGTTTATATTCTTGCTGTCGCTCAGCGGCAGTATCGGCTATGTATGGAGTTTTTCTCTTTACATTCTCTCGTTTGCTATTCCGATTGCCGTACTTTTCCTTTTCAGACAAAAAAATATCAGCGGCACCGACAGCCGCATAGCATTTATTCCGAGCTCGGAGAGTGTAATCTATACTCTGCCGCTTATCTTTCCGGTTATAGCGGTAGTCTTTCTTGTATCCTTTCTTACGGATCTGTTGCTCTCGAAGATAGGACCGAATATGCTGCCTGATGTGTCGGGCAACTTGTTTTATGTGATACTTCGCCATGCGCTCATTCCTTCTGTGTTTGAGGAGATACTTTTCAGATATTTTCCTCTCCTTTTGCTCTTGCCGTATTCAAAGCGGGGGGCTGTCCTTGTTTCGTCCCTGATGTTTGCGCTTGCGCACGGCAATCTTTATCAGATACCGTATGCATTTATTGCGGGTCTGATTTTCGGTGTTATTGACATCTCTCTTATGAGTTTGTTTCCGTCATTTCTTATCCACTTTTTGAACAATATTGTCTCCGTGCTTTGGCTTAGATCCGAAGCCGCTGACAGAGTATATTTTATCTTGACACTGCTTGCACTTGCGGTTTTGTCATTTGCAGTATTGATAGTGCAGCGGAAAAAATACCGTGTTTCGTTTAAGGATGAGCGAAAAATCAAAGAGTTCTTTACTCCCGCACTCGGCATATATATTTTTTTCACACTCTCTATCAGCGTGTTAAATCTTTTTTGGAGGTAGTATGCAAAACAACACTGATGAATATTTCATGTCGGTTGCTCTGAGACTTGCCGAAAAAGCACAGAGAGAGGATGAGGTGCCCGTCGGAGCAATTTGCGTCAAGGACGGAGAGATTATTTCCGAAGCTTACAACAAAAGAGAGCAGAACAGGTGCGCCACTCACCATGCCGAGATTCTCGCAATAGAGGGTGCGTGCCGAGCCCTTGGCGGCTGGAGGCTGCCCGGTGTTACTCTGTATGTGACAATGGAGCCGTGCTGTATGTGTGCGGGGGCAATTATAAATGCGAGGATACCCCGTGTCGTGTTTGGGGCGTACGACTTGAGATTCGGCGGGTTCGGTTCGCTTGTAAATATAAACGAGGTCGGACTTAACCATAAAACCGAGGTGCTTGGCAATGTGCTGGGAGATGAGTGCAGGCAGTTGCTTTCAGACTATTTTAAAGCTAAGAGGGAAAAGACGAAAGACGCAAAGAAAAATCAAAAGGTCAGTGACGATTTTTGATGTGCGTTATCTGTCTATGCCGCAAAACGGCAGAATATTTCGGAATATGAGATTTTTCCGTCGGCAAAATGCCGTCGGCGGATAAAAATAACTAAGAGCAGGAGTGGTACACGGCGGGATGTTGTTGACTTTTTCGCTATCGTGTGTTAAAATACAGTTATGAAAAAAGAATTTTTAGAATGCGGTAAAGTATTATCTGCGCACGGGGTGCGCGGACTTGTCAAGGTGGAGCCGTGGTGCGACTCTCCGAAGGTGCTCGCAAGCCAGAAGCGTGTATATATTAAACACGGCGAGGGGGAGTATCTCCCGCTTGCGGTAAACAGCGGTGCGGTTATGGGGCAGATATGCCTTATGGGGCTTGAGGGGATAGATACAAGAGAGACGGCTCAGAGCAAAAGAGGGCTTGTTCTTTACCTCAGAAGAGAACAGATACCGCTGAGAGAGGGCGGATATTTTATTCAGGATATAATAGACCTTCCCGTGATAGATGTTGACACGGGTAAGGTGTACGGAAAAATAAAAGAGGTAACCGACGGCGTGCAGGGTAAACTCTTCACCGTCGGCACCGATAAGGGTGACGTGCTATTTCCCGGTATCGGGGAGTTCGTCATCAATGTAGATATTGAAAAAGGAGTTTATGTTCGTCCTATACCCGGATTTTTTGACTGAATATGAGATTTGATATTATGACTATATTCCCTGATATGGTTATGGGAATATTAAATGAAAGCATTTTGGGAAGAGCGCAGAGAGCAAATATACTTGAGGTACACGCTCACAATATCCGCGATTTTTCGACTGACAGGCATAAGAAGACGGACGACACGCCGTTTGGCGGCGGTGTCGGGATGGTTATGACATGCCAGCCTATATATGACTGCTACACTCATATAAAAAATCAAATAGCCGATAAGGGCAGTACCCGTGTGATATATATGTCTCCGAAAGGTACGCTATTTAATCATGATACGGCAAAGCGGCTCTCGGAATACGACAATCTGATATTTCTTTGCGGTCACTATGAGGGGATTGATCAGAGAGTTATAGATATGATAGTCGACGAGGAGATATCCATCGGAGACTATGTGGTGACAGGAGGCGAGGTGCCTGCGTGTATCGTTATTGACGCGGTAAGCAGGCTTTTGGACGGAGTTTTATCTTCAAAAGAGTGTTACGAGGGGGAGTCCGTTGCGTCGGGGCTGCTTGAATACCCGCAGTATACAAAACCGAGGGTTTTTATGGGCAGAGAGGTGCCGGAGGTGCTTGTTTCGGGCGACCACAGAAAAATTGCTGAATGGAGGCTCTCCGAAGCAATTAAAATCACAAAGGAGCGCCGCTATGACCTGTATCAGAAAAACAAGCATCTTTTCGAAAAAGAGGAGAAAAAAAGATGACTGACAAAAAGCTCGTTGCTGAAAAAATTAACGAAACTCTGTTTTCAAAAAAGACGCTCTCCGGCACAGCTACAACGCGTACTATCCGTTTGCTGAAGGGAAAGCCGTATAAATTTTTGACATCCGTCGGCAGAACTATTGTCTATACCTCAGCGAGGTCTTTCGGATGGTTTTTTCTCGCATTCGGAGTTTTGACATTGTTCTTATATCTGGGAGAATATTATTTTGTAGGGGACAAGCACCTAGGTACAAATACCCTTTTTCTCGGCGGAACGCTGATTATCATAGCACTTCCGCTTCTTGCAAAGGACAAGCCGCTGTGCCTGTTGCTGTCCGACTGGGCAGTGACCGACTATATTCTCTTTGAGTTTTTCGCAATTAAGAGAATGCATGAGATTGAGCGCCAGCCTATGATTAAGCCGACAATGGCGATTTTTTTGGGCTTTGTGCCTGCTATTTTCGGATTTTTCTTTTCGGTTGAGCTTGTAATTTTAATAATGCTTGTAACAGTTCTTATTGCGCTGTCGATGACATCACCGGAGTTTCCTATGCTCCTTACCGTAATAATTTTGCCGTATCTTTCTTTTATGCAGAGCAGCGCGGAGATTTTGATTACCCTGTCGGTTCTTTCTTTCCTCTCCTTTACTTTAAAAGCTGTCATAGGAAAGAGAGTTTATAATTTTGATGTGTACGATTTTCTCGCGTTTTTGCTTGTGGCGGCTGTCGCACTCGGCGGGATAATTTCCGGGGCAGATGACATAACCTTAAATGTTCTTCTCGTTTTGGGAGCAATATTTATGTATGCCAACGCATCAAATATGATTATCAACAGAAGACTTGCGGATAAAGCCGTTCAGGCAATTATAGTCTCCTCGGTACCGCTCACGCTTGTGCTGTTACTTTCCTCGGTGCTCAATATGTTTGAGATTACCTCATCCGACTTTGTCACAGAGCTAAACAAGATTGTATTTTTTGAGAGCACGTATACGCAAAATGCATTTATTGCCACATCGCTTGTTCTGTCTTTTTCCTTTTTTATGGAGAAGAAGAACCCCGCAAAAAAGACAGCATATCTTTTAATCTCATTTTTACATCTATTGCTTATCACGATAAATCTTGAGTTCGAGCTGCTCATTTCACTGCTTGTTGCATTGCTTGCGTATTATATTATAACCTCTACCCGTGTCGCCGCAGATTTTCTCTTGTTGCTGTGCATGAGCCCTATGCTGCTGTTTCTTTTGCCGGAGGGGGCGTTTGACAATCTGCTATCCTTTATCGGAACCGACCTGACGCAAAAGGAGATTTTCGTCTCATTTGAAAAAATGTTTGAAAAACTGTTTGACAGCGGTGCGTTTTTCGGGTTGGGTCTTGATTATAACGGTCTTGTCGAAACAGTCAATAATGGCATTAAATTTAACACGCCCTTGGGTGTGATGTATCACATAGGTATATTCGGGTTTGTCGTTGTGACTCTGTTTATTGTCATAAGGTTCAGACATATCTCATACTATAAAAGTTATGTTTCTGTTTCGCTTGTAAAAACGGTCAGCGATATGAGCAGCGTTGCGCTTGTCGCACTGCTCGTTTACGGCATGTCAAAGTATTTGTTCTATGATTTAAGAGGTGTTTATATACTGCTGTTTATTCTCGGTATAAATACTGCGGCTCTCAGGACTGCCAGGGCAGAGCATGATGACCGACTCGGTTATTACGGTGACGCGTCAAGTTCAGTCTCCTCGGTTATAGATATAAATCTCAAAAAATGATTAAATTTAAATTTTTTCCAAAATGACTTGATTTTTTGCAATATATTTGGTATACTTACTATTGTAATTATTATTTAAGGAGATATAATCCTATGATTTCTCGTGACGTTACAATTAAGAACAGTGTAGGACTTCATGCAAGACCTGCTACCTTTTTCATTCAAAAGGCTAATTCTTATAAGAGTTCTATTTGGGTAGAAAAAGAGGACTGCAGAGTAAATGCAAAGAGCCTTTTGGGAGTACTTTCTTTGGGTATTGAAAAAGGAATGACCATTACACTCATTGCGGACGGTGCGGATGAGGCACAGGCTATAGACGGGCTTGTTAATTTTGTTGATTCCGAACTTGCTAATCTGTAATCCTTATTTGAAATCTGCCGTTATGGTGCTTACTCTTTTGTATTTGCCATAGGGTTTTAATAATTGGATGTGCGGCATGTTTTCCGCATTTCCCAAGGGGGCTATCACCGATTTTGTTTGTGATAGCCCCTTTTCAGGACTGTTTTCGGTCTTATGTACGGTTTTAACGGTAATTAAATGTATGTATACCTTTGTAGTTGAGGAGAGAAGATGACGGATAACGAAAGGCTGAGACAAAAGGCAAATTCTCTGCCGCTTGTACCCGGAGTTTATATAATGAAGGACAAGGACGGCAAAGTAATATATGTCGGCAAATCACGAAAACTTAAAAACAGGGTGACAAGCTATTTTGCAGGGCATAACCACACGCCCAAAACCGCTATAATGGTGAGCCTTGTCAGAGATTTCGACTATATTGTGTGCAAGACGGAGATTGAGGCGCTGACGCTTGAAAATGTGCTGATCAAAAAGCACACGCCGAAATACAATATCAAACTTAAGGATGCAAAGTCGTATCCCTATATCAAGGTTACCCACGAGCCTTTTCCGAAGCTTTATGTTACAAGGGAGCGCAAGGGGGACAGGGCAAAATATTTCGGACCGTACAGGAGCACCAAAGAGGCGCATGACGCACTGAAGACGGTGATGAGGATTTTTATGCTTGCGGACTGCAAGAGGGTGTTTCCCCGTGATATAGGCAAGGAGCGCCCGTGTATGTATAAGGATATCAAAATGTGCGTTGCCCCTTGTACGGGTGAGATATCTTCAAAGGAGTATAAGGAGATTGTAAAGTGTGCGGAGTGGGTGCTTGACGGAAATGTCAAGGGGACAAAGCAGCTTCTCAGCTCTCAGATGCAGGAGGCGGCAGAGGAGCTGGAGTTTGAGAGATGTGCGGTGCTCAGGGACAGTATTTATGCGCTTGACAGACTGTCCGAAAAGCAGAAGGTTGTAGCGGATGTCAAGGTAAACAGAGATGTTTTTTCATACTACTCATCACCCACGCATGCCGCAATAGCCATGCTCTCGGTTCGCAGCGGTGCCATGATTAATAAAAATGAGTTTATTCTCTCCTCAAACGAATATACATCCAGTGAGGATATCGTATCGGTCATAGCGGACTACTATGATAAAAGCGGAAATATTCCCCGTGAGATAATGCTTGATTTTCCGCTCTCGGATGAGGATCTCGAGCTGCTCGGAGAGTACCTCTCCTTAGATACAAAATATAAAGTCAGTGTAAAGATACCCGAGAGAGGAGACGGGCGTGCGCTGTGCGATATTGCGTATAAAAACGCCATGGAAGCCGTAAAACAGGCGGGGCTGAAAGAGGAGAGAGAAAACAAAAATCTGACAAGGCTGTGTGAACTTTTATCGTTTGACTTTGTGCCCAAACGCATAGAGGCATACGATATATCAAATTTCGGCAACGAAAGCATTACGGCGTCAATGGTTGTTTATGACGACGGTAAAATCAAAAAGAGCGACTTTCGAATTTTTAATATAAAGTCGATAAAAACAGCGGATGACTATGCCTCAATGCGTGAGGTTATTGAGCGCAGAGCGGCGCATATAGGAGACGGCAGCGCCTCTCTTGGGGAGCGTCCCGACCTTATCTTGCTTGACGGCGGCAAAACGCATGTCGGCGCAGTAAAACCCGTTCTTGAAAAACTCGGTTTGGATATACCCGTCTACGGAATGGTAAAGGACGATTTTCACAAGACGCGCGCAATTACCGACGGGGAGGGAGAGATCTCCATTGCCCAGGAGAGGGGAGTATATAACTTCTTCTACAAGCTGCAAGAGCATGCGCATAACTTTGCGCTCAAGCACTCACAGCGCTCAAAGAGCAAAGCTTTAACAACTTCAGTGCTTGAAAAAATACCCGGAATCGGACCGAAAAAAGCAAAGCTCTTGCTTGCCCAAATGCCGCTGTACAAGATAAAGAGCGCATCTTTGGAGGAGCTTTCAGCCATCAGGGGCATCAGTAAACTAGATGCCGAAAACATACAGAGTTATTACAAAAACAAGAAAGAAGGGTAGACCCGTGTTGAGAATTATAACAGGAACTGCAAAGGGCAAAAAGCTTATTACTCTTGAAGGAGAGGCGACACGCCCTACATCCGAGAGGATAAAAGAGGCTGTTTTTTCTTCCATTCAGTTTGATATAGAAGGCAGGAAAATACTCGATTTGTTTGCAGGTTCGGGGCAGATGGGACTTGAGGCACTCTCAAGGGGCGGCAGCAGCGTAAAATTTGTCGACTCATCAAGAGAGGCTGTCGAGGTGGTAAAGAAAAATGCACAGACTACCGGATTTTTTGACAGGTGCAAGTTTGTTGTCAGCGACTACCGCAACTATATCCGCAAGGCTAAGGGGACGGAGAAGTTTGACCTTGTATTCATTGATCCGCCGTACGCTATGGAGTGCTCTCTCAATGCGCTTAATCTGCTTGCAGGCGCAGGCTTTTTAAATCTCGGCTGTATTGCGGTGCTTGAGAGCGGTACGGAGGAGATTAATACGGCAGAGCTTTCGGATTTTGAGGTTTTGAAGTCTACCCGTTACGGAAAAAAGACATTTGTCAACATATTGATTTACAGAGGCAATGAAAGCGATACGGAGTGAGATATGAGAGTTATATTACCGGGAAGCTATGATCCCGTAACACTGGGACATCTTGAGGTCATAAAAAAGGCCGCACAGCTGTATGACGAGGTATTTGTTGTGGTTTTTGTAAATCCTCAAAAAAACTACACATTCACCGTTGAAGAGCGGGTGAAAATGCTCATTCTGGCAACCGATGAATTTGAGAATGTCATAGTCAGCTATTCGAACGGATATGTCGTCGACTACATGCGTGAGCACGGAATAGAGAAGATTATAAAAGGCTACCGCAATGATACCGATCTTGAGTACGAGCGGGTGCAGGCTGAGTATAATTTTGAGCACGGCGGATACGAGACTCTGCTGTGGAAGTGCGAGGAGAAATACTCACGCATAAGTTCAACCGAGGCAAGGCGCAGACTGAAGAGCGGTGAGAATGTCGAGGATATTTTGCCGAAAAGTGTAATTTCTTATATCAATGCCATTGACAAAAATATTTAATTGTTTTATAATATAATATGTTTTATAAATCTGTCCTTTATCATATTCGGACTATGAATAAAGGGGGCAGTCTGTATTTGAAGCCGGCGGTGCTTTACGATTGGCTTTTCGGAAAGGAAAAATTATGAAGGAAAAGATTGAAGAATTAAAAGAGAGATTTAAGTCTGCTCTTGCCTTGGCTAACGATGAACAATCGCTTGATGAGTTAAGAGTCAGCTTTCTCGGTAAAAAGGGCGTTGTTGCAGAGCTGATGAAAGGACTTCGTGATGTCGAGGATAAGAAGACGGCGGGACAGCTGATAAACAACTTTAAAACCGAAGTTGAAAACTCTATTTCCGACTGTGAGAAGATGCTTGAAAAGGCAAGGATAGACGCTCAGATAAGAGGCGCAAAAAAATACAATCCCACGCTTAAAACAGAGGACAGGAGCGGTTCATATCACCCTATCACGCTTGCAACGAGAGAGGTTGAGGCGATATTTGAGAGTATGGGATTTACGATAGAGGACTACTATGAGGTAGTTGATGACTACAAGTGCTTTGAGGCGCTTAATATTCCGAAGCATCATCCCGCACGCGACATGCAGGATACTTATTATCTTGACAACGGTCAGCTGCTCAAAACTCATACATCTGCGGCGCAGAACGCCGTTATGAGAAAGTACGGAGCTCCGCTGCGTGCCATATTCCCCGGCAGATGCTTCAGAAACGAGTCTACTGACGCATGCCATGAAAATACATTCTTCCAGATGGAAGGAATGATGATAGACGAGAACATCTCGATATCAAATCTTATTTACTTTATGAAAACCATGCTGTCCCTTGTTTTTGAGAGGGATATAAAGGTAAGACTGCGTCCGGGATTTTTCCCGTTTGTGGAGCCGGGCTTTGAGCTTGATATTAACTGCCTTATCTGCGGCGGAGAGGGATGCCCGTCATGCAAGAATTCGGGATGGCTTGAGCTCTGTCCGTGCGGTATGATTCACCCCAATGTTCTTCGCGAGGGCGGAATTGACACCGAAAAATACACCGGCTTTGCGTTCGGACTCGGACTTACAAGACTTGCAATGATGAAGTACGGTGTCAAGGATATTCGTACATTCAACAGCGGAAATCTTAAGTCGCTGTCACAGTTTAAGTCTTTGTAAGGAGGTAGAGAAATGTTTTTATCCATGAATTGGATCGGGGATTTTGTAGACCTTACGGGGCTTGACAGAAAATCTCTTATCCGTAATTTTACACTTTCCACGGCGGAAGTCGAGGATATAATTGTTAAAGGCGAGGATGTAGAAGGAGTTATCGCTGCCGAGATAAAGTCGGTTGCGGAGCACCCCTCGTCAAAGAAGCTTCACCTTCTGAAGGTTGATACTGGACGGGAGACGCTTGATATCGTCTGCGGCGCCCCGAATGTCAGAGAGGGAATGAAGGTGGCGCTTGCTACATGCGGCGGCCGCGTCGGCAAAACTGAAATTCAGCCCGCAAAAGTCGGCGGATATATGTCCTACGGTATGTGCTGCTCTGAGGCTGAGCTCGGAATCAGTGATGACAACTCGGGACTTTTTGAGATAGTTGACGATGTGGAGCTCGGTACTGATATTAAGAAAATTTACGACATTGACGATATTATTTTCGAGGTGGACAACAAGTCTCTTACAAACCGCCCCGACCTTTGGGGACATTACGGAATGGCTCGTGAGTTTGCCACCATTACAGGCAGAGAGCTGAAGGAGCTTCAGGTATACGATGTCAGTGTATTTGACAATCTGCCCGCACTGTCGGTGGATGTCAAGGCGACGGATCTTGTATGGCGCTATTCTGCTCTGAGAGTTGAGAACATCACAAGAAAGCTCAGCCCCGTAAATATGAGAATACGCCTCTATTATGCAGGTTCCCGTGCGATAAATTTCCTTGCAGACCTTACAAACTATGTTATGCTTGAGCTCGGACAGCCGATGCACGCATTCGATAATAAGAAGGTTGACAGGATAGAGGTACAGACATTTGAGAGCGGACTTAAGTTTACAACTCTTGACGGTGTCGAGAGAGATATAGACGACAAGATGCTGATGATTACATCAAACAACGAGCCTGTTGCGGTTGCGGGTGTGATGGGAGGAGATGCGTCTAAGATTGAGGATGACACAACATCTCTGCTTCTTGAGTCTGCTACATTTGACGGCGTCAGCGTCCGCAAGACGACAACACGCCTCGGACTGCGTACAGACGCCTCTATGAGATATGAGAAGATGCTTGACCCTGAGCTTTGCCGTGTTGCGACGGAGCGTTTGGTAAAGCTCCTTCTTGACGCAGATCCCGATGCCCGTGTCACATCTTCTTTCACCGACTATTATGTAAAGCGCTATCCGACAATAACTCTTGATTTTGACAAGAAGTATGTTGACAGATACACAGGTATTGATATTTCAAACGAACAGATAGTCAAGACGCTTTCAGGACTCGGATTTAAGGTTGTTAACAGAGGGGATAACTTCAGTGTTGAGGTTCCGTCATGGAGAGCCACAAAGGATGTTACGATAAAGGCTGATATAATCGAGGAAATAACAAGAATTTACGGTTATGACAACTTCGATGTATTCTCATCAAAGAGTATTCTTAAGCCCGTGCGCAAAGAGCGTCTCAAGACTTGCGAGGACAGAATGAAGGATATTCTTGTCTCAAGCTTCAGAATGCACGAGGTGCACTCATACATCTGGTCTGACAGCGCCAAGAATGCAGAGCTCGGAATTGAGACTCACGAGAATGTCCGTGTTATAAATGCGCAGACTCCCGATCATCAGTACCTCCGTATTTCGATGATTCCCACTCTCCTCAATTTTGTCAAGGAAAATAAGAGCTATCTTGATGACTTCGGCATTTTTGAGATAGGACATGTTGTCGAGGGACTTGACGAAAACGGCAACTGCAATGAGAGAAAGAAACTCGGCGGTGTCTTCTACTCAAAAGAGAGAGGGGAAGAGGCGCTGTTTAATCTTGCATGCAGTGCGCTGGGCGAGATCTCTTCAAATATTCTTCACAAGGATATAACTTATAAGTCGGAGCAGACACGCTTTAACTACGAGCACCCCGTAAATACATTCTTCGCATATGTTGACGGCGTTAAAATCGGTTATGTTTCTGTGCCTCACCCTG
>CALWTU010000053.1 GCA_944384515.1 uncultured Clostridia bacterium
AATATTCATATAAAAACCACCTTTCTTATCATATCAAATCAGGGTGTAGAAATAAAAAAGACAACACCCTGAGATTTAATTATGCTCTCTCGAGATACTCTCCGCTTCTTGTATCAATCTTAAGCACATCGCCTTCGTTAATGAAGATCGGAACTTTAATTACAGCACCTGTCTCAAGAGTAGCCGGTTTTGTAACGTTAGTAGCTGTATCTCCGCGAACACCGGGCTCTGTCTCAACAACCTTAAGCTCAACAAATGTGGGAGGCTCAACAGAAAATACATTTCCCTTGAATGAGGAAATACGGCAAACTGTATTCTCCTTAACAAACTTAAAGTTATCTCCAAGCTTATCCTGGTTAAGAGGTATCTGCTCATATGACTCAGGGTCCATGAAGTAGTACAACTCACCGTCGTTGTAAAGATACTCAAGGTCACGACGCTCAATTACAGCATTCTCAAACTTTGCCGTGGGGTTAAATGAAGCCTCACGAATGGCACCGGTAACAACATCTCTGTACTTTGTTCTTACAAAAGCTGCGCCTTTACCGGGTTTTACATGCTGGAATTCAATAACCTGATATACTTTACCTTCCATCTCAAAGGTAAGTCCGTTTTTAAAATCACCTGCTGTTAACATATACTTTCCTTTTCTTGGCGATAAGATTAATTTACTAAGTGCAATCCGCCACAATTACACCTCGCACGAATAAAAACTCGTTATATATTCGATTTATTATACTATATATTGATGATTTTTTCAAGTGGTTCAGAGATATTTTTTTATTTTTTCATCAAAATTATATAATTTCTATCAATTCTTTGGTAGAATGAGTGAAATTATATACTCCGTCTTTTTCTATTTTAACCATATCTTCTATTCTGCAACCGTATTTTCCGTAAAGATAAATTCCCGGCTCGACGGTATATATTTCGCCGACTCTCGCTTTATGGCCGTTTGCAAGTCTTGAAAGTCTCGGACTCTCATGGATAAAAAGTCCGACCGAGTGGCCGAGAGAATGACCGAATGTTCCGCTGTATTCGGCATCAATGATATCTCTTGCTATCTTATCGGCATTGGCACAGTCAGCTCCCTCTCTGAGGTACTCTATTGCTTTAAGCTGTGCTGTAAGAACAGTATTATAAACCTTCTTTATCTCATCATCTGCCCTGCCTATTACCACGGTTCTTGTCATATCCGAGCAGTATCCGTCAAACTTAGCTCCAAAATCCATAGTCAGAAATCCGCGGCGCAGTTTGATATTTCTCGGAGTTCCGTGCGGCAGTGCCGAGGCATCGCCGGAAACGGCAATAGTCTCAAATGCAAGTCCGCTTGCACCGTTTTTTCTCATAGCGTATTCAAGCTCTGCCGCAACATCAATTTCCGTCATTTGCGGAGTCAGCATTTTCACAATATGAGAAAACGCTTTATCGGTGATATCCTGAGCCTTCTGCATTTTCTCTATTTCGTCAGCCGTCTTTATCTGTCTGATGTCCTCAATCATACTTTCTATATTGACAAATTCAAACTGCCCGTGTTTTTTTGTCAAATTATGATATCTTCCGTATGAAATATAATTGCCCTCAAAGCCAACCGTTTTAACTCCGTCCTTTATTAAAATCTCATCAATATAGGAGTCTCTGTTCTCCGGTGTGACAATGTTAAATTCTTTGTCTGCTCCGTTTTTCGCCATCTCAAAATATCTGAAATCGGTTACAAGCTCGGCACTGTTTTGTGTTATAAGCAGGAAGCCGTCGGTAAAAGCAAAATCAGAAAGGTATTTTTGATTAAGCTCATCAAAAATTATCACCGCGTCAATTCCCTTTTCTCTCATACTTTGTCTCAGTTTTAAAACTTTACTCATTTTGAAATCTCCTCGTAATATTTTTTCATTGCCAAAGCATCATTCGACTGTGTTCCTGCCGACTCGCATATGATTGTGGGACTCAGCGAATTTTCATAAATCGTCTCAATTAAAGGCTCAAAATTCGGTCCGTATATTTCATCGCCGAATGTCAGATGTCTCTTCTCTCCGCCCGAAGACCACTCGATCTTGGAAAAATGGCAGTGAAGATTTTTCGCAACATCATCTCCGAGATTTGTGCCTATATAATCAAAAACTCTAAGGTAATCATCTTTGGTTAAAAATAAACCGCCCAAAGCTCTTGCGTTCATATGCCCGAAATCAACAACAGGTACCAATCTGCCGTCCATCTTACACAATTCAACCACCTCATCAAGCGTACCGAGCTGATTGATTTTTCCCATAGTTTCAAGTCCGATTTTAATTCCGTGCGTATCAACCGTCGCTAATGTTTTTGCAAGAGTATCCGAGGCAAATGCCATAGCCTCTACTCTCGATATTTTGGCGGCAGAGCCTGTGTGAACCACAATAATGCCTGCTCCGAGACATTCTGCCGCATCAAGGCTTTGCTTTATATACTCAATGCTCTTCAAGCGTTTTTCCTCTTCAACGCCTGACAAAGAGATAAAATAAGGCGTATGATACGACATCTTTATATCGTATTTTTTTGCCTCGTCCCCTATGGCACAGAGCGTATCCGCAGTAGCTTTCAAGCCGTTCCCTGCTTCATACTCATATGCGTTAAGTCCTGTTTCTCTGAGCCATTTCGGCGCTTGCAGCGTTGATTTTCCTCCGGAAAGTTTAAATTCGTCGCTGTTTCCTCCCGGTCCGAAAAATGCACCCATCATTACTTCTTCCTCTTTTCGCTTCTATTTAAAACCCATCTTTCAAGAACTCTCTTTAACTTAGTAAACACATCTGTTTTATCTTTTATCGGGGGCACAAGTATCGCCGGTATTTTTGCGTTATGCGCCGCCCACACATCAGTAAACATCTGGTCTCCCATAAGAACCGTATTTTCTCTTGTCGTTCCCATATCCGCCATGGCACGCAGCACATTGCGCTTGAACGGTTTTTTGCCCTTGCTGTAACACGGGAATTTCAGTTCTTTATTGAAAAGTTCAACTCTCTTTCTGTTGTTATTAGACACAAATGCTACTTTGATTCCGTTTTCTCTGAGGCTGTCAAACCACTCTATCAGCTTCTCTCCCGGCACCGCCGTCTCATACGGCTCAAGCGTATTGTCAATATCAAGAATTATCCCTCGAAATCCTTCTTTAAGCAAAAACTCCGCACTTGCATCACTGTATTTGTTAAACCTGTATTCCGGAATAAATGTAAATTTCATTTCTTTTTTCCAATGCATCAATTTATGTTGATTTGCCTGATATAATCGCAAACACTGTATTAGTCTACCACACATAAGACAAATTGTCAAGGGATACGAATTATTGTATTTATATCTTTACTTTTCGTTAATATTATGGTATAATTATAAAAAACGCATGGGAGGTTTATATGGCTCTTATCCACTTTTCGGTCGGAGATATTTTAATGCTGAAAAAGAAGCATCCATGTAATTGCGACCTCTTTAAAATAATGCGCGGCGGAAGCGATGTAAGAATTGTTTGCACCTCATGCGGCAGAGATCTTACCATCCCCCGCGAAAAACTCGAAAAAATGATTAAAAAAGTTATAAAAAAAGAAGACACATAGAGGTTTACCGCAGAATGTTTTATTATTTGAACGGAAATTTGACATACAGAGATATTAACTCCTGCGTTATTGACTGCAACGGAGTCGGCTATAAACTCACTATCAGTTCAATTACATCCGATTTGCTCTCTTCAAAAGAAGGAGAGAAGGTAAAATTATATACTTATATGGCTGTAAGGGAGGACGGAATTGAACTCTTTGGTTTTATATCAAACGAAGAGCGCTCATGTTTTAACAGACTTATCAGCGTAAGCGGAGTCGGACCCAAAGCCGCTATCAGCATACTGTCTACTTTAACTCCACAGAAATTTTCCGTTGCAGTTTGTTCAGAGGATACTAAAGCCATATCAAAAGCACAAGGCATAGGAGCAAAAACCGCCGCAAGAATAATTCTTGAATTAAAGGATAAAATATCAAGTGATATTCCCGTCCTTGACCTTCCTCACCTTTCAAGTTCTCAAACAAAAAAGAGTCAGTCAAGCTCTGCTATGACTGAAGCTGCAGAAGCTCTTATGGTTTTAGGTTATGATAAATCTCAGGTTTTGAATGTTTTAAGCAGAGTTGACGCAAACCAAAAAGACTCGGGCGAAATTATAAAAGCAGCTTTGAAGCTGCTTGCGTTTTAAAGGGGTAAACTTAGTATGATGGAAGAAGTAAATGAGTTCGACTTTGAAAATCGAATTCTGTCAAACGAATATAATTCTGCCCAGGACTCGGAGGTGGAAAACTGTCTGAGACCGAAAAATCTTGAGGAATATATCGGACAGGAAAAGGCAAAATCAAATCTTAAAGTATACATTGAGAGTGCAAAACTTCGAGGCGAGGCTTTGGATCATGTACTTTTATACGGTCCTCCGGGACTCGGAAAGACTACCTTGTCATCAATAATAGCAAATGAAATGGGTGTTAACATCAGGACAACATCCGGTCCTGCAATAGAAAAACAAGGAGACCTTGCCGCAATTCTGACAAATCTCAATGAAGGGGATGTACTCTTCATTGACGAGATACACCGTCTTTCAAGGGCGGTTGAGGAAATACTGTACCCTGCTATGGAAGACTATTCTCTTGATATTATTATCGGAAAGGGTCCGAGCGCAAGGTCAATAAGACTGCCCATTCCCAAATTTACACTCATAGGAGCGACGACAAGAGCAGGACAGCTTACGACACCGTTAAGAGACAGGTTCGGCGTACTGCTGAAGCTTGAGCTTTATACACCGGAAGAGTTGGCTAAAATCGTTATGCGCTCTGCCGGAATTCTGGATATAAACATAACGGAAGAAGGAGCACACAGCATTGCCTCACGCTCGAGAGGCACACCTCGTATCGCCAACAGACTTCTAAAAAGAATACGGGACTTTGCGCTTGTCAAAGGCGACGGAACAATTACCTCCGAAATTGCAAAATACGCTCTTGAAGCTCTTGAAATAGACGAGCTCGGTCTTGATAATATTGACAGAAAGATGCTTGAATCGATTATTAAATACTATTCAGGCGGACCTGTCGGTCTTGAGACTCTTGCTGCAACAATCGGAGAGGAATCAATAACGATTGAGGATGTCTATGAGCCGTATCTTATGCAGATAGGTTTTCTCGCAAGGACGCCTCGCGGCAGATGTGCAACCCGCTTGGCATATGATCATTTAGGCTACCCGTTTTCACCGAATAACTCTGCTCCTCAACAGATTTCAGGACAAAGAAACTTTGAAATTGACTGATAAATCATGGCAGAAATGTGCACATTGTGGATTTTGAGGTGTGATATACTCAGGATAAAATCCGATTACTTAGCACAGATTTTAAAACAGACAATTACTTTTCTTATATATATGCAAAATATATTTTCTTCTCTTCTCTTACTAAATTATTTAGTTGACAAATATTCATTTTTATGTTATAATAACCTTTGGACTATGGGGATGTTAACCCAAAATATATTAAATAAAGGAGTTCTTTAAAATGAAAGAAGTTTTAGTTGAAACCTCCGCAAGACATATTCATTTGACTGACGAGGCAGTTGAAGCACTTTTCGGTAAGGGATATAAGCTTACCTGCAAAAAAGAGCTTAGCCAGCCGGGACAGTTTGCCTGCGCAGAAAAACTTAATGTTGTAGGTCCTAAAGGCACGCTTAAAGCGTCTATTCTCGGCCCTACAAGAAATTCAAATCAGGTTGAGCTTTCTTTGACCGACGCGCGGACAATAGGTGTCGTTGCTCCCATCCGTGAGAGCGGTGATATTGCCGGCTCCGGAGCTTGCAAGCTCGTTAACCCGGAAAACGGAGCTGAATATATCCTCAACGAAGGTGTTATTGCCGCAAAGCGTCATATACATCTTACTCCCGAGGCAGCTGCGGAATTCGGTGTTCAGGACAAACAGATTGTATCTGTTGAAATCAAATCAGAAAGAACAACAGTGTTTGGTGATGTCGTTATTCGTGTAAGTGACAAATTTGCACCTGCAATGCACATTGATACAGACGAGTCAAACGCTTCTTGCGCATTCGGCACTGTTATGGGAAAAATTATTGTGTAATTCCCCTTTCCTAAGTTAATTTTTAAAAAGGAGATATAAAAATGGCAGAACTTATCTATTCACATGAAGTTCAGAACATGTGTGTGGTTGCTAAGGGCCCCAATCACGGTCCGGCTCCCATTCCCGAAGAGGGCAAATGGATTCAGGCTAAAGAAATCAAAGACATTTCAGGTCTTACACACGGTATTGGCTGGTGCGCTCCTCAGCAGGGTGCATGTAAGCTTACTCTGAACAT
>CALWTU010000054.1 GCA_944384515.1 uncultured Clostridia bacterium
ACATTAGAGTCAAGAATATCCGCCCCAGCCTCCTCTTGTGAGAGCGCAAGTGAGTAGATGTACTCGTAATCCCGTGCCCTCAGTGCCTCTTTAAGCTTGGGCTTTCCCGTCGGGTTTATCCTCTCGCCGATAATTTTAGGCTCCTCTCCTATTCTTACGGCGTGTGTATATGATGATACAAGCGTATAATTTTTAACACGGTTTGGGGTGTAATCAATATTTTTGATATACTCAACGATTTTTTCGATATATTTGGGGCTTGTTCCGCAACAGCCTCCGAGCATTGCCGCTCCGCACTCCGCCATTTTTGCCGCATACTCTGCAAAATGATACTCGTCAACATCGTAAAATGTCTCCCCGTCCCTGACAGAGGGCAGTCCCGCATTCGGATTAACTATAACGGGAAGTGAAGAAATGTTTACAAATTCGGGCAAAATCTCAAGCATTTTGTCAGGGCCGAGCGAGCAGTTCATACCAAGCGCGCTTACACCGAGTCCCTCAAGCAGACAAACAACGGCGTCAACCGAGGCACCCGTGAGAAGTTTATGCGTGCCGTCAAAGACCACCGTCGCAAATATCGGCAGATCGCACGCCTCCTTAACTCCGAGCACCGCCGCCTTAAGCTCGTAAGTATCCGTGAACGTCTCAAGCAAAACAAAGTCAACTCCTGTATCCTTGGCAGCCAAGGCATTGCGGTAATACGCATCCACCGCATCCTCAAACTTCATCTTACCGAGCGGCTCAAGCATACTGCCGAGCGGTCCCATATCAAATGCAATATATGCATCACTGCGGATTTTTGCGGCAACAGCCGCATTCTCTATTCCCTTTTTTATATAATCGGCGTAATTTTCGTATTTTATCGGATTTACGCCGAAAGTATTCGTCTTTATTATGTCTGCGCCTGCCGAAAGATACTCCCCGTGCAGCCTTATTACAGCATCGGGATTTGTAAAATTCAGTTTTTCCGGAAGGTCGCTGTCCGATAGGACGCCTCTCTTTTTAAGTTCCGTACCCGTTGCTCCGTCAAAAATAAGTCTCCTGTGCTTCAATGCAGACAGTATGTTTTCTTTCATATTTTCCTCTTTTCCATGATATTCCATTTTAAAAGTTCACTTTACAACATCAGCTTGCCGACGCATCGGCTGACAAATTATTTTATCCCGACAATATAGGTAATGGATTTTTTCGGCGTCATAAAAAAATTATCACTTAAGCTTATGCCGATAAGCCGCTCTGCCCTGAGTATTTCGCACATGCCCTTCTGATAACTTATATCAAGGTCGCCGTAGCCGATACTGAATCTCGGTGCGTGAAGAGCCCCACCCGTGTAGTATTTTTCAGACAAATCAGCAAGTGATTCGCACATAGCAGAGCCGATTGCATCGTAAAAATACCCCTCCGCCGACGATAGAACACTGCGTGCGTTAAGAAATCTGTCACAGCCGATGCCGAGAGTGAGCGCCACAAGATAAGCCTGCTTATACCCTGTGAGATTTTTATAAAGATGTTTACTCTTAAGTATGCCGAATCCCAAATCCGTCATACCCTCGCCGCAGCGCAGTATATCCACCCTCATACCTACGGACTTTGCACTTATCACGCCGCGCATATGCACCAGACCGTCAGAAATCTCTCTGTCCGAGAGTGAAGCTCTGCCCCCGAGTCTTGCGGACAGCTCCGCCTCAGTCGGTATAATTTCGCACGCATCATATTCCTTGTATATTATCTGTGACATATCTCTCCCTTTTATCGTATTATATTTGCCGGCTGTATTCACCGACATATTCCCGTATATCTGAAAAAATTATGAGCCGACAAAGAAAATCAGAAAGCCCTATGCCGATAAAAACCAAACCCGACAAAAGTCCTGTCAGGCACATCACAAAAGAAGCGCTAAATGAAAAGCAAAACACAAAGCACAGAATGAAGAGCGATTTTGCCCGTCACTTTACATTTTTGCCCGCCAGTTTACATTTTTGCCCCTCACTTTACATTTTTGACCGTCACTTTAATATCTCGGAGAGATTTTCTTTAATCCTCTTTGCGACATGCGGCTTGTTCATCGAGTAGACATGTACCGCATTTATTCCGTTGGCATAAAGATCTATAATCTGCTCAGTCGCAAAAGCAATACCCGCCTGTGTCATTGCCTCAGGACTGTCCGCATATCTGTCGACAATGCGGAGAAAGCGCTGGGGGAGTGCATTCTGTGAAATCGAAATAATTCTCTTTATCATCTTTGCATTTGTAACCGGCATAATTCCCGCAACCACGGGAACATCGACGCCGACCTTCAAGAGACGGTAAAGAAAATTATACAAAATATCATTGTCAAAAAACATCTGGGTAGTTAAAAAGGATACACCGCACTCCACTTTTATTTTCAGCGCTTCAATATCCTTAGCGTAACTCTCGCTTTCCGGATGTCCCTCAGGATAGCACGCACCGCCGATAGTAAAACCGCCATAATCCGAAATTTCACGCACAAGCTCGCTTGCATACTTAAAACATCCGCCGTGTGACAGATCCCCGCCCTTCGGAATATCTCCACGAAGAGCAAGAATGTTCTCAATGCCGAGTTCCTTTAACTGAGAGAGCCGCTCCCGTATCTGCGCTCTGTCAGAAGAAATACAGGTGAGGTGCGCCAGCGGCGTTACCCCGACATCCTTTATCTCCGAGCATATTTTTGCCGTATATTTTGATGTTCCGCCTCCTGCGCCGTATGTAACAGACATAAAATCAGGCATAAGGCGGGCTATACTCAGCGCCGAATTTTCCACAACGGCAAAATCCGAATCCTCCTTTGGCGGAAAAACTTCAAACGACAAAGACGGCTTGTCTCTTGTAATAATATCGGTTATCTTCATATTCCTCCCCGCAAAACGAAAAATCTCTTTCGCCTCTCAATATTGCAAAGTTCCGTTTTGCTCATTTTTAACTAAAATTTTTATGTAATAAAAAGTGTTACAGACATGTTTTTACGGTCCGACACAATGAGTTTAACTCATTGTGATTCCCTTATATATGTTTTTACCGCTCGGAGCGGTGATGAGGGCATATAAGCAAAAATTTGCCCAAAAGGACAATACATTTTGCTTTCATCGCAAGAACCAAGGCACAAAAAATATAACAAAACAATGACCGTGACGGAATTTTACCGCCTTTTTCGGTATTTTTTATAATCTGAAGTTCAATTCTGAACAAGTTATACAGCGGTTGCCTGCTCTCTGCTGTTCTTCGCTCTGCCCTCATGTTTTGGCCGCAAGTCTGCTTTACGGAATTTTGCTGCCGTGTGTGCGGGCGGGGCGGAAAATTTTTGTCTCAGGCCACTTCAAACAATCCAAAAATATAACAAAACAACGACCGTGACGGAATTTTACCGCCTTTTTCGGTAGTTTTTTCATTTTTATATCTTTTCTGCTCAGATATTCGTTAAAAAACTTTTCTTTAATTTTTAAAGAGGTCTATGCCGTTTTTTCAAGCAAAGCGCACTGTTTTTAATCTATGGTCTTGTCTATTTTAAATCTTACTATCTTCCTGGATGTGTTTTTCGGAAACTCCTCATTTCTTATCTTAACCTTACCGACGGCTTTATACGGTGCGTTCCTTGAGTTTATCTCCTTTACCGCACTCTCAAAATAGCCTTGCACATCGGTTACACTGTGAAGTTTCAGTGCATCAAAATCAGGATAGATCTCAGCAACAATTATCTCCTTTGAGGGGTCCTTGCGGCTCTCGCCCGCATATACAACAACCTCGCTCACTCCGTATACTCCCTGTATATCCGTCTCTATTTCCTCAGGGTAAACATTCTTTCCGTTAGAGAATATAATAAGGTTTTTAAGTCTGCCCGTGATATATATCCACTGGTCATCCCCCTCATTTATAACCTTACCGTAATCTCCCGTTTTGAAGTAGCCCTCCTCGTCAAAGACCTCTTTTGTCGCCTCTTCGTTTTTATAGTAACCGAGCATTACATTCGGGCCCTTATAACTTATCTCTCCCTCTCCGTTTTCATCGGGATTAATAATCTTTATTTTTCCTCCTATAATCGGAATGCCGACAGAGCCTTTTTTGCGGTACTCGTTTCTGTTGCAGGAAATAAGGGGCGCGCATTCGGTAATACCGTATCCGTTAAGAACGGTAATTCCGATACCCTCAAAAAAGTCGATTATCTCCTGATTTATAGCAGCACCGCCGCATATTATCATCTCAAGCTCTCCGCCGAAGTTTGAAAGAACGCTCTTGCCGAACAACTGCTTTCTCAAGTCAATGCCGACCTTGCGCAGTGCATTTGAAAGCTTTATGAGAAATTTAAGTCCTTTCAGCTTTCCCGCCTTTTCCGCTCCTAAAATAATCTTTTTGTAGAATGTCTCAACAAACAGCGGTACAAGTATAAGGTGCGTTGGCTTAAACTCTTTAATTTCAGCAGGAACATATCTGAGACCCGACGAAATATATATCTCACAGCCCTGTGCATAATGGCCGACAAGGTTTACCGTTGAACCGAATGTATGATGCGGCGGAAGCACGCACATTGTTCTTTCGGTGATGCGGAAGTTGTACATTCCCTGCTCCATATCCGAGCAGATATTTTTTGAGGAGAGCATAACGCCCTTTCCTTTGCCCGTCGTGCCTGAGGTGAAAACAATGCTCGCAAGCTTATCGGGGCAAAGATCATACTCAAGATAAGAGTTGTCACCGTTTTTTATCTTCTCACGCCCGCACTCAAAAACCGAGAAGACCGTCAGAGCACCGTCGATTTTCAGTTCGGAAAATCCAACAATTGTTTTCAAAGTGGGGACATCGCTTAATATTTCTTGAATTTTTTCCTCAACAGTGGGGCTGATTATTGCAAATTTACACTCTGCCGTGTTCAAAATGGAGGATATATCCGAAGCGGGAAGCTCCTTGTCAATCGGCACCGTAACTGCCCCCATAGACATAAGTGCAAAGTAGGAGAACACCCACTCGGGGCAAGCCTCTCCGATAATTGCAACATTCTCCCCCGACATTCCCATAGCCAGAAACTCTGTTCCCAAGGCGCGGATAAAATCTCTGCCCTCAGAGTATGTGTAATGTGAAATCTCCTTTGACTGGGGTGTTTTTTTATACGAAATTGCAATTTTATCAGGATATCTGTCAGCGACATTCTCAGTCATCTCTCTGATATCCGAAAATTTTGTTGTCTCATAAAGAGGATAATTTGACTTGCGATTTTTAAAAGCCATAAGCACTTTCCCTTCCTGCACAAATAAACTTTATAGTTAATTATATCATTGTAAAGTGTAAAAGTCAACACAGTACCACCCGCCTTCAGTGTGAATATACTATAAATATTTATAAAACAAATTGACAAAGCAAGAAGGGATGTGTATAATATACATTAGTGAATTTTGGGCTGAGGAGGGTTTTTATGCTGAAAGAAGAATTCAAAGAGAGAATGAAAAGCCTGCTCAAAGAGGATTATCCGAAATTTATTTTTGAGATTGAAAACCGTGAGGCGGTAAAAGCAGTGCGCTTTAACCGTCTGAAAACCGAGAATTCAAAAGAGGAAAACGGTGCGCAAGCTCACACCCGCGCGCAACATGAGAATGACGGCACCGTCATAAACTTTGAAGACGAGGCAAAAAGCCCGTCTGCAAAGCACCGCATTGACGGCTTTGAGCTGACGGAAATCGGATATTCCGAAAACTCATATATAATCTCGGGTGACGGCTCGATCGGAAACACACCTGAGCATCACAGCGGTATGATCTATGCGCAGGACCCCGGTGCCATGGCGACCGTGAACTCGGTCGATATAAAAGAGGGTGCGTGGGTGCTCGATGTCTGTGCGGCGCCGGGAGGCAAAAGCGGACAAGCCGCCGAAAAAATCGGAGAGAGCGGGTTTATCCTCTCAAACGAATACCAGCCGAAAAGAGCTAAGATACTTGTCTCAAACTTTGAGAGGCTGGGCATAAAAAATGCGATGATAACCTCACTTG
>CALWTU010000055.1 GCA_944384515.1 uncultured Clostridia bacterium
GCCCAAGGAGGACCTTGTAAAATACTCCTCCCTCAAGGTCACCCCGATTGAGGGAAGCGAGCGTGTCAGCCTTTGCACCGACATGATAGAAAAGCCCAAACCGGGATTTGAGTTTTCAAATTTGTCTATTCTCGGGCGTGTGCTTCTCACCCCTGATGTTTTTGACATAATAGACAGTCTCACACCCGGTGCCGGCGGTGAAATTCAGCTGACCGACGCCATGGCGACAATTGCAAGAGCAAAGGGCATATACGCACTTGAATTTGAGGGAACAAGATATGATATGGGCTCAAAGGCAGGATTTCTTATGGCTAATATCGTAAAGGGACTTGAGCATCCCGAAACGGGCGAGAAGCTCAAAGAATTTATTTTGGGACTTAAAGAGGAACTTAAATGATAATAAGACGGGCTATGCCCTGCGATGCAAAATACATATGTGAAATTGAAAACGAAACTTTCGGGGACCCGTGGAGCCAAAAGGACATCTCAAGTCTGATTGCCCAAAGGGACGGAATATGCTTTGTTGCATGCGAAAATGACGGCGAGAGAGCAGAGGTTATCGCCTATGTTTTAGGCAGGCTGATTGCGCCTGAAGGTGAGATATACCGCATAGCGACAAAGCGGGAGATGAGAAAAAGAGGAGTTGGCAGCCGCCTTTTGTCATTTGCGACAAAGACCGAGAGGGGACGGGGGCTGGAGACGATTTTTCTTGAGGTGAGAAAGCAAAATCACACAGCCATAAGCTTTTACGAGAGCCACATGTTCAAAAAGATCGGCGAGAGGAAAAACTACTACAAAAATCCCGACGATGACGCAATTATCATGCTTTACGGCAATTTGCAGTACTGACGGACACGATTTATGAGCGAGCGGAATCTCTCGTCACTCTCGGACATTTCGCCGAAAAAACTATAAAACAGAGGGGAGTTATACTCTTGAATATACTCGCAATTGAAAGCTCCTGCGACGAGACAAGTGCCGCAGTGGTGGAAAAAACCCATTCGGGCTTTAAAATAAAATCGAATATTGTAGCCTCGCAGATAGACATACACAAGCTTTACGGCGGCGTTGTGCCTGAGATAGCAAGCAGAAAGCATATTGAGGCGATAAGCACGGTGTGCTATGAGGCAATGGAAAAGGCAGAAACGGGGCTTTCTGACATCGGTCTTGTTGCGGTCACAATGAACCCCGGACTTATCGGCGCACTGCTTGTCGGGGTAAACTTTGCAAAGGCACTCGCCGTGACAAACAAAATTCCGCTTGTCGGAGTAAACCATATACACGGACATATTGCCGCCGCATATCTGACCGAAGAAAATGCGCCAAAGCCGCCGTTTCTGGCGCTTGTGGTGTCGGGCGGGCATACCTCGATCTACCGTGTCGAGGACTACACGAAAATAGTCACGATAGGACAGACACGGGACGACGCAATAGGCGAGGCATTTGACAAGATAGGAAGAATACTCGGTATTGCATATCCTGCGGGAAAAGAGTTTGACGCACTCTCGACCAAGGGATTTATTGAGGCGACGGGAGCCGAGAGCGGCTTTTATAACAAGTACAAAAAGAGTGAGGCTTACAAAACGCAGGACTTTAAGCTTCCCTCCCCCGCTCTGGCGGACGGAAGCCTTGACTTTTCCTTTTCGGGACTCAAAACTGCGGCGATAAACCTCTTTCACAAATACGAGCAGCGCTCAATGAGCATTCCGAGTGCGCTGTTCTGCGCAAACTACACCTACACAGCCGTTGAGGCAGTGGCAAAAAAGATAGATGCCGCAATCAGCCAGAACCCCGGCTGCCCGCTTGTGATCTCAGGCGGTGTTGCGGCAAACTCACACCTGCGGCTGAGGCTTTCTGAGCTTTGCAAAAAGAGGGGTGTTGAGTTCTTTGCGCCGCCCGTCTCGCTCTGCGGAGACAACGGTGCTATGATTGCCGCACAGGGCTACTACGAATACGGGACGGGCAACATCAAAGATGCCTCGCTTAACGCATCTGCACTTGACTGAATGAGAGGAATTACTTAATGGAGAGCATAAACAATATAAAAGGTACTTTCGAGAAAAAAATATCAGAGGAAAAAAAGACCGCCGTTTCAAAGGCGGTAATCAAAAGACTGCCGAGATACCACAGATACCTCGGAGAGCTTTTGCGCTCTGACAAACTGCGCATTTCGTCGGGTGAGCTGTCCGACCTTATGAATGTGACCGCCTCTCAGATAAGGCAGGATCTCAACTGCTTCGGAGGCTTCGGACAGCAGGGGTACGGATACAATGTAAAATATCTCTACGGCAAGATCTCCGAGCTGCTCGGAGTAAACGAGGGATACCGTGCGGTAATAGTAGGCGCGGGAAACCTCGGTCGTGCGCTTGCCGCAACGCATATGTTTGAGAGGCGCGGAATTGTGCGTGTTGCGATGTTTGACAACAACCCGAGAGTTGTGGGAACAAAAATAAACGATCTGCCTGTATACCATGTCAACACTCTCGCCGAGTACTGCAAGGCGGAGAATGTAAAAATAGGCGTGCTCACCGTGCCCAAAGAGGCGGCGGACGATGTTGCCAAAAAGCTTGTGGCAGGCGGAGTTATGGGAATCTGGAACTTTGCAAATATGGAGCTTGTGGTGGAGGACCCGAATGTGGTGGTCGAGGACATACACCTCGGCGACTCGCTGATGAAGCTGTGCTATGAGCTTAAAATAAAAACCGAAGGGGATGTCGAGGACGATGGCTAAATACTCTTTGACCTCGCACAAGTTCAGCAGGGTGCCGGCGTTTTATGAGGCGTCGGCGGAGGAACTGCGTGTTCTTTTATCTGTCATTGAGACGGAGGGCGAGGATATCGGACGGGAGGAGCTCTCCCGCAAAAGCGGTGTTGCGGGCGCACGCCTTGCCGCAAGCCTTGTATTCTGGACGGAAGCGGGAATTATAAAAGAGGACGGCAAAAGAAGCGTCACCGAGGAGTTTGAAGAGAGGTTTGACGCACTCGAGCTCAAAGAGGAAAGGAGTGTGGAGGTTGCAAAAACCATCCGCTCTGATAAACTCTATGATATGTTTTCGGAGATAAGTGCGCTGATGAACCGCCCCATGCTCAACAACAGAGAAATCAAGGAGCTTACCGCACTTTATAAGCAGTACGGTCTGTCGGAGGAATATATTCTCGCCGTGGCAAAGCTCGTTGAGTCAAAAGGCGCCCTGACAGTTACAAAGATTGTAAACCGTGCGTACAAGCTCTATGAAAAAGAAATATACACATACGAGGAGCTTGAAGAATACATAAAGGAGACGGAGAGCAACTCGGGAGTTGAATTTGAATTCAGAAAGATATTCGGAATTACCTCAAGGGCTCTTACAAAGTCGGAAAAAGACTATTTTCGCAAATGGAGCCGTGAATACGGCTACTATATAGATATTGTAAGCGAGGCGTTTGACATTGCCGCATCAAATGCGGACAAGAACTATGTAAAATACGCCGACAAAATACTCTCAAAATGGTTTGAGGCAGGACTGAGAACCCTCTCGGAATGCAGGGCGTTTTACGACAGGGAGAGAGCGGAGATTGCCGAACAGAGAAAGAAGAAAAAGGAAACGGCAAAATCCGCACAGAAACAAGAGCCGTCCAGATTCGGAGAGTTTAATATTGAGGAGAGCTTCAGAAACGCTCTCGACCGCAGCTACAAGGATGATTAAGGGGGGAGAATATGTACGGCTACGACAACTATCAGAAAGTGAAGGACATATTGCAAAAGCGCCGTGAGAAAGCGATGGACGACGCACAGATCCGCCAAAATTCGGTCGCAGAGCAGAGCGAGGACTTCCGCATTGTGACGGAGGAGCTTAAAAAGAGCGGACTTTTAATCTTCAAAACTGCATTAAACGGCGGAGATATTGAGAAGATAAAAGAGAGAAATCAGTTTTTAAACCGTGAGAAGCGGCGGATATTAAAACAGCTCGGATATGACGAAAACTACACCGACATCAAGTACACCTGCCCTGTTTGCAACGACACGGGGTATGACATGGACAAGCTGTGCTCCTGCCTTAAAGAACTTCTGATAAAGGAGAATATCAAGTCATCGGGCATGGGTGAGCTTATCGAAAAGCAGAGCTTTGAGAATTTTGACCTTGATTTTTACCGAGGCGACGAGGAAAACTTCAAGAGGATGGCATACAACAAAAAATGTGCCGAGAAATTTGCAAAAAGCATCGGCAAAAACTCAAAAAACCTCCTGCTTATCGGCTCAACGGGAACAGGCAAAACCCACATTTCCACATCTATTGCCAAAGTGGCTATCGAGGAGGGATTTGAGGTGCTCTATGACAGCGCACAGAACATCGTCTCGGCATTTGGGGACGACAGGTTCAGGTCAGGATACGGACACAGCGAGTCAAAGGGTGCAAAATTTCTTCAGTGCGACCTTCTTATAATTGACGACCTGGGAACGGAATTTGTAAATCAGTTTACAATTTCCTGCCTGTACAATCTCATCAATACGAGAATGAACAAAAACCTCAGTACGGTCATATCCACAAACCTCTCCTCGGAGGAGCTGGCACGCAGATATGAGGACAGGATATATTCAAGGCTCATTGGCTCGGATAGCACCGTACTGCTCTTCAGAGGCAGTGACCACCGCCTCAAAAGATAACTCTTTATACAAAAAATATGCTTTGCCGGCTTTTAAATGAGTCGGCGGGCTGACACTGCTCTTTGCCGCAGGGCAAAGAATGAAGGAATAAGACTAAAGGAGAATAACTATGTTAAAAGAAGGAATGGCGGCTCCGCAGTTTACACTTTCGGATAAGGACGGAAAGGAAGTTTCCCTCTCGGATTATCTCGGAAAGACCGTTGTGCTGTATTTTTATCCGAAGGATAACACCCCCGGCTGTACAAGGCAGGCGTGCGCTTTTGCGGGGCTGTACGGCGAATTTGAAAAGAAAAATGCGGTAGTCATCGGAATCAGCCGTGACAGCTCACAATCCCATGCAAAGTTTGCGGAGAAAAACTCCTTACCGTTTATACTCCTCTCAGACCCCGAGTTAAAAGTTATTAACGAGTACGGCGTATGGCAGGAGAAAAAGATGTACGGCAAGGTGAGTATGGGAGTTGTCCGCACGACATTTATTATCGGCGAGGACGGCAGCATCAAAAAGATTATGCCGAAGGTAAAGCCGGATACTAATGCGGCGGATGTGCTCAAATACCTCGGATAAGCGGCGGGGATTTTATTGACATTTAAGTTAAATTAAAATGAAAAGTGAGTTTTAATATGACGGAGAAAGATATACGGCTGATACGCCGCCGCTTCAGAGAAAACGGCAGCAATATTTCATCAATAAGAGGGTGCTTTGTCAATGAAAGCAAGAATATAATAGCTCACATCGATCAGTCGCTGTTCGGTGCGGACTCAATTGTCGTAAACCAACTGCTCTCGGTAATGAAAAAATGCCTTAGCGGAAGTCTGGGGACAAATCTTAACGAAATCCCGTTCAGCACCAAGGATGTAACCGACGGAGAGGAGCATAAACTGCTGATGAGTCTGAGAAGCTCCCACCTTTCGGATACGGAGAGCCTCTCGGCGCTCTATCAGAAAATAATCGACTCTGTTGAAATGGAGTCGGGATATGTTATACTGCTTGCCTCGGATGTATACGACATTATAAAAAAATCAAAGGACGGAACAGAGGCAGAGACGAGCACCTCATTTACATATTTTGTGTGCGCAGTCTGCCCGATAAAGGCGACGCTCGACGGTCTGTATTTTAAAGAGAGCGAGCGGCTCTTTCACAACCTGAACGCCTCCTCACTGCTCACAAAGCCACAGATAGGCTTTATGTTCCCCGCATTTGAAAACTACGGGGCAAACATCTACTCCGCCCTTTACTACACAAAGAGCATATCCGACAACAACCCCAAGTTTATTGAGAATGTATTCAGACACACACCGCCCATGCCCCCCTCGGAGCAGAAAACGACCTTTGATGAGCTGCTTGCAAGCTCACTGGGCGACGAGTGCAGCCTTGATGTTGTCCGCTCGGTACACAATCAGGTGGCGGAAATCGTGGAGAGCCACAAAAATACAAAAGAGGAGGATCCGCTCACTCTCTCAAAGTCGGATATGAAAACTATCCTTGAGGGCTGCGGCGTGGCAGAGGAGAAAATCGAGGACTTTTGCGAAAAGCTTGACGAAAGCTTCGGCAAAAATGCCCTTCTCACCCCGGGCAACATAATAAACTGCAAAAAGTTCAAGCTTCAGACTCCGCATGTGAGTATAACGGTTGACCCCGACAGCCGTGACCTCGTGACAACCGAGGTAATCAACGGCGTTGAATATATTCTTATCAAAGCCACCGACGGCGTTGAGGTCAACGGAATTAATGTGAAGTTTTAAGATTGATATAAAGTTTTAAAATTGCTGTAAGCCGACATTTATTCAAGAAAATTAAGTTTGCCGTATGCTTAAAAAAATCACGGGTTAGTTAACCCGTGTTTTTTTTGCATATAAGTTTAATTTTGCGGTTTGATTCTTTTTGGTTTAATTCTTTCGGGGTTTATTCCCTTAAGCTTAAAAGAATGCCGATTTTGTGTGTTTTTGCGGCACGGGTGCGCTTATGCGCCACATTGCCCGTTTTGATTCTGCGGCAAAATTATCAGAGAAGTCTGATCCCCGCCGCTTTGCAGCCGTCGAGCGTTGCCTTGTCCCATACGGAGCACTGCACCTCGCCGATATGGGCACAGCCCATCATAAGCATACAAAGACGAGACTGTCCGATTCCTCCGCCGATTGTCAGCGGAAGCTCGTCATTTAAGAGCATCTTGTGGAACGGCAATGTCCGCCTGTCGTCACAGCCCCTGATCTTCAGCTGTCTGTCAAGCGACTCACTGTCGACACGCACGCCCATTGAGGATATCTCAAACGCACGGCCGAGTACCTTGTTATAGAAAAGTATATCTCCGTTGAGCTGCCAATCGTCATAGTCAGGCGCACGGCCGTCATGCGGCTGCCCCGACTTCAGCGCTCCGCCTATCTGCATGATAAGCGCTGTTCCGCGCTCCTTAAGATATGCGTCCTCCCTCTCCTTTGGAGTGAGAGTCGGATAAAGCGCCTCAAGTTCAAGGGATGTAATTGCGCTCATATCTCGGTTAAGCTCCACCTTGATCTCGGGAAAATCAACTCCCAAAAGCTCGTTTGTGTCACAGATAACCCCGACAATTTTCCGGGCTGTCTCCTTGAGGTAGTCAAGAGTCCTCATCTCTCTTGTAATAACCTTCTCCCAGTCCCACTGGTCGACATAGACCGAATGAATATTGTCAAGCTCCTCGTCTCGGCGTATGGCGTTCATATCCGTATAAAGTCCGTTGCCGACATAGAAATTGTATTCCTTAAGCGCAAGCCTCTTCCACTTTGCAAGAGAGTGGACAACCTGTGCCTCCTCTCCGACATCCGGAATATCAAACTCAACAGGACGCTCAACACCGTTAAGGTTATCGTTAAGTCCCGACGCCTCGGTCACAAAAAGCGGCGCGCTGACTCTCTTGAGGTTAAGCGCCTTGGCAAGGCGGGACTGAAAAGTCTCCTTTATAAACGCAATAGCCTTTTGCGTTCTGTAAACATCAAGGACGGATTTGTAGCCCTGTGGTATAAATAAACTGCTCATATACTCTCCCGTAAACCGATACTGCAAAAATTTATCAAAAAGCAGATAACCGACTTTAATTTATTTTCCTCTCGGAGAAAAATTCCGCCGAGAGGATCGTTTTATTATATTTTGTTTTCTTAACCTTTATAACCGAACGGCAGATCTTACTTAACGCCTGTCGTCGTGCTTCTCAGCATAACATCGTGATAACCGCCCTCTACAATACTTGTAGCGGAAACAAGAGTGATCTTCGCCTTCTGCTGAAGCTCCTCTATGGTGATTGCACCGCAGTTGCACATTGTGGACTTAACCTTATAAAGAGATTTTTCCACATTGTCGTGAAGAGATCCGGCGTATGTAACATACGAGTCAACGCCCTCCTCAAATGAGAGCTTCGCCTTGCCGCCGAGATCGTATCTCTGCCAGTTTCTCGCTCTGTTTGAGCCCTCGCCCCAATACTCTTTTACATACTGACCGTTAACCATAATCTTAGGTGTGGGGCTCTCGTCAAATCTTGCGAAATATCTGCCGAGCATCATAAAGTCAGCGCCCATTGCAAGAGCAAGAGTCATATGATGGTCATGCACGATACCGCCGTCGGAACAGATAGGAACATAAATTCCCGTCTCCTTGAAGTACTCGTCACGGGCAGCCGCAACCTCGATAACAGCGCTTGCCTGTCCGCGTCCGATACCCTTCTGCTCTCTTGTGATACAGATAGAGCCGCCGCCGATACCTATCTTGACAAAGTCCGCACCCGCTTTTGCAAGGAACATAAATCCGTCTCTGTCAACAACGTTGCCGGCACCGACCTTTACCTTGTCGCCGTAATTTTTTCTGATAAAATCAAGAGTTCTCTTCTGCCAGATTGTAAATCCCTCCGAGGAGTCGATACAGAGCACGTCCGCACCCGCCTCGATAAGTGCGGGAACTCTCTTCTCATAGTCGAGAGTGTTTATACCTGCGCCGACAACATAGCTCTTGTTTTTGTCAAGCAGCTCATGCGGATTTTCCTTGTGCTGAGAGTAGTCCTTGCGGAATACGAAATATTTGAGATTTCCATCTTTGTCGATAATCGGCAGAGAGTTGAGTTTGTTATCCCAGATAATATCGTTTGCAACCTTAAGGGTTGTTCCCTCAGGTGCTGTAACAAGCTTCTCAAACGGAGTCATAAACTCCGAAACCTTGACATCAACGCTCATACGGCTGACACGGTAGTCACGGCTTGTAACGATACCGAGCAGCTTGCCGTTTGCGCTTCCGTCATCTGTAACAGCCATTGTTGAGTGACCGTTGCGCTCAACAAGCTCAAGCACATCCGCAAGAGTCATGTCCGGTGTAAGGTTTGAATCTGATACTACAAAGCCCGCCTTGTATCCCTTTGCGCGTGCCACCATTTTAGCCTGATCCTCAATCGGCTGAGAACCGTAAATGAAAGAAACTCCTCCCTCTTTCGCAAGGGCAACAGCCATCTTGTCATCCGAAACGGACTGCATGATAGCGCTTGTCATCGGAATGTTCATCATAAGGGGGCATTCTTCCTCGCCCTTTCTGAACTTTACAAGGGGTGTGCGGAGTGTAACATTGGCAGGAATGCAATTCTCATCGGTATAACCGGGAACTAACAAATACTCGCTGAATGTGTGTGACGGTTCACTGAAATATGTTGCCATAATTATTCCTCACTTTAATTTTTTATTATCATATATTTTAGCATACAATACCCCGTTAGTCAATATAAAAAATATCAGTTTATGAGATTTTTCAGAATTTTCTCTCATGTTTTTTTAAAAAACAGTTTTGCAACAAAACTCGGCTGATAATTTTACACGGGTATGCTCCAACCTTCTCAAAATGGCATATTCAAAAAGCAAAATGCAAAACTTACTCGATAGCCTTGATATACTCGATAACAGCCTGATCCTCTTTGTTTTTAATCATACCGTTAACAAAGTTATAGTTATACGGTGCAGTCTCCTCTGTTATTGCGTCGATGACATCCATGCCCTCAATTACAGTACCGAATGCGGCATACATGCCGTCAAGAAATGTGGAGTCGGCATTGCAGATAAAGAACTGACAGGATGCGCTGTCCATATCCTCGCCTCTCGCCATGGAAATAACGCCCCTCTTGTGGCTTATGGGGTTATTGTATCCGTTCTGTGAGAACTCGCCTTTAATCGTCTTGCCGCTTGAGCCTGTGCCGTCTGCCTTGGGGTCGCCGCCCTGAATCATAAAGTCGGGCATAACGCGGTGGAATGTAAGTCCGTCATAGAAGCCGTCGTTTACAAGGTTTAAGAAATTTTTAACGGTCTTGGGTGCCGCATCGGCGTCAAGCTCAATTACAACGGTGCCGAAATCAACGACCTTCATCTCCACCTTGTATTTGCCTGTGATATCGCCGCAGGAGGTAAACGCAAGCATGAGGCTTGAGAGTATACCTACAGCCAAAAATAAAGAAATAATTCTCTTTCTCATTTTTCTTTTTCCTTTATATTAAATTAATTTTTGTTTGCAATTTAAAATTTGCCGAAAATCAAGCACTTTCACATTTTTTTGCTTTGCCCGTTTGTAAGTGCAAAACTATAAGATAAGCACCCTTACTGCCGGAAGTTTTCATAAAAGACGGCAGGGGGCGGGAGCCGCAACAACTTTTTAACACTCTCTGCCATGCATCTCCTCAATCGGTTAAAAACAAAATGATAAAACCTTGAAAGTTTTTGACACGGCATGTCAGATAAAAACGCAATCGGCAAATTCCGTCCCGCATTATTTTTTAACGGAATGAGCGTATATTTTGCCGTGTAATGCGCTTTAGAGTTTTGCAAGAAAAACTGCTTGATACTCGGGGGCGTGTTAAATATTTTGTGAAAGAAATATTTCAACAGGTGTATATCCCGAAACGCCGCCCGACTTTGACGCGGCGTCCATCTGCCTTAACAGGTCAATGCACCGGTATATCCTTTTGCTTCCGACACGGTTTACGCACTTGATAATGCGCTGCGTTTTGTACGGATGGAACTTTAAGAGGGTGTCAATATCTCCCTTTTCCCTGCCCTCGTCAAGCAGCATTGCCACCTGTGCAAGCTCGGTATATATCCGCTCGAGCATACCGAGTACGGCGCCTGCGTCTGTCCCGTCCGCTTTAAGTGAGGCGAGCGCCGCATAAACGCTCCTTATATTGCCGTCGAGAACGGCGTTTGAGAGGTCGAAATCTCCGCCCTCGTCGGTGGAGGATGAAACCTCGAGGACATCCTTTGCACTGACGGCACCAAGGTTGTTTGCCTTTGCATAGAAGCAGAGTTTTTTTACCTCGGAACTCAAGATCCGCATAGAATGACCGACACGGAAAAGCAGCATGTTAAGCGCCGCCGCGTCGGCGTCGATACCCTCGCTTTGAAAATGCTTTTTTAGCCAGACGAGAAGCTGTGAATCGGTAGAGGTATCGAAAGTGAGAATATTAAAATCCTTTGAAAATCTCTTGAAATTTTTTGACGGCCGCTTCGGCGTGCCGATATCAAATCCGTCAGCGACGGTGAAAATCGCAAACACGGTGGTGGGGTAATCGTCCCGATTTTTTGCGAAAGTCTCAATCAGTTCCCTCTGAGACTCCTTGAGCTTGTCTATATTACAGTATTTCCACTCGACAAATCTGTACTCGCTCATCATGGGGGGAGCGTAAAGCGCCTCACGCATTGCCCCGAAGTCGACATCCATACCGTCAAAGGCGGTATAATTGAACATCATAAATCCGTCAGAGGAAATTGCAGCATTTTTTAAGAGATTAAGATAATACTCCTTGAGGTAATCCTCCTCGCCCGAGAAGATATAAAAACCTCCGATGTCGCCGCTTTTAAGTTTACCGTTGAATTCAGTTACCGTCATACCGCTCCCCGCCGAAATCGGCTTTCAATACTTTGTTCTGCATTATTCCGCATGCAGTCCGCTCTTATACCGAATTTTTTACCCTGAAGCCGCCCAAAATAATGCAAAAATGAAAAGTTTAGTTTACATTATAAGCATTTTCAGCCATACTTTTTTGTCTGCGCCGCCGATATTCATTCTGTAATGTATATCAACTCTGCCGCCGTCGGAATTTAATTTAATTCTTATCTTATTTGCTATGAGTGATGCGTCAAAGCTGTACGGCGGGACGGAATATACAAAGTTCATCTGCTCGCCTGCTTTAAACTCCATTACGGTTTTTATCGCACCTTCCTTTTTGAGCGTGACACTGTCGGATGTGATGCGAATATTTGAGAAAACATCCCCCGACTCGGCGCTTTCCGTATAAGAAATCTCATAATAACTCTGCACGGGGTATGTGCCGCCGCTGACCGCTGTATACAAACCCTTTACCGTCACACGGCTCTCTTCCACATCACCGCCACCCGCAGCGCCGTCCTCAAGATTTTCAATAACAGAGAAAACGGATATATTCTTTTTTTCCATATTATCCCCCAAAGCTATATATAAAAGTCCCAAAACTCCGCCACGAAATCAACGGTTCCACAAGCATCGCCGCACGGCGTGCGGCGGCAAAAACCGTTTATAGAAAAAACCCCCCGCGCACATTTATTAACCTGTGAGCGCAAGGGATATTCTCATCTTCTGCGTTTCTTTAAATTATAATCGCTCCTGGGATTTACAAACTCTCTCCAATTAAGACTGCCGTTGTCAAGCGCTACGACCAACGCCTCCGCCGTCGCAATATTAGTGGCGAGCGGTATATTATGAACATCACAGATACGGAGCAGGTTTGCCTCGCCCTCATGAACCTCTTTGGCAGGGTCGGTGCTTCTGAAATAGAAAACAAGGTCTATCTCATTAAACGAAACCTTAGACGCAATCTGCTCTGTTCCTCCGGAACTGCCCGCAAGAAATGTCTCTATCTCAAGTCCGGTAGCCTCGGATATATACTTGCCGGTAATATGAGTTGCGCAAAGGTGGTGACGGGAGAGTATGCCACAGTAAGCAATGCAGAACTGTGCCATAAGTTCTTTTTTATTATCATCAGCAATTATAGCTATATCCATAAAATTCCACATCCTTCATGTTTTTCACTCTCTTGGAAAGCCCAATACCGTGATTATAGACATTATATCACAAAACTATTTCTTTGTCAATAAAATTATACAGATTTATGCGGCTTAAAATATATTTTTTATTGCGAAAAAACAGTAAATTCTTGCTATAATTTTTCTCTCCCGAAAACTGCGGCAAAATTTTTATTGCAAAAATTTTTTAAGGTTTTTTCAAAAAACGGCAGGCAAAAAACGGGTAAAAATTACAAAATTTCCCCTATATAGTTCAAAATTTATCTATATACCCCATAAATTCATTTTCAGAAAACAAAAAAAATATGCTTTATTACTATTGTAAAATTATTTTAAGTGTTGTATAATATAAAATTGAGAATGTGTATAAATGCGGAATATATTTTAAATATTCGCCGAATTAACAGGCGGATCAGAGCAAAATATAAATATACTGCATCATGTGATCTTTTACTTTTAAAACGAACCCGCCGCGGCGGGTAATCTGTAATATATAAATGGAGAAAAATATGAAAAAATTCAGAAAAATAGGTGTTTTGACCTCAGGCGGCGACGCACCGGGCATGAACGCTGCAATAAGAGCGGTTACAAGAGCAGCAATCGCCAACGGCGTTGAGGTAATGGGAATTTACCGCGGTTACTCGGGACTTATTGACGGAGACTGCAAAACTCTGGGCATCAGAGATGTTTCCAACATAATAAACAAGGGCGGAACAGTGCTGTATTCCGACCGCTGCCCCGAATTTAAGACACCCGAGGGTATGGCAAAGGCAGTAAAGACATGCAACGAGCTTGAAATTGACGGAATAGTTGCAATCGGAGGAGACGGAACATTCAGAGGCGCTCAGGACCTGACAAAGCACGATATTCCCTGCGTAGGTATCCCCGGAACAATCGACAATGACATCACATCCACCGATAACACTATCGGTTACGACACGGCTATGAACACCGTTATTGACCTTGTAGACAAACTGCGCGACACCTGCGAGTCGCACGCAAGATGCAATGTAGTCGAGGTTATGGGTAGAGGTGCCGGAGATATTGCGCTCAATACCGGTATTGCGGCAGGCGCAACAGCGGTTGTCATCCCCGAATTTGACTTTGACGACGACGCGCTCATTGAGAAACTCAAGGCGGCAAGAAAGATAGGCAAGAGAAACTTCATTATTATGGTAAGCGAGGGTGTTGGAAAGGACTACGGTCCCAGCCTCGTTGAGAGAATAGAAAAGGACACCGGTATAGAGACAAAGTTTGCCCGTCTCGCTCACATTGTAAGAGG
The DNA here is from genome assembly GCA_944384515.1 of uncultured Clostridia bacterium. GTDB lineage: Bacteria > Bacillota > Clostridia > Oscillospirales > CAG-272 > UBA1740. The sequence goes on from CALWTU010000055.1 coordinate 13,977, forward strand.
CGGCAGCCCCACACTGCGCGACAGAGTGCTGGCATCCGAAATGGGACATTTTGCGGTTGAAAAGCTGCTCATGGGCAGATCCAACATTGTAATTTGTCAGAGAAACAACAAGGTTGTTGCAAGAGATATCGACTATGCTCTGAGCCTTGACGCACTCTACAAAAACAAGATTACGGTTGATGAGCTGTCACAAAAATTTGAAGAAAAGCTCGTAAACGACATGCTCTCTCACGCAAAGATACGCCGTGAAAAAATGCTTGAGCTTTACAATATTCAAAAGGAAATCAATTTGTAATATTTACACTGATAAACGGTTCTCCGACAAAGAGAACCGTTTTTTAACGTGGTTAAAAAATTATGTCATGAGAAAAATCAATCTCGATCCAATCGGTATTCTTTACTGAAAAGAGTGAACCGAGCTTCGACAAAGCCTTGTCGCTCGCATTACCTGTTGGCAAAAGTGTTTTTATGCCGAGAAGAATTTGTTCCTTTTCTTCGTCAGAAAGAACGGCTTTATCGAGGACGTATCCGTCCAACAAAGAAACGCCGCCGCCTTTGCCCTGCGTAGTATAGACGGGTACTTTGGCGAGAGCAAGCGTTTCAATATCGCGTAAAATCGTGCGTTTGGAAACATTCAGTTTATCGGCAAGCTCCTGCGCCGTTACCCTTCCTCTATCGAGCAAAGTATATACGACTTCAAAAAGTCTTTCGGTCTGCATAAAATAATCTTTTGTTCATTCGTTGTTCAATACGTTTTGCAGCCTTTCGGCAAGTCTGCCGATATGCAGTCCGTCAACGAAGGAGTGGTGCGCCTGAACGGAAAACGGCAGCCATAGTCTGCCGTCCCGTTCATAGAACTTGCCCCAATCGAAAAGCGGCGTCGCATTGTCTTTTCTGCCCAATTTGTGTGAGAGATATGGGTATATGTTACCCACGGCATGGGAGAAAATTGAAACACGTCGTTGCCGAGCGGCCCTGTAAAATATTCCTTTTGCTCCTCTGCGGCTTGCTTTGCTGTCTGACAATA
>CALWTU010000056.1 GCA_944384515.1 uncultured Clostridia bacterium
TTACTATAAAATCATCTTCAAATTACGGGTTGGATTTACGAATTTTAATAAATTACGGCGGAAATTCGTTTGCAAGCGAATTTTCGCTGCTTTTTTTGCTCCAATGGGTGGATTTTTGCTTTTTTCATTAATATTTTGAAGCGCAACAGAATGATTTTCTGACACGGCGCACCTCTGACTGCTCGAAAGCTATATGTTTTTATGTAGTAAATTCGTATTTTGTATTCTGCACTCCGCTGAAAAAGCGTGTAATAACACAGTACTTAAATTTGCATAAGCATGTACCCGTGTCGCATTATTTGATAGTAAAAAGCAAATGCATTTTTAAAAATACGGAATATTACACTCAAAAACAGCGTCAGATAGCGGTTATCCGCATTGTTTTCAAAGAGTTTTCGAAATGGGGACTTTCTTTCTTTCATTGATGGAAATATCATTGCGCTTTCGGGGCTGAAAAAATTTAAGTTTCTGAGCCTTATAAACAGCGTATTTTTGTGGTTTTTCTATTGCACGGATTGCTTTGACCGGCGTTGTTTGCCGCCTTATGCTAAAAAACAGACAAGTCAAAATTCAAACATTACGTTTTAACTGTTTGTAAATTTTGCACTATTCGGACGGCTTGTGTTTGGCTCTTTTTTCGGACTTTTTGCCCCAAGGCGTTTTCAAAGTTTTTTTCGCTTTTTTCTTTTGTACAAATGGGAGAAAATTATAGGCAAAATACCCAAAAAAGATAAAACCCGTTGAAATCATTGCCCGCTAATGATATAATAAAGACACTTGAATTAAAAATCGAGGAATATATTCAAAGGAGAATACAATGAAACACCTGAAAAAACTTCTTATTGTACTTGCAATAGTTGCCATGCTTGTTTCTTCGGCATCTATAATTGCGGTTGCTAATGAAGGCACAGATTACACAGGTTCACTTGACGCTGCTCAGGAACTGCTTAACAAGGTTCCCGACACCGGCGTTGACGCTCGTGCCGAAGCCATTAAAGCTGTTTACAACTACCTTGTGGCTTCTCCGGTAGATCCGTCAACGGAGGGTTATGATGCGTTCGCTTCCGAATACGACGATGTAGTTATGTCTGTTCTTTGGGCATACTACTCCGAGGCGATGGGCAAGACGACTGCTGAGGATAAATCAGGGTATCTTGCTAAAGCATACATTCATAAATCGGCTGTCAAGATGATCGACGAAGAAAGAGCATACACCATTCCCGGCGGCTCAGAGACCATTACGTACAGTGCTCTCGTTAAGAAAATAAATGAGGGTAGCCTTGAGATCTCGGAGCAGTTTGTGGCTGAGCTCTTCAAGCTCGCGACAGATCCGAGTGCCTCGGGCAGTTATTTTGATTACCTTGCGGCACAGTCTGCTCTTTCAGACTACTTTATGAACACCTTTGAGATCGCTTACAAGCCCTCATCCTCCGATGTTTACACAGGCAGTATCTCTGCTGTAAACGCTATTCTCGGCAGGATTACAGCTTCATCTTCAATAGATTTGAAGGCGTCGACTCTTAAGGATGTTTATACATACCTTGTAAAAACTCCGGTTGATCCCACGACCGACGAGTATGAGATATTCTATAATACATATGTAGAATACATCAACACATTGGTAAATGATATCAGAGATTCTGTTAACAGCGCTGCTTCCACAAGCAGTAAGCTCAGTATACTCACTAAGTACAACGCTTATTTCAAGACTTCTCCTCTGAGCAAGTCTGCCGTTGACGCTTACAATGCGCTTGTTAATGAAATAAAGGAATCTTACAATTCCATAGGTCAGGATTTCAACGACGAGAAATGGATTCTCGATTATGAAGAAATAAAACTTCCTGATAATTACACAGGAACAGTTGCCTCTCTCAAAGATCTCATTGACGCTTACCTCGACGCCAAGAATCTTGTTGTAGACGGCAGTACGGTTACAGATGATTCCAAGTATGCGCAGATTACCGCTGCTATGAGAGATGTTTACGACTATGTTGTCAACAATCCCATAGCTCCCACAGAGGCTGAATACGAGGCTGTAATGGCTCAGTACAAGGCGGAGCGCGATTATGTTGTTGAACTTATTCTCAATAAGGTGAAAAACACAACAGAGATAATCGACCAGTGTCTCGCTTATAAGGCTGCATACGACTACCTTAAACAGACTCCTCTTTCAAAGGCTGCAGTTGATGCTATAAACGCTATGAGAGTTGATATTGCAGATACTGCTGCAAACGCATATAACCAGCTTGTAGCTGAGGATATGAAGCTTGAGTATGTTGAGCCTACTCCTCCCGTAAGCACTGTAAACGTTGAGATGCTTAACTCTCTTCTCGACAGAGTTGAAGAGGCTGAGGATATGGATGCGAAGATGGTAGCTCAGGCTGCGCTCTATAAATACACCCTCTCTATTAATATTGATGAGAGCACAGAGGGTTACGAGGAGTTCTTGAACAGATACAATGCTGCAAGAGAGACATTTGGAGCTCAGTTGCTTAACTATATTGATACCGAAACGGATAAGGTTGCGGCTTTTGCGAAGATTGGCGGATATCTTAGTGAAACTCCTTTCTATACAGAACTTGTAGTGTCGTTCAACGATAAGGTAAATGCTTATACTGCGGAAGGCTTTGAAGCTGAGCGTTATCTTGTTGAGAGCGGTTACGTTAAGCTGTTTGCTATCCTTAATAAGGTTGACGCAGATGGTGAGGATCAGGCAAATCTTGACAATATGAAGGTTGCTTACGATTATATAAAGGGTTACTTCTTTGATCTGACAGACAAGGCGGCTTATGATGAGTATGTAAGCCTTTATGCAGAAAAATCAGGTATAGTTTCAAATATTCTTTCTTCTTCCATAAAAAATGCTTCCACACCTGAAATGCAGGTTGCAAACGCTGTTGCGGCAAGAGATTATCTCAGAGATTATCCTTTGTCTGAGAATGCCGTACTTGCTTACACAAGAGCAATAAACGACGCTGTTTACAACTACAATTCAGCAAAGATATTCATTGGTAAATATGAGGACATTGTTATCAACCTCGATACTCTGGGCGATCTTATCAATGCGTTTAACGCAAAGAGCGAACCTGACAGTGAGTTTATTGATAACTTCAATGCTCTCTATGACTTCTACACAGCAATGAAGTTCGATCCTACGGATCCCGTATATCTGCAGCTCAAAGATGCGTATGGAGCGGCTTGCAAGAAATTTACGGATGTTCTTGTCGGATCTGTTAAGTCCTTTACCACAATACAGGAGCAGCAGGTAGCGGCTCAGTATCTCTTTGACTACATTACTGACAGACCGTACTCCGAGTATGCTGTTAAGGAATTTAACGCACTCATAAATTACATCAAGGGACTTGACTATGTAGGTTTTGCTTCTCAGGTTGAGACACAGTGCCCGGCTGTTGTATATACTCCTGCAGCTGGATTGGTTTCTGACTTCACAGAACTTCTCGGTTATATTTCACAGGGCACACG
>CALWTU010000057.1 GCA_944384515.1 uncultured Clostridia bacterium
ATGTTGAGGTATCAAGACTTGCATACGGTATCCCTGTTGGCGGAGATATCGAATATGCAGACGAGGTAACTCTCTACAGAGCACTTGAGGGAAGAAAATATTTTTAAAATTGTCAGATTATGCAAAAGCATATTTATGTCTCAGTCTGAGATTATCTGCAATCATAGCGATAAATTCAGAGTTTGTGGGTTTGCCTCTGCTGTTTTGAATGGTGTAGCCGAAGTAAGAGTTAAGTGTATCTACATCTCCTCTGTCCCAAGCAACTTCAATTGCGTGGCGGATGGCTCTCTCAACTCTCGATGTTGTGGTGTGATAGGTTTTAGCAACAGAAGGGTAGAGTATCTTTGTTACGGAATTGATGATTTCGGTATCCTCAATTGTCATTAAAATTGCCGTTCTCAAATACTGATAGCCTTTTATGTGTGCGGGTACTCCGATTTGGTGAATTATCTTTGTTACCTGCGCCTCAATATCGGGATTATTTGTGTCATTTTGCGCACTTGACTGGAGTCTGCTCTTTATAAGAGATTCAATATGTATTATAAGTGATGAGGTATCAAAAGGCTTCGGTACGCATATATCCGCGCCTGCTTCACTGCCTTCAAGGAGTATTGACTGTTTGTTTATGGGGGACATCAAAACAATTACGGGGTTAGATTTCTTTTTCTGGTTTCTTGTGTTTCTTATTATACCGATTCCGTCGAGTTTAGAAAGCCAAAGATCAACCAGAATAACATCATACTCGCTTTTTGAAATTAAAGACAGTGCGCTCTCACCGTCTGTGGCTTCATCGAAAAATTTATAACCTTTTATACTAAAAGCCTCTTTTAACCTAGTCCTTTCTTCATTATTTTCATCACAGATGAGTATTTTTCTGTTGTTTTCCATTTTAGTTTCTCCTTTTTCGTTTTTTATTGATGTTTTATGGTAATTTATGGAAGCAATAACATTTTATCACAAAACAAACATGGAAATCAATGGCAAAATTGATAGAAAATTTCACCTTTTTCAAAGTGAACTAATGGTAAAAACTACCAACTATTAAGAATATTCTACATTCAGCGGCAAAATGTGTTAAATTTCGAAATAAAAATTAAAATAACATAAAAATACCGCCTATATTGTATAATATTCTGTCATGATGTGATTTTATGACAAAAAAGAAAAATACTTTTTTCACTGTTTTTTGCACGATGAAAAGCAGATTTAAAAATAAAAAATTAACAATATTTTTTGCATATATATTGAAAATAAAAATATTATGTGCTATAATGTATTTGTGATAAATTGGCTTTATATATAACTTACTATAATTTTGTTATTTTTTTATAAGGAGATATAAACAATGAACACAAATGTAACAAACAATAAGTTTGTTAATGAGTGGATTGCTGAAATGGCTAAACTTGTTAAGCCTTCAGAGATCATTCTCATTGACGGTTCTGAAAAGCAGGCTGAAGCTCTTCGTGCACAGGCATGCTCTACCGGTGAAATGATTAAGCTCAACCAGGAGAAGCTTCCCGGATGCTATCTTCACAGAACAGCTATCAACGACGTTGCGAGAGTAGAGAACAGAACATTTATCTGTACTCGCAAAAAGGAAGATGCAGGAAACATCAATAACTGGATGGATCCCAAGGAGTGCTATGAAAAGCTTACAAAGCTTTATGACGGCTCATACAGCGGCAAACCGATGTATGTAATTCCTTATTCAATGTCCGTTGTAGGATCTGACTTTGCAAAGTACGGAATTGAGCTTACAGATTCTATCTATGTAGTACTTAACATGCTCATCATGACAAGAGTAGGACTTAATGTTCTTGAGGCACTCGGCGACAGCGCTGACTTTATCAAGGGTCTTCATGCAAAGGCTGAGCTTGATGAGGAGAAGAGATATATCTGCCACTTCCCGGAGGACAATACAATCTGGTCTGTTAACTCAGGTTACGGCGGAAACGTTCTTCTCGGTAAGAAGTGCTTTGCTCTTCGTATTGCATCCTACCTTGGCCGTAAGGAGGGCTGGATGGCTGAGCATATGCTTATTCTCGGTATTGAGAATCCTAACGGTGAGATCAAATATATTTCTGCTGCATTCCCGTCTGCATGCGGTAAGACAAACCTTGCAATGCTTATTCCTCCTTCAATTTATAAGGATAAGGGATATAAGGTATGGTGCGTAGGTGACGATATTGCATGGCTTCGTGTCGGCAGTGACGGCAGACTTTGGGCAGTTAACCCCGAGAACGGATTCTTCGGTGTTGCTCCCGGTACCAACGAGCACTCCAACCCCAACGCTCTTCATACTGCAATGCGTGATACTATCTTCACAAACGTTTGTCACAACCTTGATGACAACACAGTATGGTGGGAAGGTCTTGATAACAATCCTCCTAAGAACGCTCTTAACTGGAAGGGCGAAAAGTGGGATTACACCAAGTACGACAAGAGCGATAAGGTTAACACATCAGGCGCTCATCCCAACTCAAGATTTACAGCTAAGGCAGTTAACTGTCCTTGCATTTCAGATAAGTTCAACGATCCGGCAGGCGTTCCGATTTCTGCTATCGTATTCGGCGGCCGCCGTGCAAAGACAGCTCCGCTTGTATATCAGTCATTTAACTGGCAGCACGGTACATTCGTAGGTTCAATCATGGCTTCTGAGACAACAGCAGCTGCTGCAGGTGCAGTAGGTGTAGTTCGCCGTGATCCTATGGCTATGCGTCCGTTTGTAGGTTATGATATGGGCGACTATTGGGCACATTGGCTCAACATGGGCAAGGCTATCAAGAACGCTCCCAAGATATTCCATGTTAACTGGTTCAGAACTGATGATGAAGGACACTTCATCTGGCCCGGATTCGGTGACAATATGCGTGTCCTTATGTGGATTCTTGCTCGTTGCGAGGGTAAGGTAGATGCTGTTGAGACTCCTATCGGATATGTTCCCAATGTTGATGATATCAATGTTGAAGGTCTTGATATTTCCAAGGATGTAATGACAGAACTTCTCTCTGTGGATAAAGAACTTTGGCTTGAGGACTGCAAGGGCGTTAGAGAGTTCTATAAGCAGGTTGGCGACAGAGTTCCTGCTGAACTTTACACTGAGCTTGAGGCATTAGAGGCTAGACTTGCAAAATAATTTTTTCAGAGAGGAAGCAGTATGAAAAAAATAGTTATTCTGCTATTAGTATCTATTCTTTCTGTGCTTTTGGTTTCTTGCGGTGATGATGCTGAGGAACTTGATCCGGGTCTTAATATAGATGAAGACGGTTCAATTAACTATCCTATTATCGACTATCCGCAAAATAAATAAAAAAATGAGACTGTCAGGATGCTTATCTGCATTTTGGCAGTTTCACATTTATTTTGGGCAATAATTGTCTCTAATAACAATATTTGTATTGACAATATGTTTTATTTAGTGTACAATATGGTAGGAGTATATAATAAAACTATGAGGTGAATATCATGAAAAATCCAGAGCTTGTTATAATGGCAGCCGGTATGGGCAGCAGATACGGAGGACTTAAGCAGATTGACAGAGTAGACGATAACGGACATATCATAATTGATTACTCTATTTATGACGCTGTCAGAGCAGGTTTCCGTGATATAACATTTATTATTAAGAAAGAAATTGAGGCAGATTTCAGAGAAGTTATGGATCCTCACCTTGCAGGCAAGGATATTAATGTTAAATATGTTTTCCAAGAGCTTGATAAACTTCCCGCAGGATATAAAGTTCCTGCCGGCAGAACAAAACCTTGGGGCACCGCACATGCGCTTCTTTGCTGTCTCGGAACGGTCAACGCACCTTTTGCCGTAATTAATGCCGATGACTATTACGGAGCTAATGCGTTTGTAAAGATTTACGAATTTTTGAAAAACTCTCAGGACGACTCAAAATATCACTATGCAATGGTAGGATACAAAATCAAGAATACCGTTACAGAGCAGGGTACTGTTTCAAGAGGCGTATGCCAGGCTGACGAAAACGGTATGCTCTCTTCTATAGTTGAGCGCACTAAGATCGGCGTAAAGGATGACGGTATCTATTTTACAGAGGACGGAGTGGATTATGACCTTGATCCCGAAACTCTGGTATCTATGAACCTTTGGGGCTTTACACCTTCCTACCTTGAGGAAGCAAATAAAAGGTTTGCAAAATTCCTTGACGAAAATCTTCCTAAAAATCCTGAAAAATGCGAGTATTTCCTTCCTTCCGTTGTGGCAGAGCTTATCGACGAGGGCAAGGCGGATGTAAAGATTCTTGACAACTCGGATAAGTGGTACGGAGTTACATACAAAGAGGATAAAGTTGAGATTGTAAAGGCGTTTGCTGAGCTAAAGGCAAAGGGCGTTTATCCGGATAATTTCTGATATTTTATCCCGGAGAAAAATCTCATTTTCAGAAAATAAAGAGGAGCGCAGATTTGCGCTCCCCTTTGCGTTTTAAATCAAAATTATTTCTCAGCACTGACGGTTTTAGCGTCCTTATTCGGACTGTAATTTACAATAATTATTCCAAGGCAGATAAGCACAAGGGCAATCAGCAGGTTGACGGGATTTATGTTACCGCTTTCGTCAAGAAGTATACTTGAGAGTATAACACCTAAAATAGGTGTGGTAAAGCTGAATATTGTCACCTTGGAAACAGGATTGTATTTTAACAGCAGTCCCCAAAGGGCGTAAGCCGTTGCCGACAGAAAAGCAAGATAAATGAGGACGGCGAATGCGCCGAAGCTTGTAATCGTGATTTTTCCACCAAGCACAAGTCCGAGGACACTCATAACCACGCCTCCCAGTAAAAATTGATATCCG
>CALWTU010000058.1 GCA_944384515.1 uncultured Clostridia bacterium
ATGTTAAGGACGGCGTTATTCAGGAAGCACTCGTTGAGACAATCGGTTGCTCCGGTATGACACACTCTGCAGCTATGGCGGCAGAAATTTTGCAGGGAAAAACTATTCTTGAGGCTCTTAATACAGACCTTGTATGCGATGCTATCAACACCGCAATGCGTGAGCTCTTCCTTCAGATAGTTTACGGCCGTACTCAGTCCGCTTTCTCTGACGGCGGTCTTACAATCGGTGCAGGCCTCGAGGATCTCGGTAAAGGTTCCCGCTCACAGGTTGGTACAATGTACGGTACTCTTGCAAAGGGCGTTCGTTACCTTGAAATGGCTGAAGGCTATGTTACAAGAATGGCTCTTGATGCTGATAATCAGGTTATCGGTTACGAGTTTGTAAACCTCGGTAAGATGACTGATTTTATTAAAAAGGGTGATGATCCCACAACTGCTTACAACAAGTCTATGGGTCATTATGGCAGATTCGCTGCTGAAGATGGTGCGGTTAAGTACATCGACCCCCGTAAAGATTGATAGGAGGAAGTGTAACAATGGCATTGTTTGAAAATTATGAAAGACGCGAAGCTAAAATTCTCGCGACTCTTAAAGAATACGGTATTAACTCCATTGAGGAGTGCAAGGAAATTACACTTAAAAAAGGCATTGACTGTGATAAAATCGTAAGAGGAACACAGCCTATCTGCTTTGAAAACGCTGTATGGGCATACACAGTAGGTGCCGCAATAGCTATCAAAAAAGGATGTACAAAGGCTGCTGATGCTGCTGCCGCAATCGGTATCGGTCTTCAGTCATTCTGTATCCCCGGTTCCGTTGCAGACAACCGCCAGGTTGGTTTGGGTCACGGTAACCTCGGAAGCATGCTTCTTTCCGAGAGCACAGAGTGCTTCTGCTTCCTTGCAGGTCACGAGTCCTTCGCTGCTGCAGAAGGCGCAATTAAAATTGCTCTTAACGCAAACAAGGTAAGAACAAAACCCCTTCGTGTTGTTTTGAACGGTCTTGGAAAAGACGCTGCTATGATTATCTCCCGTATCAACGGATTCACTTATGTTCAGACAGAGTTTGATCCTTATACAGAAACCGTAAAGGTTGTTAAGGAAACTCCTTACTCAAACGGCGACAGAGCTAAGGTTAAGTGCTACGGTGCGGATAATGTTCCGGAAGGCGTTGCAATCATGAAGCTTGAGAAAGTCGGCGTTTCCATCACCGGTAACTCAACTAACCCGACAAGATTCCAGCACCCCGTTGCAGGAACATACAAGAAATGGTGCGTTGAAAACGGCGTTAAGTACTTCTCTGTTGCTTCAGGCGGAGGTACAGGTCGTACACTTCACCCCGATAATATGGCTGCGGGTCCTGCTTCTTACGGTATGACAGATACTATGGGAAGAATGCACTCTGACGCTCAGTTTGCAGGTTCTTCTTCAGTTCCCGCTCACGTTGAGATGATGGGTCTTATCGGCGCAGGTAACAACCCGATGGTTGGTATGACTGTTGCTGTTGCGGTTGCAATCGAAGAGGCTTCCAAATAATCAGTATTACACTTAAGACGACTGCTTATCCAGTCGACAGATTATAATTGTATAAAATTTGAGCTGTATTGATTCTTTATGTTTCTTTACAGCTTTTTTTGCAATTTATGTAAAATATATTGATTTTTTGTTACAAGTATGGTATAATTTATTATAAAATATTTTTTATGGATTAAGCGATGTTTGAATACTTTAATGATATAGACAATAATCTCTATAAGAGATATCAAACTTTATTAGTTAATATCCAAGCTGAAAGTAATAGTTTTTTCGATTCTTACCGAGAGGTTGTATACGAGTTTGTATATGCTGTTTATAAACGTGAAAATTTCAATTACAGCACAAATTCCAATTTATCACAGTTACTATCTGATGAAAATTTTGAGGCTCTGATGAGTAGCTCAAACACATCTTCGGATGCAATTAAAAAAATCAAAAATCTCGTTCAGAACATAAATAAGCATATACATAAATCCGAAAAGACAATTGATTTTGAGACTTATGTTCAGTATATGCAAGTTCTGTATGACTTTACTTCCCCGTATGCTGTAATGAATGGGTTTGACGTAAAACAGTGTTCGCTCAACAAACTCCAGAATTTATATGCTCAAATTTGCAATGAGAAAGCTGCAAATGAAAAGGCATTTGAAATACTTAATTCTCACTCGTCAAAAAGCAATACGGATAGTCCGGTTGTAAAACTTCTGAACAAATTTTATTCGTTTAATAAAAATCCCGATTCCTGTGAGATTACACTTGTCGATTTGCACGATCTCTTGCAAATGCCGTCTACAAAATCATATACATATATTAACTTTAACAATAGCTTTGACTACAATCACTTAAAACTTATACTCATTGCTCCTCTTCTCATATTTTCATTACTTTGCATACCGTTTTTGACAATAACGATAAAAAATGATTTCAGCCTTGCTTGGGTTCTTTTATATTGGATCGCGGTATATGTTGTTTTATTTATAAAAACACTTTTAAATCACAAAAGATTTCTCTATTTAGATACAGAGGACTTCGGATTTTGTTATCTTGATTATATCTTCCCTATCGTATCTACCTCTATAAAAAAACGCTCAATTTTCAGCCTTGTACTCTTTAGCTTTTTTACTTTGGGTTTTTACGATAGCTATATTACAGAGCCAGGTCCCATGCAGACTGCGACTTTTATCCTGATTGCAATGGATTTGTGCATCATTTTTTTTGCGGTATACTCCATATATTTCTACAAAAAATACACGCTGATTGATCTTCTCGTTATCAACAATCAGTTCCTTATAAATGCCAATTACAGAATTACAGACAATAAAGTACAATTAATTAATAAACATTAATTTGATATATTTGCATAATTGCCTCCGGCGCATTAAGGACTTTCTCCTACGAGCAAAGGAGGATAAGATTATGGCAGATTGTATAAATCCCGAACGCTGGTTGATCTGCGGTCGGAACTTAAAAAAATTAGTTAAAAATAATCCCGTCTACAATACTCAGGAGAAATTTGCAGAAGCCATGGACGTTGATGTAAGAACTGTGCGTAGATGGTATGCTGACGGAGTAAAAAGTTTGTTTATTGTACGTAAAGCATCAATAATATTAAATATTCCGGATACCGAAATATTGTTTGGCTGATTTTTGAGGAAACCTTTAGAAAAGGTTTCCTTTTTTTCTTGCAAAATATATATAATATGTGTCAAAAGTGACATTTGTTGCCCTTTTAAAAAAGGAAAAATATGATATAATTTAGTTATGAAAACAATAAATCCAATTCGCTCTGAAATATGTGCAAGAAAAATCAGGTTTTTTGTCAAACGAAACCCAAAGATAAAAACTCAGGAAAAATTTGCGGAACTAATGGATGTCGATGTCAGAACAGTCAAACGGTGGATGACAAAAGGAGTTGACAGTCTGGTCACTATCAAAAAAATAGCAGATGTACTTGAGATATCAGATTTAGACTTAATTATTGATTAATAAAATAAGAAAGGATTATATATGAAACCCGAGTACACCGCACGCTATTCAATTTTAAACGCATTTACAATTTGGAGAGTTTTACTTTTTTGGCTGATTGTGCCTACCATTATGATAATTGTAGATATAGTCAAATACAAACACGATTATATAGAGTTTTATGACTCATATGTAGTACATAAGTTTGGTGTTATTGCCAAAAATGAAAAGCGCAGTATTTTCCCTACTGTTCTTTCGGTAAGCGTTTACAGAACTTTTTGGGGAGCAATATTCAACTATGCAAGCATCAAAGTTGATGTCATAGGAAGTTTTGATTTATCACTGTGTAATATTTCAAATCCTGACGGTCTCAAGAGTTATCTTGAAAGTAAAATCATGAACAACTCTCAGGTTAAGAACATTTCAAACAAAACAATGTATACAGATTTATAATTTAAACCGACCTGAAAATTCAGGTCGGTT
>CALWTU010000059.1 GCA_944384515.1 uncultured Clostridia bacterium
TGCATAAATAATTCACTAAATAATAATATAAAAATGCTCATACACCGTATGGATTGTGTATGAGCATTTTACTTAATAACTATAATTCACAGTCGTAAAATTAAATAGAGGAGCGGTAGTAAAACAAAATAAAAACTACCCTGGATTTAATACACCGTTAAAACTCTAAACCGCTGATACTGTTTTGAAAAAATCAGTGCAAAGCAAATTTGCAATTTATAAATTATATAAAAGATAAAGGGCAATGTCAGTATTTAAATCCTATACCGCCGCCGGCAACTCCACCTTCAGAGAGAAACTTGATATACGCCCTCTGCAAACTTGTTTTGTTTGGATAGAGTGTCGGGTCGTCGTATATTTTTTCTGTATTGAAAACCCTCCATAAATCTCCGTTTGAGTTGTATTTTTGACAGATTTCAAATTCAGACATAAACTTCCTTATATTCGAGTTTTCGCTGAGTATTAAATCATGTTCCGGCATAAGCAGCCATGAGGCACATCTGAAAATAACCTTACCACCTTCAAAACTGTCTTTAAAAAATTCTCGGGCAAGGGAATAAGACATCTCTCGGTTTTCTTTATCAAACGGCAAAAACAAGTCGCCCGGTATATGGATGTTTACAAATTTGTCATTTGGCATAATATGAAAACTATTGCTCTTATACTCCCTGTCTGAGTTCATCAGCTCAAATTGCAGTCGTCCAAGCGCTACCCGTGTCGCAAAAAACCATCTTTCATAGTATTTAGTCGTCCTTGAACCGCAAAATCCGTAGAGCTTCTTGCACTCATAAAGCTTCCACATAAAGTCCTGCATGGAGCGGTAGTATATCTCATCACCGATCCCCTTTTCATCATAAAAATACTTGGCATGGGTTGACAGAATGATAAAGAAGGGCAAATTCAGACGGTACATATGCATATCGGTCAGTTTTGCCATCTCGTCAAAGCATTTTAATAAATTTGGAAAATCAAGTTTATGCTCATCGCGGTACGAGAGGTAAAACGGCACAAAAAGCTCTATTGCCGCACCGTTTTTCGCTACCTTATTAAACGTGTCGGTGACGCTTTGTTTTTCCTCATCACCGAAAGGATATCTGTTAAGATAACTGCAAAGGTTATCCGAAAGTTCAAAATAAAGATTTGTGTCAATCATCTATACCACCTGCATCCGGATATCTTCCGACCTTTTTAAATCCGTCAATATTGCCTTTTGACATAGCATTGAATATGCGATGCTTCAGTCCTTTGTTTTCTTTTTCCAAGGAGGAGAGCAGCTGTTTCATTTTCTCCCTTTCGGTTGCATGGTCCTCCGGGCACAGTGATTTCACAACAGGCAGAGCCCTCTTTCTTGCAAAATAAATTACATCCTTTTCCTGTGCGTAGAGCAGGGGACGGATGAGTGTGATTTTTCTGTTTGAAAGATAGGATTTCGGGGAAAAGCACCCCAGCCGTCCTTCAAAAAACAGGTTCATCATAAAAGTTTCTATTGCGTCGTCGTAGTGGTGTCCTAAAGCTACTTTATTACATCCCATAACTTGTGCCTGCGCATGCAGTGAACCTCTTCTCATTTTTGCGCAAAGCGAGCATGGATTAGGTTCCTTTCTCACATCAAAAATAATTTTTGCAATATCTGTCTTTACAACTGCGTATTCGACATTCAGTTTCTCGCAGAATTCCTTTATAGGCGTAAAATCCGAACCCTCAAAACCCATATCAATGGAAATTGCGCATATTTCATATTTCTTAGGATAAAATCTTCTCATCTCGGCCATGGTTTCGAGCAGTACAAGAGAGTCTTTTCCGCCCGAGATGCCGATAGCAATTTTATCACCGTCGTCAATCAGTTCGTAATCGTCTACTGCCCGTCTGACGAAACTAAGCAGTCTTTTCATTTCATTCATAAACAATCTCCGTTTGGAAGCATATAATATAGTAAAATCATTTAAGCGAGGTACCAGTATGGCAATAAAAATATACATTGATCAAGGGCATAACCCCAGGGACTACAATACGGGTGCTGAGGGTAACGGTTATTTTGAGCAGGATATTACATATACGGTAGGAGAAATGCTCTATAACCTGCTTATTCAGGACCCCAGGTTTGAGCCGAAACTCTCAAGAAACACACCCGACGAACTTTTAGGCACCAGCAACGCAACGAGCCTTTCTGCAAGAACGAACGAGGCAAATGCGTTCGGAGCGGATTTGTTTTTGTCGCTTCATACAAATGCTGCCGAAAATCCTCGGGCAAACGGCTCTGAGGCATTTGTGTACAGTAAGTCCTCACCCGCATACGACGTGGCAAAGGATATACTTGAAGAGCTTAATTTGGCGACAGGACTCAGAAACCGCGGCGTTTTTGAACGCACAGGGCTTTATGTACTCAGAAAGACGAACATGCCGGCAATACTGCTCGAACTCGGATTTATATCAAATCCCGAGGAGGCGGAACTAATGGCAAATTCTCCGGGACTTTTTGCAAGAGGAATTTATAACGGCCTTGTAAAATATTACGGATAAAAATCCGTGTCATAACTTTAAATTTTATTTAAGCGTCAGAGAATCTATTGAGAGGTATTCCTCCGCCAGAGCCGGGGTTGTCATGTCAAAATCATATGTTGCCTGACAGTTTTTGCAATATACCTGAATACCGCTGTCCGTAAAACGCAGATCATAGTCTCCGCTACGGCACGGACAGTTGATTTTATTATCTTCTTTCAGTTCGCTGATGAGAAAGCGCAGGGTATCATAAACTTGTGGGTCAGGGAGCACCTCCGATTCGTCCATATCCTTCGGCTGCAGGTCCCTCATATCATCAAGTTCCATGTTTACAAGCATTCTCTTCAACTCATCTTCAGCGTGTGAAATAGCCTTGTCCGTTTCTGCTTTGTCTCCGATAAAGCATATATCCATATTAGCGTAAGGACAGTTTAACAAGAAAAGGTCTCTGCCGAAAAAGATGTTTTCGCTCACTACATAGTTGTGGTTTTGCTTACAGAACAGGCATGGAACAGAGAGTCTGATTTTTTTGTCGTTTGTAATATTGATATCAAGCGCGGATTCTCCGCACGGACATTTTATTCGGAAGAGATCTGCGCTGAGGGTAAATTTTCCAGCAATACCGTATATCACAGAGCCGCAACTCGGGCAGATATAAGCAATATGTGTTTGCTTTGGATTAAGAATCATTTTTATTTAACCTCTGTGTTGTTTTTTTCCATTATGGAGCGGGATATTTTTTCGGCGGTGTCCTTATTCAGAATAAGAGTTATAAGTTCTTTTGAAAACTCAAGCGCGACGCCCATACCCTTGGCGGTGGTGATATTGCCGTCGGTTACAACCGAGAGCTCCGAAACTTTTGCACCGTCGAGTTCGTTTTCAAATCCGGGATAGCAAACGGCATTTTTACCCTTGAGCAGTCCCATGCCGCCGAGGATTGACGGAGCGGCGCAAATCGCCGCAATCCGACCGCCTCTTTTATAAACATGTTTAACAAGATTTATGACAAACTCCGATTTTTTGAGGTTCAGCGTTCCGGGCATTCCGCCGGGCAGTATAACGGTTGAAACATCGTCAAAATTGATCTCGTTTGCCTCTATATCGCATACAACGGGAATGTTGTGAGAACCGACTGCAATTCTGCCGTATACACCGACCGTTTTGCAGTCAAGACCGGCTCTCCTTAACATGTCAACGGGAATTATAGCTTCGGATTCTTCAAATCCGTCTGCAAGTAAAACAGTGATCATATGGCCTCCTGATAAAGTAAGAATTTTTTTCAAATGTCTTTAAAGGACAACTATAAGCAGTAAAGAAATCTGAGGTTATGCCAAAACAGGGCGGAAAAATCAGTCCATATTTCTGCGCGCAAGCATTTCCATCCATTCTTCTTTGCTTATCAGCACGTCGCGGGGACGCTGTCCGTTAGGTTCGCTGACAACTCCGAGCTCCTCCATTATGTCTATAAACTTAGCGGCTTTTCCGTATCCTATGCCGACTTTTCTCTGAAGCAGGGAAGTAGAAGCTTTTTTCTGTCTTATAACAACCTCTACCGCATCAAGGAACTGGGAGTCGCCTAAATATCCGCCGCCGCTTACATCATCATCACCGTCGGAGTCATCGTCGTCTCCGCCCTTCGTCTTAATGCACTTCTGAGCGGCCTTTGTAATTTCTTCAAGCACGTCGTTGTCATACGCGTTTTCTTTGCTCTGGCTCTTGAGGAAGTTCATAACCTTCTTAACCTCGTCATCCGTAACAAACGCACCTTGCAGACGCTTTGCTTTCGGCGCGCCGTTTGCAATATAAAGCATATCTCCGTTATTAAGCAGTTTTTCGGCGCCTGACTGTTCGATAATCGTTTTGGAATCGTTGAACGAGGCAACTCGGCAGGAAATTCTTGAGGGAATATTCGCCTTGATAACACCTGTGATAACGTCAACCGAGGGACGCTGAGTACCGATTATCATGTGGATACCTGCGGCTCTCGCCTTCTGTGTGATGTTCATTATAAGATCCTCGGCAGGCTTCTTAACCTGTATCATAATATCGTTAAGCTCGTCGATTACTATTATGATTTTAGGCAGAGGATCGCCAAGAGACGGATTTTCTTTGACAATAGTGTTGTAGTCGTCAATTTTTCTCACATCGTACTTTTCCATTATCTCATATCTCTTGTTCATTTCGTCAACAGCCCAAGTCAGCGCACCTGCCGCAAGCTTGACATCCGTAACGACGGGAATAAGCAGATGGGGGATATTGTTATACGGGTGGAACTCAACCTTTTTGGGGTCGATCATTATGAGCTTTACCTCATCCGGTCTTGCCTTGAAGAGAATACTTATCAGTATCGCATTGATACAAACGGATTTACCCATACCTGTCGCACCGGCAACCAGAAGATGCGGCATTTTTGCTATATCCGTTATAACGGGGTTTCCGGTAACATCCTTACCGAGGCAGGCAACCGTTTTTGAAGGAGATCTTAAAAACTCATCGCTCTCGACAAGGTCACGCAGAAGTACCGTTGAGGGCTTTTCATTCGGTATTTCGATACCGATAGCGGATTTTCCGGGTATCGGTGCCTCCATACGGATTCCCTCAACTCCGATACTCAGTGCAATATCGTTAAATAATCCGGTGATACTGCTTACCTTTACGCCTCTTGCAGGCACTATCTCGTATCTTGTGATACGAGGACCTCTGTCAACAGCTTTGATACTTATCTTTACACCGAACTGTTCAAGGGCGTCAATAAGTTTTTCCTGATTCTGATACTGTTCGTTTGTCTGGTTTTCGTCTATTTCGACTTTGCCTTTTACAAGGAAGTCGACTGACGGATAAACGTAATCGGAATAATCGGGTTTTTGATTGCGGACAGGTTCCTCTTCGGTCTGATCCTCATAGTCCTCCTCGTCTTCGTCATCCGTATCGTCGGGCACTGAAGATTTTGTCGATTTAAAATCATAGTCATCGTCTGTGTCGGTTTCACGCTCGGCAAAACCATCTTCTTTTTCTTCAGCGGAATAATAATCGTCATCATCTTCGCTTTCGGCTTCAGCTTGTCCGTAATCAGCCCCCTGCGCTTTTGTATTCTGTGCCGGGCGTTCGTAATGAGGCTCGTCATCTTCTTTTTCAGCCTCATTATCAAGGAAAGGATAGAGATTTCTGTAACCCTTAACTACATCGCTCTGTTCGTTTTCTGGTATTGGCTCGTACTCATACTCCTCATCCTCCGCAGAACTCAGAGTCTCATCTGTCCCGTCCTCTTCTTCATCATCGTCATCCGCAAATTCGCTTCTGTAATCTTCCGCCGAAACATTATCATCCGAGAAACCGTTTTGCGACTCTGAGACCTGTGCGGTATACTCCGGCTCTATCTCGCCGTCTGTATTCTCGTCGGGCTCTTGAGAGCGGCGTTTTGTAATATCATCTACCATGCTCCGTGTTACGGTTATCTCTTCATCCTGAGCATTATTCTTCAGGGGCACGCTGTCATACTCGGATGTCGACGGGGAATTATACTCTTTAAACTGTGTATCACCGTAATTAACGCTTGCCTCGGAGTTTGATGTTTTGTTGTTGAACTCAAAGCTTTCTTTGACAGTTGCCTCTTTTTCTGTGCGAGAGAGTGGGCGGTCAGTGCCGAAGGCGGCGTTATCTGCTTTTACATAGTCCGGTATATACGGCTTTGATTGAGGCGCTGCCTCCGTAATGTTTTCGGGGGCGGCTTTAAACTCGGGATTTTCACTAGCCGTCTCATGAACTGGCTCTTCATGAGACTGCCTTGAACTGTCAGACGACAAAATATCCTTGACGCTTTCAAAGTTACCGCTCTCAACGACAAAACCGAGATCTTTTGTATCGTAAAGCTCGGATTTTGCTCTTTGCTTCAAAACCTCACTTTTTCTGTTCTCAAAAAGTGCGTTTCTCCTTGCTTTGTCGATATCTTCCTGAGTAATTGAGCGAATGTTCTCTTTAAATTCGCTGTTCTTTTCGGTTTTGAGAGATTCGGCTTTGCTTGACGGCTTGTTTGCGAGTTCTTCGTTAAGTTTGAGGTCGAACGGCTCAAAATCATTGCCGAAAATACTCTCCGCATTTGCGGAAGAAGATTTCTTTTTCTGATTTGTTATTTCGGTTACGGGCTCCTCCTTCTTGTCGTTTACCGGCTGATAGATTATATCATTCGAACGGGGAGTGTATTTTGATTCGGTTACATTATTTGCCAGACCGTAACTTGAGTTTTTCGTGCTGAAATCAAGATTTATCTTTTTCTCTTCACGGGAGCTGTATGAGGAGTCGTTTGTGCTGACTCTCTCGAAAGTCTGAGTTTTTTTCGTGCTCTCGGACTGAGAATATTCTTCGCTGAATCTCGATTTGTGGAAGACTTTGTTTTGAAGAGAGGGATTTATTTCGATTGAGTCCGTATCCCTTGTCTCCTTTATTCCGAGTTTCGGAATTTCGAGATCCTTTATTGAATGGTCCACTGCGAAAAATTAGTCATCAAACAGCGGCGCTTGTTCTTGGTTAAGCTTGTTGATTTTTCGTTTTTCCTTGTTAATGCTTTGCTGTTTTCTGAATCCGACAAACATATCCTTGATTTTTGAAAAAACGTTTGACAAAAAATTCAGAACCGAAAGCAAAACCTTCGAAAACGCGCGTCTGCCGCTTGAAAAAAAGAAAACTACATAAAGAGCAATCAGCGCAACGGCAAGAATAATGAGGCCGATGGTTCCGATAAGTTTTGTAAGTGCAAAAGCAACAGTGCCGCCGATAAAGCCGCCGCCGATACCGTTTATTCCGTTGTTATAAAATTCTTTTGCCGAGAAAGTCAATTCCTGACCTACATTTGCTATCGAGTGCACAAGCACGGAAATAGTAAGGATTGCCAAAACTGAAGTTATAACACGGGAGAGCACCCTGTTTTTTTGTTTGTCGGAGGGATAGAAGAAGGCTTGCAAGAGCAGGAAAAAGGGTATAAAATATCCTCCCGCAGAGAACAGTCCGAGCAAAACGCTTGACATGAAATTACCTAAAGCACCCGTGTTTTTAGTTATAAAGCACAGTGCGATAAATACAGATACGGCTACCAGAATTATGGGCACTGCTCGGTGAAACCCTTTGAGGGAAGTGAAAGCTCCTTCTTTTGAATTTGTTTTATTTTCAGACATTTTATCATCTCCAATACGAAAATTTAAAACACTACATAGTTACCTAACATATATAATAGCAAAAAATCAGTCCAAATACAATACTTTTTAAATAAAAATATATTTTAAAATTAAAGCCCTTGACAAAAACTTGATTTTTTGATAAAATATTATCTGTATAATTATGTGAATTTGACGGTTAAGGATACTACGGAGTCGGAAAGGGAAACCAATGATATTATATAATTCTTTGACGAGAAATAAAGACAGATTTGTGCCCAGAGAGAGCGGAAAGGTGTCCATGTACACATGCGGACCTACCGTATATCATTATGCGCATATCGGAAATCTCCGCTCGTATATAATGGAGGACATTCTCGAAAAATATTTCAGGTATATCGGATACGATGTTAAAAGAGTGATGAATATCACGGATGTGGGACATCTTACAAGCGATGGTGATGTGGGCGAGGATAAAATGCTCAAGGGAGCAAAGAGAGAGCACAAAACCGTTCTTGAGATTGCGAAGTTTTATACTGACGCTTTCTTTTCCGACTGCGAAAAGTTAAACATAAAGAAGCCTGAAATTTGCGAGCCGGCGACATCTTGTATTGATCAGTTTATTAAGCTCATTCAAACCTTGCTTGATAAGGGATACGCATATTCTGCGGGCGGAAACATCTATTTTGATACATCTAAGCTTGAAAAGTACTATGTATTCGGCGATTTCAGCGAAGAAGATCTTGAGGTCGGAGTTCGCGAGACGGTAGAGGCTGACGGAAATAAGAGGAATAAGGCTGATTTTGTGCTTTGGTTTACAAAGTCGAAGTTTGACGACCAGGAGCTTAAGTGGGACAGTCCGTTCGGAGTGGGATATCCCGGATGGCATATTGAGTGTTCCGCCATTGCGAGCAAGCATTTGGGAGAATATCTCGACATCCACTGCGGCGGTATCGACAATGCGTTTCCGCATCATACAAACGAGATTGCACAGAGCGAGTCGGCATTCGGTCATGCATGGTGTAATTATTGGTTCCATGTGCATCATTTAAACACTGCCGGCGGAAAAATGTCGAAGTCAAAAGGAGAGTTTCTCACAGTCTCACTTTTGGAAGAGAGAGGGTATAACCCGCTTGCTTACAGATTTTTCTGTCTTCAGTCGCATTACAGAAAGAATCTTGTTTTTTCGTGGGAAAATCTTGATAATGCCGCAACTGCCTTTAATAAACTTATAAGCCGTATTGCACAGCTTGACGAGAGCGGGGAAGTTGACCCTGTAAAGTTTGAAGAGGGCAAAAAGCTTCTGACGGACGCACTTGACAACGACCTTAATACATCTCTTGCAGTGACCGCACTTTATGATGTATTCAAGCTTGACACAAACGGCAAAACCAAACTTGCACTGCTTGCTAACTTTGACAGAGTTCTCTCTCTTGACTTGATAAGATTGGCGGATGAGTGCAGAAAAACAAAAGATGAGCCTCAGGCGGCGGAGTGTGACGCACAGCTTTTGTCTTACATTAACGAGATGATTGAAGCGCGCGCGGCAGCAAAGAAAAATAAGGATTTTGCCACTGCGGATAAAATCAGAAATGAACTTCTCGAAAAGGGAATAGTGATAAAAGATACAAGGGAAGGAACAAAGTTTGAAATCCTCTGACAGGTAACAGGAGGGACATAGTGTATAATAAACTTAAAGCGGACGTACTCTTTCTCAGGGGCGAGCATAAGCAGGCAAGAGAGATGTTTTATGAGGGCGCACGAGAGGGAGATGAACTTGCGAGTTTCAATTACGGATACTGTCTGTGGAGAGGAATAGGGGGAGAGTACGACCCCAAGGAGGCAAAAAGTTTTTTTGCGTTCAGCCAGAATATGAGCGGAGGCGAGGCATGTTACAACCTGTCAATGCTTTATATGCACGGCGAGGGTGTCACAAAAAACATGAAGCTTGCCCTCAAGTACATGCAGATGTCTGCCGAAAACGGATGTGTCGAGGCTCAGCTATATATGGGAATGGCGCATTCCACAGGATATATGCTTGAGCCGGATATTGTCGGAATTTCCATGATACCGTACCATAAACCGATGTATTCGGATAGAGTTTATCTTGCGGGTAATGTTGAAGAAGACAAAGAGGAAGATGAGAGATTTACCCTCGTTCGCGCCGATGCCAGAACTGCGTTTTATTGGTTTGGGAAAGCGGCTCACCATGACCCTACATATGTAGAGGAGCTTGTGGCAAAAGGACAGTTTCTTTATGCCAAATGCTTTCTTGAGGGCATGGGTACGGATATTAACAGAGACAAGGGAACAAAAATTATGTTCATTGCAGGCAAGAGCGGATCGGGTGAGGCAGTCAATTTTCTGCGTGAAAACGGGATAACGGCGCAGATGATAAAATCCGAGTCCGACTATTTACTTAACAAAGCGAGAAAAAAACATGAGTAGATATATGAAAGTATTGCGAATAGTCTTGATTATCGCAATAATATTTACACTGGGTTTTATATACACTCAGTCGTTTCTTTCGAGGGAGGCATCAGCGGAGCAAAGTGACAGTATGGCAGGCATAATCGAGGAGATTATACCGCCGGACACTCCGGCAGGGGAGTTTATAATAACTAATATCAGAAAAATTGCGCACTTCACGGAGTTTTTTGTTCTGGGAGCTGAGATATCGCTTTACATGATACTTTTTATAAGGCGCACAAGTTACAGAGTTGCGTGTATGTTTTCCGGATTGCTCCTTGCGTTTTTTGATGAGACCATTCAGATATTTTCAAAGCGCGGTCCGAGCATCTCGGATGTGTGGATAGATTATTTCGGATTCATGTCGGCAGCTGCTATTTGTTGCACGGGTGCGTGGTTGATAATAAAAATCTGTAAACAATTGTTTACAAATAATGAAGAGAAAAAAGAGTATGGTGAAAATAACTGATGTTGAGCCGCATTCTCTTGCGAAAAAGCACGGCATTTGTGCCGGGGACTTTTTGCTTGAGATAAACGGCAATGAAATATGTGATGTTCTTGATTACAGGTTTTACCTTACGGAGGAGAGGGTAAAGCTACTTTTCAGGCGTGGAGAAAACGATTATACCGTCGATATAAAAAAAGGACAGTATGATGATATCGGACTGGAGTTTGAAACACCCCTGATGGATGAAAAGCATTCATGTACCAATAAGTGTATATTTTGTTTTATTGACCAGAATCCAAGCGGACTTCGTGACTCCTTGTACTTTAAAGACGATGACTCACGCCTTTCTTTCATACACGGAAACTATATAACTCTTACCAACATGAAGCAGAAGGATATAGACAGAATAATCAAAATGAGGTTTTCTCCGATAAACATTTCGGTTCACACGACAAACCCCGAACTCAGAGTTAAAATGATGAAGAACCGTTTTGCCGGAGATGTACTCAAATACCTTGATGACCTCTTTCAAAACGGGATTTCAATGTGCGGACAGATTGTTTTGTGCAAAGGGGTTAATGACGGAGAGGAACTTAAGAGGACACTTACAGACCTCTCCAAATACTACCCGCTGATGAACAGCGTGGCTGTCGTTCCTGCCGGTATTACAAAGTACAGGGACAACCTCTATCCGATAACCGACTTTAATAAAGACGAAGCAATGGAAGTTATCAGACTTGTCAATAATTTCGGAGACCGGCACCTTCTGCAAAAGGGATCGAGAATGTTCTATGTGGCAGATGAATTTTATCTCAAGGCGGGTATTGACATACCGAAAGAGGAGTACTATGAAGATTATTCCCAGATAGAAAACGGAGTCGGAATGCTTCGCTCTTTCAGCGAGGAGTTTAACGCAGGAGTTGAGGACTCGACAGAGGAGATTAAAAGTCTTAAAGCAAAGCGGCGCATTGCCGTTGCAACCGGCGTTGCTTCGTATGAACTTATGTTCGGTCTCAGCGAGAAACTGATGAGCATAAACAAGAATATAGAAATAGATGTTTACAGGATAATAAACAATTTTTACGGACCGACCATAACCGTATCCGGACTGCTTACGGGCAAGGATATCTATGAGCAACTGAGAGGAAAACTCGACGCTGAACTTTTGATTCTGCCGGCCTCGGCTCTGAGACGCGAGGAGCAGGATTTCCTCTGCGGTATGAAGCTTTTCGAGCTTGAGGAACTTTTGGGCGTAAAAATCCGTTTATGTGAAAATAACGGCTATGATTTTGTCGAAGCTGTTTTGGGAGATTAAATTAAGGAGATAATTTGATGGCAAAGCCGATTGTTGCAATTGTAGGAAGACCTAATGTGGGCAAGAGCACACTGTTTAATAAGTTGATAGGGGAGCGCCGTTCAATCGTTGAGGATACCCCGGGTGTTACAAGAGACCGTATTTATGCCGAGGCAGAATGGGGAGAGCATAAATTTGTTATCATAGACACGGGCGGAATTGAGCCTAAGTCGGATGACACGATATTAAAGCAGATGCGCACACAGGCGGAGATTGCCGTTTCCTCAGCCGATGTTATAATTTTCATGTGCGACATCAGAATGGGGCTTGTGGCGGATGACAGAGATATTGCCATAATGCTTAAAAAATCGGGCAAACCGGTTATTCTGGTTGTAAATAAGGCGGACAGTATAGGTGCAGTGCCCCTTGAGTTTTATGAGTTTTATGAACTCGGATTTGAGCGTGAACCTATTGCGCTGTCCTCTCTGCACGGTACGGGCACGGGCGACCTGCTTGATGCAATTGTTGAGGAGTGCGATTTCTCAAACGAGGACAAGTCGGATGAGGGCGTTATAAATGTTGCCGTTATCGGAAAACCGAATGCCGGAAAATCTTCAATTATAAACCGCATATGCGGCGAGGATAGAATGATAGTATCGGATATCGCAGGCACGACAAGAGATGCGGTTGATACGAGGGTTGAAAACGAATACGGCGTGTTTAACTTTATTGATACGGCGGGTATAAGACGCAAGTCAAAGGTTGAGGACAGAATAGAAAAATTCAGCGTTCTGCGTGCAAATATGGCAGTCGAGAGGGCTGATGTGTGCCTTATAATGATTGATGCCGGCGACGGAATAACAGAGCAGGATGAGAAAATTGCCGGAATATCGCACGAGGCGGGCAAAGCCGCTATAATTATAGTTAATAAATGGGACACTATTGAGAAAGACAACAATACCGTAAACGAATTTAACAGAAAGATAAAAACGGCACTTTCATACATGCCGTATGCGCCGATACTGTATGTTTCGGCAAAAACGGGACAGCGTATATCAAATATTTACCCGCTGATAAAGAGTGTTTACGAAGAGAGCAGCCGACGGATTACAACGGGAATGCTCAACGATCTGCTCAACGATGCGATGACCCGTGTACAGCCTCCGTCTGACAAGGGAAAAAGACTTAAGATTTACTACATGACACAGGTCTCTTCAAATCCTCCGACATTTGTGATTTTCTGCAACAGCGAAGAACTCTTTCATTTCTCATACAGAAGGTATATTGAGAACTGTTTGAGAGATACTTTCGGTTTTTCGGGCACACCGATAAAAATTATTATAAGACAGAAGGGCGAGGATAACTCCTCAGATTGACAGAATGTTTATAGATAATATAAAGATTTACGTAAAGGCAGGCAACGGCGGCAACGGAGCGGTTTCTTTTCACAGAGAAAAATATGTAGCCGCAGGCGGACCGGACGGCGGTGACGGCGGACGCGGCGGAAATATAATTTTCAAGGTTGATACAGGCGCAAACACCCTGCTTGCTTTCAGATATAAAAGAAAATTTGTGGCAGAATCCGGCGGTGACGGAAAAGCTGACAAAATGCACGGAAAAAACGGTGCAGATGTGATAATTAAAGTGCCTGAGGGAACGCTTATCAAGGACCCCGAAACAGGCAAAATTATTTTCGATATGGCGAGTGCGCCTGAGTATGTTCTGTGCAAAGGAGGCCGCGGCGGATGGGGCAACCGTCATTTTGCCACTCCGACAAGGCAGATACCGAGGTTTGCAAAGAGTGGAACAAAAGGCGAGGAGCGGGAGGTTCTCCTTGAACTTAAAATGCTTGCCGAGGTTGGAATAATCGGTTTCCCCAATGTGGGCAAATCTTCAATTCTCTCAAGGATTTCACAGGCAAAGCCGAAGATTGCAAACTATCACTTTACCACCCTCTCACCGAATCTCGGAGTAGTTAAGGTTAAAGGAGACAGCGGTTTTCTTGCGGCGGATATACCGGGACTTATTGAGGGTGCCGCAGAGGGTCTGGGACTCGGACATGCTTTTTTGCGCCATATAGAGAGGTGCAGACTGCTGCTTCATGTTGTGGACATTTCCTCAGCGGACGGAACAGACCCGTCAGAAAATCTTGATAAGATTGACAGCGAGCTTAAAAAGTATTCCGAGGAGCTTGCAAAAAGACCTCAGATTGTAGTGGCAAATAAAGTCGACTCAGCAGATACGGAGTCTGATGAAATAAAGAAATTTGTCGAGCATTGCAGGAAACTCGGCAGGGAAATTATATATGTCTCGGCGGTGAGTGGCGAGGGGCTTGACAAGCTTGTCGACGCGACATGGAAGAAACTTAAAGAGCTTCCTCCGCTCACAATTTATGAGCCTGAGTTTACTCCCGAGGACAACGCAATCGGAAATATCGGTTCTGTAACCGAAACTACCGTGCGCCGTGAGAACGATAAGTTTATTGTCGAGGGTGAGTGGCTCTATAACTTTATGGGTCAGATCAATTTTTCAGATTACGAGTCTCTTAACTTCTTCCAGCGTGTGCTTATCAAGAACGGAGTTATAGACAAGCTCCGCGAGGCGGGAGTAAAAGAGGGGGATACAGTAAGTATCTACGACTTTGAGTTTGATTTTGTTTATTGATAACGAGGTGGGTTATGATGCTTGATAAGATTAAGGAAAACCGCACTTACAGAAGATTTTCTCAGGACAGAGTTCCGAGTGATGCCGAACTTAAGAAGATTATCGAGGGTG
>CALWTU010000060.1 GCA_944384515.1 uncultured Clostridia bacterium
CAGTTGTTTATAGTAAAATTATAGCAAAATTATCTAATTAAGTCAATATAACATTAGGATTTTTTCATTACAAATAAAAAACCGCCGCCAGCAGGTGGCGACGGTATGCGTATTTATTAGAGATGAAATTACTTAACTTCAACTTCTGCGCCTGCAGCCTTAAGCTGTTCAGCGATCTTCTCAGCCTCGTCCTTAGCAACGCCCTCTTTGATTGTCTTGGGAGCAGACTCAACAAGGTCCTTAGCGTCCTTAAGACCAAGACCTGTAAGCTCACGAACAACCTTGATAACGTTAAGCTTTGCTGCGCCTGCAGCCTTAAGCACTACATCAAACTCAGTCTTCTCCTCAGCTGCGGGAGCTGCTGCGCCACCTGCTACGGGAGCTGCTGCAACGGGAGCTGCGGATACGCCGAATTCCTCCTCAAGTGCCTTAACGAGATCAGCAAGTTCAAGAATTGTAAGACCCTTAACAAGGTCAAGAATTTGTGTTGTCTTTTCGTTCATTTTAAAATCCTCCAAAAATTACAAACATTATTATTTTTTAGATTAATGTATTGCAGAAATTACGCCTCTGCAGGAGCCTCGGCAGACTCTTCGCCGCCGTTTTCTTTGTCGATCTTAGCCTGAAGAACATAAGCAAAGCCATAAAGGGATGACATAAGGCTGCCCATCATCTTAGCCACAAGTACTTCCTTGGAAGGAGTTGCCGCAAGTGCCTCAACACCTGCAAGGTCAAGCATCTGTCCATCAACAAATCCTGCCTTGATCTCAAAGCAGTTGATCTTATCTGCATATTCCTTCATAATCTTTGCAGGAGCAAGAGGATCAGTCTCGCAAGTAGCGATAGCTGTCATACCTGAAAGGTACTGCTTCATATCCGCATAACCTGCAATCTCGCATGCTCTGCCTGTAAGAGTATTCTTCATAACAGCATACTCTACGCCTGCTTTACGAAGTGCTGTACGAAGTTCTGTGTCTTCGGAAACCTTAATGCCCTCGTATTTAACAAGTACGCCTGCCTGTGCTGATTTAATCTTAGCAGCCAATGTTTCTACGATTTGCTTCTTCTCTTCAAGAATTTTATTACTTGGCATTATTCCACCTCCATAAAAATTAAAACAAAAAATCCTTTCCGATAAGCGCAAAGCGACCGAGAAAGGACAAACACATCATTTTTAGTTGTCACACCTCGGCAGGATAGCTTATCGCTTTTACCGGAACCTGCTGTCTTAGGATACCTTGAGTATTATACTACATTTTATATCAAATGTCAATACCTTTTTAAAAAATATTTTCTTTTAAAAAAAACAAATTCTCAAATTCTCAAAGCCGCACAAAGCGCAACATTTATCTGCGTGACTCTGAGAATTTATTAAATATTATTTTCCGAAAATTTCTTTTAAGTATTTTTTGAGCTTTACGGTGTCTTTATCAAACAGATACCCTTTTATACCGTACTCTTGTGCCGCTTGTATATTTTTGGGGTTGTCGTCTATGAATATACTCTCATCGGGATTTAAAGAGTATTTGTCGGTTATATACTCAAATATCTCCCTCTGAGGCTTTACGATCCCCAAAGGAGCGGAAAACACAAGTCCGTCAAAGTAATGAAAAACATCAAATTCATCCTTGTGAGATGCAAAATACTTTGAAATATTTGAGAGCAGATAGAGTTTTACTCCGCACTCATTCTTAAGCCAGGATATAACATCCACAATTCCGTCAATCAGCGGTATGTTGTATATCCAATTATAATAGATTTTTTCTGCAACATCATAAAGTCTTTCGGGTATGCGCGTCTTAATTTCTTCCACGACCTGAGAGTCGGATACGGTGCCCTCGTCGAGTTTATCCCAATAGAGCCTGTCAAAGACAACCGCTTCAAGCAGAGCCGCGTCTTCGCTGTCAATTACATATTTTGATACCATATAGGATGGCTCAAAACTCACTATTACCTGCCCGAAATCAAAAATTACATTCTTAATCATCTGCTACCTCTCATAAAATGCGGAAAAAATCAAAACTCAGGTATGACGGCGGAATAATCCTCCGATTTTTCTACAATTACAACATTTTTATCCTGCTTTCCCACAATATCCTCTATCTCTCTCAGCGTTTGTGACGGATCTGTTGTCTGGTACCTGAAATGTACCTCGTCTCCCTCAGACAAAAATGCTGATGGGTTTATATCCCAATCTTTATGGTTATTCACGGAAATAACAATTGTCGAGGGCGGGAAAAGCAAGTCCCTTGCTTCCTTGCCTATTGCAAAGGAAGACTTTTTGACTATAAGATACGCATCTATTGTCTTAACTCTGCCCTTGTAAAAAATTCTGTCCCTGATATTTTCAACGACCATCTCTGTTGTAGACGGCAAAGACGCCACATGAACCACAAAATACGCGCTAGCCACGGCACAGAAAAGAGGCAGCACATTTTTTACCCCTCCGAGTCCGTCTACCGCAAAAACCAATGCAGTAATAGGAATTCTGTTTGATGCCGCAAGAAATGACGCTATGCCGAAAATGACGACAAGAGAATAATATTTACTATCCATAATTCCGAGATACTCAAACACCCTGCCGCAAAACGCCCCTATAACGGCGCCGACAGCCAATGTCGGTACAAACAGACCTCCGGTTACTCCGAGCGTATTTGCAAAAATCATGAGTATAACTCTTGTAAGCAGATAGATTATCATCATATATAACGCAATTTTGCCTAAAACCAACTCATCTGCAAGACTGTGTCCCGTACTGACCGAATACGGCAGGAAAAATCCGACGACCGCAGTAATCACAAATACAGCCGGAATGTTTATTACATATCTGTATTTGTTTTTGTATTTTGCAATAAACCGTTTTACTAAAGAAAACATTTTCGTAAAACCTATTGCAAAAAATCCTGCCACAATACCTGTCAAAAATGCCGTGTATATATACTTCAGCGGCATCGGATCAAAAATATCAAAGGCAAAAAGCCTGTAATCCATATTAAATATTCCGCACAGAGCCTGAGTTGTAATGCTGCCCGCAATAACGGTCATGGAACTCATAATAAGAATTATCGGAGAAAATTTCCTGTGGCTCTCCTCAAGCGAAAACAGCACGCCGGCGGCCGCAGAACCCGTAGCTATTCCGAAACCGGCACATGCTCCACCGGTCATAACATAACGCGACCATGCGGGGTATTTTTTTGACATAATCTTCGCAACCGTACTACCTACCACAAGTCCGATAAGTACGCTCGGTCCCTCGTTGCCAAGCGGTACACCTGCAAAATATGTTATCATGGCAGACAGGAATACAACCGCTCCCACCTTTACCGTCTGACCTTTAAGAATACCTCTCGCAACTGCTATTGCAGTAGGAATTCCGCCGCCCTCTGCCTCAGGGACAATTTTTAAAACAAGCATCGAAAGTATTCCGAGCGCCAGCGCTCCGAGAATAAGCAGAGGCAACCAGATCGGGTTTTGTCTGACATAATCATATATACCCGTCGAATATCCAATCAGTCTGCCTGAACAAACTTTAAAAAGAAATATCACCGCCGCACAGCAAACTCCCGTCACCACCGAGAAAAACAAAGACGGGAAAATTACCGTTTCATAATATAGTTTCCTGTTCTTTTTCATACAAAACTCCATTTACATTACATCTTATCTATTATACAATATTTTTCTCATTTTTTAAATATATATTTCTCACAAATTTTAATACTCTTTTGACATACTATAAATATCATGATATAATGTGGTAAAAAGGAGTAGTCTATGTTAAAATCGGCATTATTAGAAGTAACAAAAAAATATCACGTTACAATTTAGTGTTGATGGTGTTTGTGCGCAATCATACGAGGCAAATAGAGGAACTGGTACTTATGAGAAATTTATACAAGCCATGAACATTTGGGATCGTTCTTCTGTAAAAAACGGGTTAGCTCGAACATGTATTACAAAAAACAATTATCGTGAAGTTCCTCAAATATACAGCTTTTGTATAGAACACCGTCTTATCCCTTCTTTTACATTTGTGAGTGCTTTAGGCAATGGCATTGACAACTGGGATAACCTGGACACAAGTATGGCGCAAAAAATGTGGTGTATAGACTCTATAAACAGGTTAAACAACAAATATCATCTTGATATATCGCCCCCTGAATCACCTGCAACATGTAACTTTACCGAAAAGTCCGGAATTGGCGGTCTTTTGATTCGAGCTGACGGAAACATTGCCCCTTGCCAATATTTTTACAACAAGACAATCGGAAACATTTACACGGATGAGATAGATGATATATTGAAACACCCGTTAATTACACAGTTATACGAAACAGCTCAAAAGAGGCGCGAGATTCTTGAAAATAGTTCTAAATGTAAAAATTGCAAAGTCAAAGCGCGTGCGTGGTCTCCCGAAGGTCCTACGTGCGATTATGGTATGTATGTCGAAGAAAATGCTTGTCCCGAAGTTAAAATCTCAGATAGAATATTGATTTTTCTTGGCGAAACTTCTGCCGGAAAAACAACCTTGAGTACATATTTAGATGCTAAATCATACGCAACTTGTTTTGGGGATGACTTAGTAATAATTGATAATGAAAAAATGCTTGTCTATCCACTCTCAGCTTATACGCATTTAAGACAAGGTTCTATTGACATTATTAATTGTGACATCGCAGATAAAGTTTCTTTTAATAATATGATGCAAAGATATGAGTATCCACTAAAAAAAATTGAATATCAAACCAATTTTTCGGTTGATGCTTTTATCGTATTGAATAGAGGTTATCAAAAAGCGACACTGGAAATTTCTAAATCTGCTTCTCAAGATGCTCTGTCAAATATGTATCTCCCCTATCAGATTTGCAATAATATCTACTCCTCGGTTACAATTAGTAATAAAAAACCGTTTTATCATTTGTTTTATGATGATTTAAGTGATGCTTCTAGCATACTTCTGACAGAAATAGAAGGGTGGAGGTGATATTTCCATATGCCGCTACTGATTATTTTGATTGTTTTGACCATCTTTGTTATAAAGACTATAAGAAGACTTATACTTATATCAAAAATAAAGCGACACGCACAAAAGATATACAATACGCACATAAAATTACACTCCTACGTTTCGTTGTTTTGTGGTAAACATGTTCTTTTTGAATCTAAAGATGATCTTTCCATCGCGATAATTTTTATCCCAAGGAAATACGCAAAGTATCATTTTACATCGCCTAACAACTTAGAAATTTATGTTGGAAACAGGACAACTTATCGTGTATCTAGTCTTAAACATGCTATTGGAAACAATGTTAACTGGAAAATTAAAGGAAAAATCAAAGTCAAGGAACTAAAAGTTTCTAAAAAAATAGTTATATTCAACAAACCTCCAATGGACATTACCTCATCTGATCCTCAAGCAGCAGACTTCTTGGGAAATGAAGATGTAATTTTTAAAACCACTATCATATTTTCAGCAAAGCATTTTTTAAACAAGTCAACTACGAAATAATAAAACCTGCTGTCTCATTATGATATGCACCGAAAAGCATCTGACTTTTTGGATAGCTTCATTGAGACAGCCCTTAATTTTTTAACTTTTACTGCACTCCGCCGTTTAAAACCAAACCGACAATCAGTCCCGCTACTCCGCACAAGGTCATGACAAGTATGGGATTGAGTTTAAATTTTCGCAAGAGGAAAAATGCTATACAGAATATAACAAGCATGTGCCACTCCACATTTGCAAGCGCGGCGCTCTGTCCGCCGAAAACTACATGGATGAGGATCGTCAGACCGGCGGAGAGGATAAGCGCAACCACTGCCGGGCGCAGGCTCTTCAGCACGCTTTGGAGCATACCGACACCCTTATAGCGGTAATAGATAAGGGCAAGTATTGAGACTATAATAATGGAGGGCAAAATACAGCCGAATGTTGCGATAATCGCACCGGGTAAGCCCGCAATGCGTATGCCGACAAAGGTTGCGGAATTGACCGCAATGGGTCCCGGCGTCATCTCCGCAATGGTTATAAGATCGGTAAACTCGTTCATGGTGAGCCATCCGTGCTTTTCAACGACCTGGCTCTGTATCAGTGGCATTGCCGCATAACCGCCGCCGATGCTGAAAAGTCCTATCTGCAAAAAGCTGAGAAAAAGCTGTAAATATATCATTTGTTCTCCCCCTTTGCTCTCTTAACTTTGATAAACTCCGCAACAACTCCGACAAGTGCCGCAACAAGTATTATAATAATAACATTGACACTGAATACAAATGTCGCCACAAAAGCCGCCACCATAACAATAACGGATCTCACGGAGCGTTCCTTTATAACATTTGTACCGAGATTAAATACCACATCCAAAATTACGGCTGCAACTCCCGCCTGCATACCTTTAAGCAATAACGCCACATACATATTTGTCGCAAATGCCTTGTAGAAAAGCGAAATAACCGACAGGATTGCCATGGGAGGTATTATAGTTCCAAGAACCGCAACCACCATTCCGAAAAATCCCATAACCCGATATCCCACCAAAATGGCGGCATTGACCGCTATTGCG
Organism: uncultured Clostridia bacterium; assembly: GCA_944384515.1. GTDB lineage: Bacteria > Bacillota > Clostridia > Oscillospirales > CAG-272 > UBA1740. Next base: position 6,558 of record CALWTU010000060.1, read on the forward strand.
CCCGGAGAGGACTGCGCAAGCGCAGTTATGTCAAGCATTTCCGAGTCGTCTATCCATTTAAGCCCGTCGACAAATTTTTTCTTCATAAATGTCACGATTACAAATCCGCCTCCGAATGTGAAGGCGCTTATGTATAATGTTGACAAAAACAACTTCAGCAATTTTTGAGCTTTGGTCATAACACACCTCTTAAACATGATTTATTATATTATACCACTTGTTTTTTAATATGTAAAATGCTATAATTGTATAAAAATCATACCCAAATTGATATGACAAATGGAGGAAAAGAATGACTATTCGGCACCTTAAAATATTTATCAGCGTATACGAAGCATCAAATATCACAAGGGCGGCAGAGGTGTTGCACATGACGCAGCCGTCTGTCAGCAGAGCGATACAGGAAATAGAAAACTATTACGGTATAGTACTCTTTGAGAGGATAAACCACAGACTGTCCGTCACCGAAACAGGAAAATCATTTTACGCTCATGCGATACATATACTTGACTCGTTTGACAGTTTGGAAATGGGGCTCAGAAACTGGGATAAATACGGCAAACTGCGAATCGGAGCCACCATAACTCTCGGCAATACATTTTTGCCACGTGCGGTCTCAGAGTATCAAAAGAAAAATCCCAATATGCAACTTAAAATCACGGTCTCAAACTGCAAGGAGCTTGAAAAATCACTGCTGAACAATCAGCTTGATATTGCATTAATAGAGGGGGGCGTGCTGAATAAACAACTAAAAAGCGAGAAGCTCGGCGAGGACAGGCTTGTTTTGATTATGCACCCTGAGAATGCGCTTTTCAGAAAAGAAAAGCTGTATTTGAGTGATTTATGCGACACGCCCCTGCTCATGAGAGAGAGCGGCAGCGTCAGCCGACACTTTATAGACCTTGTCTTTGCAAGCCACGCAATAAATATCGACCCGATATGGGAGAGCAGCAGCACACACGCAATCATAGAGGGCGTTAAGGCGGGAGTGGGAGTTTCCATTCTTCCTGAAAAGCTTGTTGCAGAAAGTATTAAAGGGGGCGAGGTTGTCACAAAAATCATTGAGGACGAACCATTTTGCCGTAACAATTATATTGTGTATCACGAGAATAAATTCTTAACACGCTCTGCCATTAATTTTATTGAACTATGCCATTTTATTGAAAAAGCCGAATAAAAACAAAACCGCAAATTATCTCATGCACAAAGAATTATTAAAGCGCTCTTCCCTTCTCTCGTCAAAAACATCTCAAAAGGCTGAGTGATACAGATAAGCGCGGCATGAAATGCGGTCGAGAGTCGCCACTTATATTAATTTTCTTCTGACTATTGACAAAAACAAAAATAATTGATATAATACATTTTGTCGGTTGGAAAATCGGGGTGTAGCGCAGTTGGTAGCGCGCTTGGTTTGGGACCAAGATGCCGCAGGTTCGAATCCTGTCACTCCGACCAACATTTGCCGGCGCATGAGGGGACAGTTCATTTTTTATCTGAGCTGTCCTCTTCTTGTTATTCTTTAATGTTTGCCGTCTTTTGCTTTGCGGCGGGATGAAAAGCAAGAAAATGCGCCGTGCGGTGCTTTAGTGCACTTAAATTTTCATATTATATGCGGTAATGTATTAATTTTGTGTTTTTTATTTTCGGTAAAGCGGAGGTATTTATGGATTTTGATATTTTAATCGAGAAGGCTAAATCGGTTTTAAACTACAGAAAGCTATCTGAGAGCGCTGACGCGGGCAGTGTCGCCGCGGCGATACTCACCGATCGTGGAAACGTATATGTCGGTGTGTGCATAGACACTGCGTGCGGAATGGGATTTTGCGCAGAGCACTCTGCTGCCGCCGCGATGATAACTGCAGGAGAAAACACCGTCAAAAAGCTGGTGGCAATAAATCATGAAGGCAGGATAATGCCGCCATGCGGAAGATGCAGAGAGTTTATAAGTCAAATCGGGGAAAACAATTTGGATGCGGAGGTTTTGGTAAAAGAAGGCACCGCTGTAAAACTCTCCGAACTGTTACCTTACGACTGGCGTGAGGAGACAAAAAACCGTGACTGAAACCGTCACGGTTTTTATTTTTTATCTCATCTTAGCGATTTCCGTAAGACGGGGATAGGAATATTCAAAAAACTTTTTGAATGCGCCGCAAAACTTGAATTTTGACGGATACGGCTCCCTGTATCTTCGGCAGCCGCCGCGGCAGAGATAAAACCATTTGCACCCCGGGCACTCCTCTTCTTTATTTCTTGAAGAGGTGATAAAATCCACTGCCTTTGGCTTTTTTACAAGCGAGAAGAAGGAATCCTCGTTTATGTTCCCTACTTTCTCCTCATCTGTCACATAAAAGTCACACGGGTACACCCCTCCGTCAGCTTCTATAACAAAATATCCACCGCACGAACCGCTGAGCGCACAGCTTGTGGGAGGCTGGCCGCGGAGCATAAGCACAAATGAATCAAAGTCACGGACACTGACATAACTACCTCTTTTTATATCCTTGTAATACCTGTCAAATACACGGCACAGAAACTCCCCGTATGCCTCATCATCAAGATAATATTTTGATTTCGGAGCGTCAAAGTCATCTATCATCGGTATAAACTGTATGTATCCGTATTTGCTGAGTGCGTCGTAAACCCTCTCGGGTTCCTTGGCGGTTTCGGAGTTTACCACGGTAAGAATATTGAACTCTACATTATATTTTTTAAAAAGCTCTGCGCTCTTTATGACTCTGTCATATGTTCCCTCTCCGGCGGCGTCAACACGCATACTGTCATGAAGCTCTTTATATCCGTCAAGGGAGAGCCCGACAAGAAAATTATTGTCATGCAAAAATTTGCACCACTCTTCATCTATAAGATATCCGTTTGTCTGTAATGCGTTGCTGACACACAGTCCTTTTGAATTATACTGCTTTTCATACGAGATAAGTTTTTTAAACCATTCAAGTCCCGCAACTGTCGGCTCGCCGCCCTGAAAACCGAATGAGACAGACTCCTCCGCTATGGCAAAAGCACGGCGCACCATCCTCGATAGAGTATCTTCATTCATTATGCCGAAAGATTTTATATCCCTGTGCGAGGAGACATCCGCATAAAAACAGTACTTGCATCTCATATTGCAAAGAGAGGAAGCGGGCTTTACAAGCAATGTAATATTTTTCATCATCCTACCCTATCAGTCTATGAGTTTCTTTATTCTTGTGGCGCTGACCATCTCAAGTCCGGTTGCGTAATCAAGCTGTCGAGGCTCGTACTCCTCGTTTTCTCTTTGTCTTGTACAGAGGTGGTTTTCATAAGTCGGAGTTTTTGCATCCTTGCGCCAATAACGGCACTCCCACTGATAACCGCGGAACGGGTCTCTCGTTTTATCCATATTATCAATGAGTGCGTCATGCAGGCGATTGCGCTCCTCGGTATATCTCTCGTCCTCAATCAGGTTATGCAGTTCATCAGGGTCAACTTTTGTATCATAAAACTCGTCAACCGGGTCAAGAAGATGTATGCAGAGCTTATATCTTCCGTCGGTGACGGCACGCATCATCTGAACTCCGCCGAATCCGTCATGATCAACCTCATACCTTGTAAACTCAACAAAGGCATTGTCATAGCACTTATGCGAAGGGTCCTTCATCGACGGGAGGATACTCTCACCCTCCATGAGCTTGGGAACACTCACTCCCATATACTCAAGTATTGTAGGAGTAAGGCTTATATGCGACACGGGGTGGGGGCAAACACCTTTTCCGCCCATTCCGTATGCAATAAGCGGAATGCGTGCTATCTCGTCATACAGACACGCGCCCTTTGCCCACAGGCGGTGTGCGTGAAGTGCATCACCATGGTCTGATGTATATATTATACCGGCATTCGGTGTAAGTTCTTTTGCCTTATCTATAACTTTACCTATCTCATAATCGGCAAATGAATTGCATCCGAAGAAATAATCTGCTTTTATCACAAGCTCATCTATATTCTCGCTGAGGTGCTTCCCTGCCCACAGCTTCTGGTAGAAAGGCTTGCCCTCAAGTGTATCCCACATATTTTTTGTCTTTGGAAATTCGTAGTCTTTATACATTGAGGCAAAAGGCTCCGGGCACAGATAAGGGTCGTGCGGTTCATCGAGCGACACAACAAGGAAAAAGTCCTCGTCTTTATTCTTCTCGATATAATCAAGCGCTCTTTTCACAACACGGTGAGCATATGTAAACTCCTCGCTGATAGGCTCCTTGTTAGTATCCGGATTGCGGGACTTTACTCTCTCCTCCTCCGTCAACTCCTCAAGATAGCACTTCATATCATACCAATAGTCCTTGTCCCACCCATCGGGGCACTCGCCGAGTCCGAAATAGTCGCCTCCGTCAAGATGCCACTTCCCGATATAGCAAGTCTTAAATCCGTTATCACGAAGGCGCTGTCCCACCGTCTTTACATTTGCGCCGAGCGGATACGAATTTGTAAAAGAACCGTTGGAGTGAGGATACTGTCCCGTGAAAATAGCCGATCGCGCAGGACCGCACACGGGCTGGCAAGAATAAGCAAGCTCAAATCTTACGCCCTCCTCTGCCAAGGCGTCAAGATTCGGTGTAATCATATCCTTATTGCCGTAACAGCCGAGCATATCAAATCTCGTGGTATCTGTCATGATAAAAATAAGTTGCTTTTTCATTTTCTGTCCCTGCTTTACAATTTTTATTTTTTTGGTTACATACATTTCCCGAACGTTTTTATCAACCGATTATATTATATAAAATTTCGGCAGATAAGTCAAGTATAACATATTCCGAATCTCGGACTTGCTCCCCGTTTTATAACTTTCGTTTTCGTATTGCATTTTATGTTATTAGTTATGCATTTGTTGTTTTTTGAGAGTAAATATATTGACTTGAAATATTTTTTTTGGTATAATGAGTTATACTTATTTTTTAAGAAATGATATGTGTTAAATGGATAAAAATCAGAATATTAAAAATAGTGAAAATTCACCTGAAAATAAGGCTCAAAACAGACTCTTGCCGCAAGAGTTTTATTCGTTCGAGAGCACTGTCGGCAGTATCAACTCCTGCTTTTTGGGCAAAATCTGGCTCTTTAAGTTCGGCTCTTATCTTAAGCGGGAGATGAGGAAGGCGGACGGTGATAAGAAGTTTTTAAGCAGTCGGAGCGCAGTGAAGATAATGAGTGACTTTTCCGTAAGAGCGGTGCTTGATATGCTCGCCGCCGCAAAGGTCTCCCTCTCCGATGAAGTAATAGCAAAATTTGAAGAAAAGCTTAAAAAAATAAAGATTAAGAAGAGCAAAAAAATGTAGTTTTTCTCTTCATGGCATTTTTTGAGTTTTAATTTGAATGTTTTAGTTTTTAACTTTAATTTATATAATGTGGAGGACATTAAAATGAAAATGAAGTTGTCTTTCCGTTGGTACGGAAAAGATGATCCCATTTCTCTGGAGTATATTTCGCAGATACCGGGCATGCGCTCGATTGTATCCGCTGTATACGACGTTAAACCCGGAGAGGTATGGGGAGAGGACTCGCTCAAACAGCTCAAAGAGGAGTGCGAAAAACACGGTCTCGTATTTGACGTGGTTGAGTCTATACCCGTTCATGAGGATATCAAACTCGGACGCAATGATGTTGACAAACTGATAGACGTTTACTGCGAGAATATCAGAAGATGCGCAAAGTACGGTGTGAAATGTGTTACATACAACTTTATGCCCGTATTTGACTGGACAAGAACACAGCTCGACAAAAAGGCAAAGGACGGCTCTACAAGCCTTGTTATGTACTGGGATCAGATGAGAGGTCTGGACCCTCTGCATGACGACATACACTTGCCCGGCTGGGACTCATCATATACTCAGGATGAGGTGCGTGAGCTTATCAGCGCATACGGAAAAATCGGTGAGGAAGGTCTGTGGGCCAACCTTGAGAGATTCCTCAAAAAAGTTATTCCTGTTGCCGAGGAGTGCGGTGTGAGAATGGCTATTCATCCCGATGATCCGCCCTACCCCATTTTCGGTTTACCGAGAATCATTACCTGTGAGGAGAACCTCGACAGATTCCTCAAAATTGTCGACAGTCCGGCAAACAGTCTGTGCCTGTGCACCGGTTCTCTCGGCTGCGCAAAGAGCAATGATGTTGTAAGCATGGTTAAAAAATATGCAAAGGCAAACAGAATTGCATTTATGCATATAAGAAACGTAAAGATAATGGACGACGGCTCTTTTGAAGAGACGGCGCACCTCTCAAGCTGCGGCTCTCTTGATGTTGCAGAGATTGTAAAAGCTCTTGTTGAAAACAACTTTGACGGATATGTACGCCCTGACCACGGCCGTATGGTATTCGGCGAGACAGGCAAACCCGGTTACGGTCTCTTTGACAGAGCGCTCGGCGCAACCTACATCAACGGCCTTTTTGAGGCTTATGAAAAAATGCTGAATAAATAATAATTGATTTTTATGCTCTGAGAGAACTTCTTTCAGAGCATAATTTTTGCCTTTTTATCCTATCACAATATAAAAGCCTTAAAACAGATACTGCCCGTCAAGTACGGCATTATTTCACGCATGACTAAAACAGCCGACTCGGTAAACCAAGTCGGCCGTTTTTATAAGTTACTCATTATTTATAAGTTACTCATTATTTAAATTATTTTTACTCTGCTTACTACTTTGCAATCAGTTAAGCTTCTTTTAGGTTTTATTAAATAATTTAAATTTTTACTTATTTGTCTTAAACTCTTCTACAAGTTCAGCGTAGATATAAAGTGCTTTGAGGTAATTAATTGCTTTTTGATCTGCCCCGCTCTCCTCAAGACCTGTGATATACGCCGCAAGGCTGTATGTTCCCTGTGCTATAACCTCGTCAGTCTCGGCGTCATAAACATAGACTGTTATCGGTTTAGTCATATCGAAAAGTTTAAACTCTTCACACTGATTTATGATATATGTTGTTCCGTCTGTTACAACAGGCTCCTCAAACTCGCCGATTATAAATCCGTTTTCAAGAGTATCTACTCCGAACCTGTAGTAAACAGATGCATCGTCGGGATTCTTAAGTGCAAATGCGTAGTAGTTCTTATCTCCGTTGATATTGACAGATGCGCCTGTTATATATTCGCTCAGAGTACTGTAGTCAACATTAAGCTCCTCGTCGGTATATACGATACTGTCAAGGGCTACGAGAATATCTGCATTTGCTTCAAGAAGCGCTGTTGCTTCAGCATTTGCCTCTTTTCCTGTCAAAACTTTCGCTGCCTCGCAGTACTGAAGAAGGTTAAGAGCAAGTTTTTTCTCAATACCTGTCTCGGCAAAACTCTCAGAACCAAGCACCGTCTTGATATAGTCAAAGATTGATACTGAAATTTTCTGCACAATCTCTGTTCTCACGCCGTCTATTGTCACCGCAATACCTATATAGTAACCTACCGTACTGTCATAGTCAAATGCCGGGCGCAGAGTCAGTGCTCTGTCATAATTTTTGCCGTCTATCACTACCTTATCAATTCTCCAAGAAGCGACAGGAGTGCTTGTGTCATTGCTCTCAAAGAATCCAAGATACTCAACACCCTCAGGTGTATCTGTGGGAGCGTATACATAAATACTGAGTCTTCCGTATGCGCTGACATTGAATTTGAGAGATATGTTTGCAATGGGGGTCTTCATAACGGGACTGAAATTATACTCTCTGTTCTCGCCTATCATAAAGCTCTCGGTATCCCACATTGTAAATCCGAAATCATACCAGCCGTTGCCCGTCTTGATAGAAGGAAGAGATGAACCGTCAAACGGAGTTATCTCACATCCTACAACACCATAAGTTGTAGCAAAAATATTTCCGTCGGCATCAAGCCAGTTAACCGTAACAACTGCGTCGGTTGTTACCAAAGTATAAGTGATATCAAGCGTATTCTCGATAAAGTCATAGGATGAAGGAAGAATCTCACCTTTTACTGTATCATATTCAACGATATTATACCTCTGTTTGAACTGTTCCTTCTGGCTGACAGAAGCAAGATATAATCCGTCATCCAAAATAACATCCTCGACGCACTCGCCTGCAATCTTGACATTTTCAAAAAGTTTGATACTGTAATTGCCTACTGTTTTATTATAATCAAGATCTCCTATTATTGTGGCATTTCTGACTGTTAAAGTATCGGTATTTGTGCCTTCCGCATTTTTCTCATGCATTCCCCATTCGAAGAAGATATTTGAAATTGTTCCGTCATGGAACATAGAAACAAGAGTTGCTCCGTCAACGGTAATGTTAACGGGTCCGTAATATCTCGCATCGCTTGAGAAGAGTCTGCTTCCGTTAATTAAACCGTCGGTCATACTTATGAGGTTTGCACCGCCCTTAACTGTAAGGTTGGTCTTGTCTCTGAGCGCGAACATCGCATATGAGGGTCCCATTACACGGTAGTAGTTTCCGCCGTCAACGGTAATCTCAACCGGAACCTCTCTTCCGTCAATACCGCCGCTTATTTCATATCCCATAAGGTCAACAAGAACACCTGTATAAATTGAAAGGTTAGAGCCTGATGCAGAAGTGTTGCCGTCAGAGTATGCACCAAAGATAATTTCGGTATTGTACTTATTTGTGTTTCTGTTCTGGTAGATAAATCCGCTACCCATTGCATAATCTTTTCCGGCAAATGTACCGTAATTAGAGTTATATATTTCTCCGCCCTCTCTCGAAGAGTAAACATATATTCTTACATAATCTTCAATATAGAGGAAGCCGTTTGATGTATTGAAGCGCTCACACTTCAATTTGAATCCGTTAAGGTCAAGACGAAGCGTTGTCATATCTTCTGCAGAGTTACCCTTCTTAACAGTGAAGTTGTTATTAGTTGTAATATCACTGTAAAGTACTACTCTGTAGTCGCCGCCTGCCACTGACAGTGCTGCTCTGAACTGTGCGTCAAATGTGGAGCTGTCAAGATACGGCGCCGTATCTGAGCCGAAAAGTGCGCCGGTATCATAGTCATAGATACCGTAAGAGAGCGAGATCTCGTCGGTCACCGGATAAAGCAGAAGAACTCCGCCCATGTTATAGGCTGTTTCCCGCATTTGTTGAGTAAGAGTTTCACCTGCGGCAGTGTCGGGAATTTCGTCACCGTCCGTATCCCACATCCATCCGGTAACTGTTGTATATACGCCCTCAGTATCGGTAGAAATGAAGGAAACATCTCCGGGGTACGCCAAAGAAGCTCCAACAAGCAGTGAAGAATCCATTGTATCTACAACTTCTCCGTTAGGATCCCAAACTACCTGCAAATAATCCTCAAAACTTGCTTTACGTACACTCAGGATACCGTCTCCTGCCGGAGAAAGAATATACTGAGAGCCCTCTTTTAAAGTAAATGTATATTTATTCTGTGTATCAACAAGAAAGTCACATGTAGGCTCAAAGTCCTTTAAATCACGGTTGATAACAAGTGTAGATGTGATAGATTCAGTCAAACTGTTCTGCTCCAAAAGTTTTACCGCACCGCCGAGAATAAAGAACTCTGTCTCGGTAACATTAAGTTTATCGTCGGTTATAACCGTAAATGAAGGCTGATTCGGAGCCTCGTATACGTAATTTTCCGTATAAACTACATCGCTACAAGAATATATAGGTGCAAGCTGCTCTCCGTCACTGTAAGCACTCGTAAGAGCCTTGAGAGGACCGTTATATCCTTTCATATAGAAGTTAACGGACGTGTTGTCAATTCCGATAGAGAAGGTCTGCGGAGAAGATGTACTGGCTGCAGTAGGAGTGAAGCGGAGAACTGCATCTGTGACTATATCCGTTTTGCTGTTCGCGCCTTCCTTAAATAGGTTAAAAGTAAAATAGTGAACACCGTCAACAAATATAAAAAGCTTTGAATTCTCATAATTATATTCGGTAGCGGCGCCTGTATCGTCAGTCGCTTTTACACTGTTATCAAAGGCGTAAACATATGTAAAGTGATTCCAAACACCCGGTTCATTGCTGAGAGCTGCTCTCTGTGTTGTATCGTCTCTGTTTGCAACATACCAAACTCCGTCTTCATACATGAATATTATTGATGTCTCAGAAGCGTGCCACTGATTACTTGACTCTTTAGACTCACGAAATATCGGGAAGAGCCT
>CALWTU010000061.1 GCA_944384515.1 uncultured Clostridia bacterium
ACACCATTCAAAACAGCAGAGGCAAACCCACAAACTCTGAATTTATCGCTATGATTGCAGATAATCTCAGACTGAGACATAAATATGCTTTTGCATAATCTGACAATATAATATTAAATAATATTAGTTAATTAATAACATAATTATAGCATCATTGTAATTTGAGTTATTATTATATTATCTGTTGTTTATTCAGGCAGTTTACCGGATTCGTGCAAATAAATAACTCCGTGAAAAAATCACAGAGTTATTTTGATGTCAGATTTTAAAAATATTTTCTTCCCTCAAGTGCTCTGTAGAGAGTTACCTCGTCTGCATATTCGATATCTCCGCCAACAGGGATACCGTATGCAAGTCTTGATACCTCAACATCATAAGGTTCAAGAACCTTTGCAAGATATGCCGCCGTGGTATCTCCGCTGGGGGTTGGATTAGTAGCTATAATGACTTCCTTTATATCTCCCTCTCCGACGCGCTCCACCAGCTCGTTTATAGTCAAGTCCTTCGGAGTAATATTGTCAATTGGAGAGAGCGCCCCGCCGAGAATATGATAAAGACCTCTGTATCCTCTGACCTTTTCCATAACCATTACATCTTTAGGATATTCAACAACGCATACAGTGCTCTTATCTCTCTGCTCATCAGAACAAATTTCGCATTTGTCTTCGGTATCCGAAAAACCGAAGCACACGGGACAAGTATGCACATCCCTCTTTAATCCCATAATGGCATCGGCAAATTTTTCAGCATCCTGCTGGGAAAAATTAAGAACTGCAAATGCAAATCTCGCCGCAGTTTTACCGCCGACTCCGGGAAGCTTGCGAAATTCTTCTATCGCTTTTTTAATAGGTTCTATATATCCTGCCATATCTTAAAACATACCCGGTATGCCGATAGAACCTGTGATCTTTGACATTTCCTCAGAAGAAACAGTCTCAACCTTCTTTACTGCCTCGTTCACAGCGGCAACAATAAGATCCTCAAGAGTTTCGATATCCTCAGGGTCAACAATTTCCTCTGCAAGCTTTACGGACAAAATTTCCTTTTTGCCGTTTATTTTTACATTAACGACGCCGCCGCCTGCAGAAATATCATATTCCCTTGCCTCGAGCTCTGCCTGCTTTGCAGCCATATCCTCCTGCATTTTCTGAGCCTGCTTTATCACATTTTGCATATTAGACGGTCCGCCGCCCATTCCCTGTGGCAATCTAACCTTCATAATGTATATCCTCCAAATTATTTTATAATATCATCAAAGTCATCAGACAAATCATTTTTGTTACTGTTATTTAAGGAAATAATTTTCAGTGTTATACTATCAACGGGGTTATTGATCTTTGCGGCAATGATTCCCCTTATGATCTTACAGTCGTTTTCGTTATTATTAAGCCTTTTAGCAAAAAAGTCGTTAAGATATATATAGAACACACCGTTTTTGTCAGTCTTGACTTCAGCGTTTTTGAGCGGTCCGGAAAGCGAGCTCTTTATCCCTGCAATCTCTTCCACTACACTTTGCCATTTGTCAAAGATGACAACGTCATTTTCTTTTTCTCCATGAGAAACTTGCGAATTTTTTTCTGATGCAAAGGACGTTTCGGTACTGCTTTGCTCTTTTTTGTTGTCATCTTTCGAGTTAATGCCGGTAGCAGCGGTGCCGACTCCGAGTTTCAGCATTGAAATCTGCTTTTCAAGTTCCTCAATGCGTAAAAGCAAAGATTCATTTGAATTGACAAGCCCCGCCTCGCACATTTTAGTTAACGCAATCTCGCATATGCTGCGCTTGGAATTCGGCGCTCTTTGCATATCGGCAACGGCATTTTGTAAAAGAGTGGTATGATAACTAAGTTTTGCCGCGGAAAACATTCCCGCAATCTCCTTGAGGCTGTCATACTCGACCTCGGTTAAATCAAGATATTCTCTCGCATCCGGAGAATTCTTTACAACCATGATATCACGGTATGAATCAATAACTTCCTGCCAGAATACAGAAATATCTGCACTCGACATGACTACCTCATTGACAGTTCTGTAAACCTTGTCAAAGTCAGACTGCGCTATACTGCGCAAAAGACCGTACGCCATCCCCCTGTCCTGAGAACCGATTGTCCCGGCTACAAGCTCAGCATCTATATGCATTCTTGAACCGGCGCACAGCTCAAGCAGGCTGACAGCATCTCGCATTCCGCCCCTTGACGCTCTTGCGATAAGTCGCGCTCCGTCTTCGCCGAGATCTATCTTCTCGGCCTCTGATATTTTAAAGAGGCGCTCCATTATAACAGCGGATGTCATCCTCTTGAAATCAAATCTCTGACAGCGGGAAATTATTGTTGTCGGAAGCTTATTAAGCTCGGTTGTCGCAAGAATGAACACTACATAGGGTGGCGGCTCCTCAAGAGTTTTAAGCAGCGCATTGAATGCGGCTGACGACATCATGTGAACCTCGTCCACTATATATACTCTGTACTTCAGAACGGCGGGAGAGAAATTAATCTCATCCTTCAGGTTCCTGACATTGTCAACTCCGTTGTTGCTTGCCGCGTCCATTTCTATTACATCGGTGGTTGTGCCCTGTTCTATCGCTTTGCACGCTTCGCACTCATTGCACGGGTTTCCGCCATGTGGGTTAAGACAGTTTACAGCTTTGGCAAGAATTTTTGCACAGCTGGTCTTTCCCGTTCCTCTGGAACCGCAAAAAAGATATGCATGTGAAATTTTGCCGTTCTGCACCTCATACTTCAGAATATCAGTAACACTTTTTTGCCCTGATACATCATCAAAGTTATACGGACGCCATTTACGGTACAAAGCTTTATAATCTGACATAACAGCACCCACCTTTTTGAATTTCATCTTATAAAAAGAAAAAGCGCCGGCGGTACACAAAATGTAACTCCGCATACGCGCTCTTAAATTTATGTGCCGAATAGAACCATACACCCTAACCTCGAAAATACTCCTACATACGGAAGCCGCCCTGACTGCTCCAAACAGGCAACCTTGCGGCACACCCGATAAACTGCTTAATGCTGCTTGGTCCCCCACCTGACATGGTTCACAGCCTCGAGTTGCGCAAGACCAATTCTTCATCACAGTCAAAGACAACGCAGACTACACAGAAGTACTCCTCAGAAAGGGACTTCATCCCTGCTATAGCGGATTTCAGGTACAAGGCACCGCTAATTCCCCGACTAGTATGGCTCCATTCGACACATAAATGCTACTGAATAGCCTTGTTATTATAACAGATATAAAAGAAAATTGCAATATGTTTTTTTGTTTTTTTACTGTTTGTTAAAATATTTGAATATATTTTATATATATTCGACTTTAAACGACAAATCCTCCGCTCGCATTAATAACATTTCCTGTTATAAACGACGATTTCTCACTTGCAAGGAACAGTGCCGCCTCGGCAATATCGCGTGCCTCTCCCATTCTCATTACGGGAGTGCTGTCGATTATTTCCTTCAGATCATCTTCAGAGAGCGAACCGTTCATTTCCGTATTTATAAGTCCGGGAGCAATACAGTTTACGGTTATGCCCGACGGTCCGACCTCTTTGGCAAGCGCCTTTGTCATTCCGATAAGAGCCGCCTTGGTCGTTGAATAGTGAACCTCGCAGGATGAGCCGACAATTCCCCACATGGAAGATATATTTATTATTCTGCCCCATTTATTCCGAATCATCGTATCAAGTGCATATTTGGTATACAAAAATGCCCCCGTAACATTTACCGCCATCATTGTATTCCACTCCTCAAGCGAAATATCGGTAAACATCGAAAAAGACGAAATTGCGGCATTGTTAATAAGAATGTCGACAGAACCTATCTCTGTTTCAAATACATCTACCGCGTGTTTTATATCCTGCTCTTTCATTGAGTCGGCATATATTTTAAGCGCGCCCGTTTCTTTTGCAAGCTGCTCGGCACGGCTCTCCGAATTTTTATAGGGAACCGCCACTCTGTATCCGGACTCGGAAAAAAGTCTTACCAGTTCACTTCCGATACCCCTTGAGCCGCCCGTTATCAGAACATTTTTCATTTAATCAGTCCTTTATCAAGAATTAACAACCTGATTATACCAATTATTTTAAAATATGTCAAGAAAATATTGACTGATAAAAAAATATAGTATATAATTTATTATGAGAGGTAACGCTATGATACTAATTATTGACCGAAGTAAGAAAGACGCTGTTAAAATGGCAGAAATGCTTTATTATATGGGTGTTCTGGCATATGGCACAGAACCCAAGGAAGCTCTGTCCGAAATATCGAATATTTATCACGCAGTTGTTATAATCAATCCCAATAATCTTCCCGACACGGTAAATTATATTCACAAAATCCGTTCTTATGTATCAATACCGATTTTTGCTCTGAGTAAAGACAGAGTAAACTCGGATTTTCTCTTTGACGGAATATTCTCAAACACTTATGCCTCGTCGGTTTTAAATCATATAATAGATCACTGCATAAAGAAGGGATATTATACGCCCGGAATATACAGACTCGCAGGTTTTGACGCCTCAATCAATCTGAACACAACAGTCTACATGGACAAGGCCCTGCCCTTCACTAAAACGGAAAATATGATTTTGCGCATCCTCATCCGCTCATATCCCAATCCCGTTAATGCAAAATATATTCTCCGCCACGCCTTTCGGACAAGCAGAATACCCGACATTTCAAATATAAGAACTCATATCTCAATTATGAACAAAAAATTCAGAAACATTTCAAACCGCAATCTCATAGAACCGATTTTCGGTCAGGGTTACAGAATTCTGACGCCTGAGTTTATGAAAAACTGACTGCATATAATTTTAAAAATTTTGCACGGCAACAATACCGTCAATATGAAAATAAACAAGCCTTATTTGCATATACTATAAAAAAGCAAAGGAGGCTTTTTCTTATGCTTAATTTCAAAAAAGCACTTATCAGATTTATAAATTTAATTCTCGGAGTAAGCGACGGACAAAACTTTCCTCCGCCGCTCTCCGCAAAAGAAGAATATGAGCTGTTTGTAAAAATGAAAGAGGGAGACAGCAAAGCCCGCAACAAACTCATTGAACACAATCTCAGACTTGTCTCACACATAATAAGAAAGTATTACTCCTCTTACGGAGAAAGCGACGAGTTGCTCTCTATCGGAAGCCTGGGACTTATAAAAGCCATTGACTCCTTCAAAAACGACGCAGGAGCAAGATTTGCCACATACGGCGCAAGATGTATTCAAAACGAGATTTTAATGTACTTCAGGGCAGATAAAAAAAGTTCAAACGAAGTTTCAATAAACGACACGATTGATATAGACAAAGACGGAAATCCGCTTACATACATTGATATTATAAGCAAGGAAGACACCATTGCAGAAAATATCGAACTAAAAATGCATATTGAAAAACTCAGAAACCTCGTCGAAAAGGTTCTGAGCGGAAGAGAAAAAGAAATCATAATTTTAAGATACGGTCTTATGGGGTATGAACCGAAAACTCAGAGAGAGGTCGCAAAATATCTTAACATCTCACGCTCTTATGTTTCACGCATTGAAAAAAAAGCGCTTGACGAACTGAAAATGTCTTTTGGAAAAGATATTCCCACCTTTAATGACTGAATGGGTAATTTTTTCCTTTCATATACAGACCGAAGTGTGGCATAATAACAGTGGACAGAGTCCATAAATTTATAACCGAGGTTTAGTATATGATAGCAGATAAAATAGCATTGGCTCTTATCATAGTAGGAGCACTTAACTGGGGTCTTGTAGGTTTGTTTACCTTTGATTTGGTTGCGTTTATATGCGGCGGTGCGACAACTCTTCTGGCAAGAATTATTTATATAGCGATTGCTCTTGCCGGTATCTGGTGCATTTCTCTTCTTTTCCGTAACACTGAGGTTGACAAAGCAAACGTTTAATAAATCAAAGAGGTCTATTCACGGCAAAGCCATGAATAGACCTTAAATTTACTGCGAGCATCCGATATTTCAAACGACCGCATTTTAACAAATTAAATTACATTGAGATAAGGAAGAATCTCAGTGTGAAGAGGATTGCAATTATTGTTACAACAATATCCTTCTTTGTATACTTACCTGAAACAAGAGAGATAAGTACATATGCAATTGCGCCTACTGCGATACCGTTGGATATAGAATATGTAAGAGGCATCATGATAAGAGCAAGGAATGCAGGAACTGCAGATGTGATGTCTCTCATATCAACGCTTGCAAAGTTCTTAAGCATAAGAACACCTACATAGATAAGTGCGGGTGCTGTAGCACATGTAGGAACAAGAGCTGCAACGGGTGAAAGGAAGAGACAGATAATAAAGCAGAACGCTGTTACAACAGAAGCAAGACCGGTTCTTCCGCCTGCAGCAACACCTGAAGCTGACTCAACGAATGTTGTACATGTTGATGTTCCGAGAAGCGCGCCTGATACTGTTGCTATAGAGTCGGAAGTCATAGACTCGTTGATGTTGATCGGGTCGCCGTTCTCATCAAGCATATTTGCCTGAGAAGCTGTACCGTAAAGTGTTCCAATTGTATCGAACATATCAACAAGAGTAAATGTAATGATAAGAACGATTGCGTTGAGGACAGCGCCTACGCCGCCTGCAAAAATTGTAAAGCCCTTGAATGCTCCGAAAAGACCGTACTCTGCGAAATCCTTGAATGACTGACCAACCTGAGAAAGCTCAAATGAAGGAAGTGTCCAAGTTGTAAGATAGTAAAGAACTGTTGAACATACTATTGTGAGGATAACAGAACCCTTAACCTTGAAGTGCTCAAGAACAGCTACGGCAAACAGACCGAGAAGCGCAAACACAACAGGAGCAATTGCTCTCCATGCTGCAAGACCGTTCTCAGCACCAACCACTGCACCGTGGAAGTCAAAAAGCTGAACATATGTATACTGATTGGGTTTGATGATACCTGAGTTTATGAATCCGATAAATGCAATGAAAAGACCGATACCTGCGGGAATAGCTTTCTTAAGGCAATCAGGAAGTGCTTTGGCAATGTAATGTCTTGCACCTGTGATTGAAAGAACAAGGAATACCACACCCGAAAGAAGAATTATGCAAAGTCCCTCACGGTAGCCCTGCACTGCATCGCTTCCTGCAACTATCTCGGGAAGAATAAACGATACAAAGAAGAATGAGTTAAGTCCCATTCCGCATGCCTGTGCAAAAGGAAGCTTTGCGTAGAATGCGTAAAGAAGTGTTCCTATAACAGCAACGATAATAGAAGCAACATAAACAGCATTCCAAACAGAAGTCATGCCAGCATAATCAAAGTTAAAACCAATAACCTGATTAGGGTTGGTTACAACGATATAGGCCATAGCAAAGAATGTTGTAAGGCCCGCTGTGATCTCTGTCTTAACAGTAGATCCACGCTCACTGATTTTGAAAAAATTATTAATTTTTTCCAACATAACAGTTTCTCCTGATTTATTATTTTTGATCTGCAAAATAAAAAAAAGTCAGCACCATGCCGACTGTAAAACAAAATGAGAAAAACGCAAAGCCATATCCTCATCGATAGTCAAACAATCTCGGCTGTTTGGTAGAAACTCAGAGCCCGTCAATTATCATTGCATGCTCAAATTATATCGCTGATCACTTTTATAGTATACAACAAACGAAGTTATTTTTTCAATTGACAAAAATAACAAAAATGTTCATAGAATTTTGATAATTTTTTGATAATTTTGTTAATATTTGTTCTATTTTTGTCAATTTTTCTGTAATGAAAATGTCAATTTCAAGAAATTTACATATACTGGTAGCAGATTTACTTTAATCTATGTTTAAAATCTTAGATTATGGTAAAAATAGGTTTGTAAAAAATAAAAGGGAGATTAAAATGTTTTATGTTCGCATAAAACAAGACGGCTAAGATGAACATACTGAGAGGCGATATTTATTATGCTGATTTAAGCCCCGTTGTAGGGAGCGAACAAGGGGGTCTAAGACCTGTACTTATAGTACAAAATAATGTAGGAAACAAACACAGCCCCACCGTTATCGCTGCGGCAATTACATCAAAAATGAGCAAAGTAAAACTACCGACACATATAGATATACCGATAAATGAGGGCGGACTTGTAAAAGACAGTGTAATTCTTTTGGAGCAGGTGCGCACAATAGACAAAACAAGACTTAAGGAAAAGACGGGACATCTGGATGAGGAAACAATGAGGCATGTAAACAATGCCATCCAGGTAAGTCTGGGACTTTCGTCTTCAGAGGATAATATTTAACTGCCATAAACATGGCAGTTTTTTGTTTTCGGTCATATATTTGTTAAATACGTCATATGCTTTATTGTAAAACAAATAAAAGGAATATTAACATATGAAAATTAACGAATACATGCCTGAGGGATATCTTATATCTACTTTTCAGAACCATGAGTACATCTCTTCCCTGCGAGGACTTGAGAGAGCGCTTGAGAAACAGGTCATTCTTGAGGCTCCCGCCGTGATGTGCGACCACAATCTGAATTTGCACATATCTCTGGGCTCAAAACTCAAAGGGATAATATACAGAGACGATGTGCAGTACACAAAAAACAACGAGCCTGTAAAAGATATTGCCATACTGACAAGGGTAGGCAAGCCTGTGTGTTTTAAAGTCAAAGGGTTTACAAAAGACGCATACGGCGAAACAGTCGCTGTTCTGTCCCGAAAAATTGTTCAGAAAGAATGTATTCTCAATTACATTGAGGGTCTGATGCCCGGAGATATTCTGCCCGGTAAAATCACGCATCTTGAAAATTTCGGCGCATTTGTCGATATAGGCTGCGGGATAATGTCACTTTTGTCGATAGACTCACTCTCGGTTTCCAGAATCTCGCACCCGTCGGAAAGAGTCAGTGTAGGAGACTCGGTATTTACAGTTGTAAAGAGTATTGACGATATGGGCAGAATTTTCATATCTCAAAGAGAACTGCTCGGAACATGGGAGGAGAACGCCTCACTGTTTTCCGAAGGTCAAACAGTAAGAGGAATTATCCGAAGCATTGAAAACTACGGCGTTTTTGTTGAATTGATGCCAAACCTTGCAGGCCTTGCCGAATACAAGGCAGACGTAGAAGAAGGTCAGATAGCCGCAGTATACATAAAGAGTATAATCCCGGACAAAATGAAAATAAAGCTCATCATAATCGACACTCAGGCATCCGACGGGATAAACTGCCCTACCGAATATTTTATAGACACCGACAACACCACCCATATAGATAAGTGGGAATACTCTCCCAAAAATTCAAAAAGAGTAATAGAAACAGTATTCTGATATAAAGCTTTTTCTTGACATACTGCTGAAAAAGATGTATAATCTAATCAGTTAATGCAAGAAAAAGCTACTTTTTTTGGGAGAAAATCATGGTTAATATAGGTAACGACTGGGACATATTGTTAAAGGAAGAATTTCAAAAGCAATACTATCTCACGCTGCGTGAGTTTTTAAAAAAGGAATACTTCTCTTCTACCGTGTATCCCCCGATGAATGACATTTTCAACGCTCTCAAATATACTCCGTATGCCGAAACAAAAGTTGTAATTTTAGGTCAGGACCCGTATTTTAATCCCGGACAGGCTCACGGACTGTGCTTTTCTGTTAAAGACGGAGTGAAGGCTCCGCCGTCTTTGCTGAACATATTCAAAGAGCTGAAGGACGAGTACGGAATGCCCGAACCGAAATGCGGCGAGCTTACGGGATGGGCAAAACAGGGTGTGCTGCTGCTCAACACCATACTGACTGTCAGAGGCGGAATGCCGCAAAGTCACAAGAACAAAGGCTGGGAAATACTGACCGACAGAATAATATCCCTGCTAAACGAAAAAGAGACGCCCGTAGTTTTCCTGCTTTGGGGCGCTAACGCAAGAAGCAAAAAAGCGCTTATAACAAACAGGCACCACCTTATACTCGAAAGTTCACATCCAAGTCCGCTGTCTGCGTATAACGGCTTTTTCGGATGCAATCACTTCAAAGCAACCAACGAATTTTTAACAAAACACAATTTAAGCGAAATTTGTTGGCAACAAACTAAATGATATACTGAATTAAAGGCAGGTCAAATTATGAAATTACTTGAAGAAAGAATAAAAAAAGACGGCAGAGTTTTGTCTGAAGACGTGCTGAAGGTAGACAGTTTCTTAAACCATATGCTGGATGTCTCGCTGCTGAACGAGTGTGCTAAGGAGTGGAAGCGGATATTTGAAAATGAACATATCACAAAAATTGTCACGATAGAATCCTCCGGCATCGGAATAGCATGCATTACCGCTCAGTACTTCAATGTTCCGGTGGTATATGCAAAAAAGCTAAGAACCAAAAACTTAGACAACGACTTTTATTCAACAAGCGTAATTTCATACACACACGGACAAGCTTATGAAGTAATTATTTCAAAGGATTACATATCAAGCGATGACAGCATCCTGCTGATTGATGATTTTATTGCTAACGGAAGTGCGCTCAATGCACTGATAACTATATGCGAGCAGGCAGGCGCAAATGTCGTAGGGGCAGGAATAGCGGTTGAAAAAGAATATCAAAACGGCGCAAACAGACTCAGGGAAAGAGGATACAGAATCGAGTCGCTCGCAAAGATAAAAAGCATGAACAAAAACGGCGAAATAGAATTTTGCTAAAAAAGAAAGAAAGCAACAATAACTCGACACGGGTATGTTGCTTTCTTATTTTTTGTATATAAAAATTTACATTTTACTTAAGCAGGAAATAGCCTATAACCAATACGCCCAATACTATCCTGTATACTCCGAACGGTGTAAAATCATGTCTTTTAACAAAGTCCATCAAAAATCTGATAACGAAAAGCGAAACAATAAACGAGACCGCTATTCCGACAAGAAGAATCATAACCTCATCAAAAGACGGCACAAAACCCTCTGCGATATATTTTACGATCTTCAGAAGTGACGCTCCTATCATGACCGGAATTGCCATGAAAAACGAAAACTCAGAACTCGCTTTTCTCGACACTCTGCATAGCATACCGCCGAGTATTGTAGAACCTGAACGGGATGTGCCGGGGATAAGTGACAGAGTCTGAAACAAACCGATAAGAAATGCGTGCTTGTATGTCAGCTCGTCAACTTCCTCTATTCTATAATCTTTACCCTTGTTTAATTTTTCAACCAGGATAAAGGCGACACCGTATACTATCAGTGCCAAAGCTACGACAACATAGTTATAAAGGTGCTCCTCCAAAAAATCATCAAACAAAAATCCGAGAACCGCCGCAGGTATCACGCCGACAACAACTTTGCCCCACAGACTCCATGTTCTCCTTCTCTCCTCCTCACTTTTTTTCCCCGAAAAAGGATTGAGCTTGTTAAAAAAGAATACAGGAACCGCACATATTGCGCCGAGTTGTATTACGACAAAAAACAGCTCTTTAAACTCATCGCTTACATTGAGCTTAATAAACTCGTCAATCAAAATCATGTGTCCCGTGGAACTTATAGGCAACCACTCGGTAATACCCTCAACGATACCCAGAAAAATTGCCTTTAATATTTCTATTAATTTCATAACGCCCCCGCTTATGCCTGTCTTATAATATCTCCCTCTTTTACCTCAAAAGGAGTTTTTATCTTGAATTTCATATATGGATGACTTGTTGCATAGATCTCTTCACCGTTTTCATCGTAAATCTTCTCTACAACAAATTCAACTCCTACCCTGCCGGGTGTCAGAATCTCTACCCTCTCGCCCGCATTCATCTTATTCCTTTGAGTGAGTGTGGCAATGCCCGTGTTTTTATCATAAGATGAAACAACCGCAAGATACGCTTTATCCTTTATGTATCCCGAGGTTTTATCAAGGTTTGCATCCTTATGACAGTCGCTGAAGTAATAACCTGTTGCATAGTCTCTGTGACTTACCGATTCAAGCTCACGGTACCACAATGGATTATATTCGTACTTGCCGCTGAAATATGAGTCAAGCGCCATTTTATATGTGTTGGTAACCACGGCAGTATAGTAGCTTGATTTCATTCTGCCCTCGATTTTGAAGGAATTAATGCCCGCCTCAACAAGCTCCGGAATATGCTCTATTGTACATGTATCCTTGCTTGCCATAACAAACGTCTCGCCGTTTATCTCTTCTATCGGCATTTTCATATCAGGGCGTTTTTCCTCGGCAATTTCGTAATTTCTTATAGTATAGTTCCATCTGCACGGCTGAGCGCACATTCCGCGGTTTGCGTCCCTGCCTATCATATTTCCCGACAAAAGACAGCGTCCGCTGTATGAAATGCACATTGAGCCGTGAACAAAGCATTCAAGCTCTATTTCATCCCCTATTGCGGCTCTTATCGCCTTGATTTCCTCAAGTGTAAGTTCTCTTGCCAGAACCACTCTTTTTGCTCCGAGCGCATGCCATGCCTTACAGTCCATACTGCTGACGGCATTTGCCTGGGTTGAAATGTGAATTTCCATATCGGGGAGCAGTTCCCTGACCAGCATCAAAACTCCGATATCAGCAACGATAAGCGCGTCTATTCCTATGTCTTTTATCTCCAAAAGATATTTTTTCAGCAAAGGATACTCATACTCCCTCGGCATGGTATTGACGGTAAGATATATTCTTACACCTTTCCCATGCGCATATTCAACAGCCTCTTTAAGCTCTTCAACTGAAAAATTATCTGCCGCCGCGCGCATTCCGAAGCACTCGCCCGCCATATAAACGGCATCTGCGCCGTACAAAATCGCCGCCTTCATTTTTTCAAAATTTCCGGCAGGAGAAAGAATTTCAGGTCTTTTCATTTTTTATCCTCTTATTACAACTTGATAGTTTATTTCAGTTTATCCGGTATCATTATCAGGTTGACTTCCCATGCGGGAACAGTCAAAAGCCGCCTTATATAAAACTTATACCACGGATACTTCTCTTTCAGCAATAGTGGAAGAGTGAATATATCCCGGCTCCTGTGATAAAGAGACACCAAAAGCTGCGGAGAACCGCTTAAAATGCTCTGCTCCGAGCCGCACAGCGCCTCAAGCTCGGCCCCCTCAACATCGTATTTTATATAATCGCACTCGGTATTTTCCAAAAGGCTGTCAACGGTAATCAATCCTACCTCTTCCTCTTTCTTTTCATATGAGGGGGTGGAATTTA
>CALWTU010000062.1 GCA_944384515.1 uncultured Clostridia bacterium
TGTTTTTTTGGATGCTGTATTGCTTTTTAATCTTTTTCACAGAGCGCAGCTTAAGAAAAAAAGCTCAGCCGTGCCGAAAAAATTATTTTCAAACAGCAGTATAAGCCCTTTATGGTTTTTGTTTCAAAAGCGATACAGACCTTTTATGGATTTTTATGATTTTCGGGGCTCTCTCATTAAAAGGCGTGTGCAAATTCTCATTATGCACACGCCGCCTGTATAGGTATTACTGTTCGGGGAAGTCCTCCCATGTAAATGTTTCTCATTATGCACACGCCGCCTGTAGAGGTATTTGGTTTTTCGTAATACTTTATCTCTTTATCTTTTTGGTAGTCGTTTTGGGGAAGGGCTCTGTTCTGAGTTTTACTTCGCTGATGCGCTTATAATACGGATTTTTGCTCTGTATCTTTCGTATGTCAGAGAGAATTTCCTCTTCGCTCTTGGGGTTCTCGCAGTAGACCTCCGCCAGGAGACCGACCTCGCCATTCTCGCCGTCTTTTACACCGCGGACAATAACTTCCGTAATATACTCGATCTGTGAAATCTGGTTTTCCAGCTCTTCGGGATAGATGTTTTTGCCGTTGTTAAGTACTATTAGATTTTTCTTTCTTCCCGTAATTTTAAGGAAGCCTTGTTTGGTGATTGCTCCGTAGTCTCCCGTACTGAACCATCCGTCGGAAAGTACCTCAGCCGTCAGGTCAGGGCGCTTGTAATAGCCCATCATTACATTGTCGCCCTTGAGAATTATTTCGCCCTCGCCGTTTTCGTTGGGGTTGTCTATTTTGACCTGCATGCATTGCATTATGCCGCCGACGGTGTCGTTTGTCAGGCAGCCGTCTTTGTTGCCCGCAACTATCGGACAGCATTCGGTTATGCCGTAACCCGTGTGAAATTTAAATCCTATATCAATGAAGAAATCCACTGTTTCGGGGGAGATGGGCGCTCCGCCACAGTTGATTTTCGTGAGATTGCCTCCAAAGGACTGTTTAATCTCTTTAAAGAACACGCCTCTGAGGTCAATTCCGATTTTCCTTAAGAAATTTGAAATTTTAATTCCCCTAAGGAGCTTTTTAAGACTGCCTTTTCTCTCCGCCTCCTTGAGAATTGCCTTTTTAAAGAACTCGGCAAACATCGGCACGATATAGAGGTAGTCGGGCTTAAAAAGCTTGAGGTTTTGAGATACATTCTTGTACGAGTCGTTTATACATATTGTCGTGTGTTCGTGAAGCGCCGCAAGCAGGTCGCAAACCGCCTCATAAGTATGATGATAGGGAAGGACTGACAGACCGCAATCAAGCATTTTTTGCAGTTTTACTCCGTAATGTATTGTGTACCTTATGTTGCGCATTGAGAGCATAACGCCTTTTGCAATACCCGTCGTTCCGGAGGTATAAACCAAATATTTGAGAGCGTTCTCGTCTATCTCAAGGTTTAGGTAACGGCTCTTGTCAAGGGCAGCGCCCTCCTTCATAGCCTCGGCGTAGGAGATGAGGTTTCCCTCTGTCGTCTCACGCTCAAATGTAATAATTTCCTTTATCCCGGGAATTTCTCCGAGCCGACCGGCAAGCTCTGTCTCATGCTTTTTGTCGCAGAAAATCAGCGTTGAGTCGCTCTCGTTTATAAGGCCTATCAGGTCGTCTGTCGGCAGTTCCTTGTCAAGCGGTACAAACACTCCGCTTGTGTTTAAAACCGTGAGGAAAACGGTTATCCACTCGTATGAGTTCTCACCGACAATGGCAATATGCGTATCTGAATATCCCCTCTCGGTAAGATATGCGCCGAGGCTGAGGGTGTCGTTATAGAACTGTTTAAATGTAACATTTACAACAGAATTGTTTCTTTTGTAGCGATAAGCCCATTTGTCGGGGCACTCCGTCGCCGCTTTTGACAAGATCTCTCTCAGAGATAAAATTTTGCTCTCATCAATCATGTTTTCTTTCATAATAAACTCTCTTTCCGGCTTAATTTTTGTTTGTTTGCCAATTTGGCAGAGGCAAGATCAATTGCATCAAAATTGCAGAATCTTAAAGCAAATCCGAAAAAACTGTTATACCGGCCCGCAAAAAGGATAGAGCTAAATTTGCTCTTTTGTGTGCCTTTTCCATCTTGAAATGTTACTCTTTTTAAAAAAGCACCGCTTTTGAAAATTAAGGTCCTGCATATTTGATATTTACCAAAAAATGTCATGAATTTCATCACACTACTATTATAGCCGACCCGAAAAAATAAATCCACCTACTTCAAAATGTTGAAATTCTACTTTTAAGCTACAAAATTCTACCGCAAAATTCGATATAGCCTGAAAGTAGAGTGTAAACTATTGACTTGTTTGGCAAATTATGATATAATATTATGTGCAAACAATTGTTTACATAAGGAGCAAAAAGTGGATTTAAAACTTATTATTGCCAAAAATATTGCGGAACTGAGAAAGGCAAACGGTCTTACACAGGCTAAATTTGCCGAGAAGATAAATTACTCGGACAAAGCCGTATCCAAATGGGAGAGAGGAGAGGCAATTTGCGATATTGTCGTCCTAAAGAGAATTGCAGACCTTTTCGGAGTCAGTGTGGATTATCTTCTCTGTGAAACACATACACTGAGAGAGGACAAGACAAGAAAATCAAATCATCTCATTATTACGCTCATAAGCTGCTCTATGGTTTATCTTATTGCCACAATCATATATGTAACTCTGAAGATAGCGCTTGACGGAGTACGGCTTGAGACGGTGTTTTTGTATGCAACACCCATATGTATGATAGTTGCCCTTGTTTTCAACTCGCTTTGGGGAAAACCGAAATTTAATTTTTTAATTCTGACAGTGATGCTTTGGAGCACCATTCTGTCTTTTTATATGCTGTGGCAGTACACGCTGTTCTTCCTGATAGGAGTGCCTCTGCAAATTATAATAATACTCTCGTCGCGTTTTAAAAACATTAAAATAGATCCGCAGCTACTCAAAAAGATTATCAGAGAGAGGGACAAGAACAAGCAATCCGACAGCCGCATTCATGATAACGGCATATCAAACGGAGAAAATTTAAAGGAGAAGAAAAACGCGGATAAAGTACAGCGTGAAAATAACGGTGAGAAAAAACTGTGACAAAATGACAGTGAGAAGGGCACAGCGGGAAAATTGCGGCGACAAGAGAGACGGACAAAAAAGTTTTTTAATCGGAGATTTTCTCATGTTTTTAATATCCTCAGATTGTGCTACCGTATAGGCAATCAAGCCGTCCGCGGCTGTAACGGTGTTAAATTTTGATATAACTGCTTAGAAATCAAATTAAGTATACAAGTTTAAGAATCAAATAAAAAGCGTTTGGAGGACGTAATATGAAGGTTTATATTGCCATTGGGGGTTTCGGTTTAAAGGACGGTTTTCTGACAAAAGAGAGCATTGATTATCTCAGAGAAAATGCGGATGAGGTTGGGATTAATGAAAAAGATGAAAATCTTACCGCAGAGGAGTTTTCGGAAATTATCGGCGGGTATGACGCAGTTATAACAGGCTGGGGGGCGCCGTATTTGCCCGACTGTAAAAACACCGAAAGCTTGAAACTTGTTGCGCATGTCGGAGGCAGTGTCGGCGACCTTGTAGACGGTGGTATATACGACAGAGGCATCAAGGTTGTAAGCGGAAACGAGCTGTATGCCGTTTCGGTAGCGGAGGGCACGGTTGCGTATATGCTGACTGCTTTGCGCTCAATTCCCGACGACATCAATGCAATGCGAGGCGGGCTTTGGCATGCCGACGGCATCAGACCGACCGAGGGATTGCTTGACAGCACTGTCGGAATAATAGGAAAGAGCACAATATCCGGATATTTGATGAAGATGCTCACGGCGTTTAACTGCAAAATGAAAATCTACTCATCTCATGCTATAGACGGCGATTTTCTCGGCAGTGTCGGCGCGGTACAGACCGATCTTGACGAAATTTTTGAGACCTGTAAAATAGTTTCTCTGCATTCTGCCCTTACCCCGCGTACCGAGGGCATGATACGGGGCAGGCACTTTGAACTTATGAAGCCCGGCAGTATATTCATAAATACCGCAAGGGGAGCCGTTATCTGTGAAGATGAGATGATCGAGGTGCTTCTGCGGCGCGGGGGGGAAGTTCGCTGTGTTCTTGATGTATTCACAAAAGAGCCGCTTGACCAAAACAGCCCGCTTCGCAGTATGAAGAACGTTTATCTTCTGCCGCACAGAGCCGGACCTACTGTCGACAGGCGGAAAATTGTAGGCGAGAGGATAGTAAGAGAGGTCGTAAACTTTATGAAAGGTGAAAAGCTGACGCTTGAAATAACAAAAGAGATGAGCTCTCGCATGACACGTCAGAGGCATTGACGCGGGCATGAAGAAAACGGCAAAATTACAGTTATTAACAAGAGTAATATGCTTTTTTAACAAAGGAAATAAACAGTAAAAAAATAATTAAGAAAACGTTAGTGAGAATATACAAAATAAACAATGTCTAATTGTACAAAAGGTAGAAATGTAAAATGTACATAATATCTTTCTTGACTTAGCACATCTTTTGTGCTATTATAATTTCGAAAAAGTGGAGTGATTGAGGCTTACTGCCTCTTGCCTGATCCCTTGGCTCTCCTCTTAGGGCGAGTGTGATATCAATCGGGAGGGGGGCACAAAACTTTTGAATGAGTTGTTTTAACTCAAAAAAATTCTGAAAAAGGAGAAAAAAATGAAAAAGAAAATTGTTTGTTTGATTCTTACATTGACAATGCTCTTTGGCACCATGGCTATTCTTTCTTCATGTGGAGACGATCCCGATACGCCAACATGTGAACACGTTGACGAGAATAAAGACGGCAAGTGCGATAAGTGTGGCGAAACAATGGCCGAAGTTTGTCAGCATGTAGATGCAAACGGCGACAACAAGTGCGATAAGTGTGGCAAGGATATGACCGATATCGGTGATAAACCTGAGTATACTTGGGACGAGACCAGCATTATCTTCCAGATGACAAACAACACATGTCAGGATGAGCTTCCGTCCGGATGTGAGAGATATCTTGCGGGCGAGGACATCAACGCTATGGAGTCTATCGACGATGACGTAGCGGAGAGAAATACTAACGCTTACCTTGAAACGAAAGTTTCTGTTAGGTATCAGTATTATCCCAACACTGCTGAATATGATTGGGGCGATAATATTGAGAGAATGTATGCCAACGTTTCTTCAGGTACAACAAAGGATGCTCCCGATATCTACTGTAACTTTGTTTACGATATGGTAGGCGCATCTCTTAAGGGTACATTTGCTAACCTTTACTCAACAAGCTACGGCAGCGGCGAGAACTACTTTGAGTTCAGAGACGCAGACTATGACGAGACTGTTGACAACAGAGGTTACATGTTTGAGTACATGAAGTCCACAACACTTTCGAAGCATAAGATGTATATTCTTGCATCTGACTACTTTATTGATTTGATCCGTGCGTTCTTCGTAGTTCCCGTAAACGTTGCTCTTCTTGAGTCCGTTGGTATGAATGTAAC